>NZ_JBWKOU010000015.1:0-151273 GCF_059416245.1 Curvibacter sp. GW821-FHT09D12 | reverse complement strand
GCGCCGGGGCGGGCCCCCCTCTCGGGGCCCCGCCGCGGCTTTTTTCATGGGCACACAGGCGGGTCATCATCGATCCGCCTCAGAACTTCAGCACGGCCTTCACGCCCATCACCCAGTTGCGCCCCGGCGCCGGTTCGTAGAACTGGCTGTTGGCCTGGTTGACGATGAGCGAGCCCACATAGGCCCGGTCGGCCAGGTTGTCGACCCGCAGGAACTCGGTGAGCTGCCAGGCCCCCACTTGCTGGCGGGCCACCACGCGGGCATTGAGCACACCGTAGCCGCCCGCGAACGCGGTGTTGGCATCGGAGGCGGCCATGTTGCCCACCAGGCGCGCCTCGACACCGGCCTCCCAGGCCTTGTCGGGCTTTTGCCAGACCAGTTCGGTGAACAGGCTGCGCCCAGGCACGCCCGGCAGACGCCGGCCGGCGGCGATCAGCACCGGGGTGGCGGCGGCGTAGCTGGTGTAGGCCTGGTCGACCGTGGCGCTGAGAAAGCTCAGCGCAGTGTTGGAGCGCAGCTGCCACGGCAGCTCGGCCGCCAGGCTGAGTTCGAAGCCCTGGCGGCTGGTGCGCGGCGCGTTCATGAAGGCGGTGCGGCCACTGTTGCTGGCGGCGATCACGATGTCGTTGCGGGTCTTGGACGAGAACACTGCGGCCTGCCCGCGCACGCCCTGGGCCAGCTCGGTCTTCAGGCCCAGTTCGATCTGATGCGTGCTGGCCGCCTGCAGGCTGAAGTTGCCGGTGTTGGCCACGCTGGCGTTGATCAGCGCGGCCGGGGTGTAGGCCAGCTGGTTCAGCGTGGGGGTGTCAAAGCCGCTGCCATACGAGACATAGACATTGGTGTCGTCGCGCAGGTAGTGCTGCCACGACAGCATGCCGGTGGTGGCGCGGAAGCGGCTCAGGCCGGTGCCGGGCTGCTTGTTGTTGCTTTGCGAGCCCAGCTCGGTGCTGGAGTGGCGCAGGCCGGCGCTCACGGTGTCGCGCTCGCCCAGGCGCAGCTCGGCCTGCAGGTAGGTGTCGAGGTTGCTGGCGTACTGGCTCAGGTCCTGGTTGGTGGCCGTGCTGGGCTGGGCCTGGCCAGCCACGTTGTTGGAGGTCAGGCGGCGGTCGTTGTTGCGGTTGCTGTCCAGCCCGGCCACCCATTGCAGGGGCAGGCCGGCCAGTGCGGTCTTCTGCTGCCAGTGCAGGTCCAGGCCATAGAAGGTGCGGGCCAGGTTGATCACGCCGTTGTTGGCCGGTGTGAGGCCGGTGAGCGCCGAGCCGGCGAGAAACTGCTGGGTCTTGCGCTCGCCGTAGTAGGGCGAGATCACCAGGGTGTTGCTGGCATCGAAGGCGTGCGTGAGCACCATGCCGCCCTGCGTCTGGCGCATCGTCTTGCGGGTGTCATAGGCCAGGGCAAAGTTGCCGGGCTGGGTGCGGTTCTGCTGCAACTGGGCCGCGGTCAGGCCCAGCGGGTCTTGCGCGCTCAGATCGACCTGGTTGGCCACCAGCCGCACCTGGGTGCCGGTGGCCAGCGTGAAGCCCAGCTTGGCATTGGTGTTGTCACGCGTGGCCGCGCTGTGCTGGCGGTAGCCGGTGCTCTCGAGCTTGCCGGTGTTGAGCACGTAGTTGATGCCGTCCTGCTCGCCCGTGGCCTTGAGGCCGTACTTGCGCAGGCCATAGGAGCCGGTTTCGAAGTAAGGCGTGAGCTGCAGGCCGGGCTGGCCTTTTTCGGTGAAGACGCTGATCACGCCGCCCGAGGCGTTGCCATACAGCACCGAGAACGGCCCGCGCAAGACCTCGATGTGGTCTGCCGAGGCCAGGTCGATGTGCGAGATCTGGCCCTGGCCGTCGGCCACCGTGCCAGGGATGCCGTCCACCAGGATGCGCAGGCCGCGCGCGCCGAAGGTGGAGTTGGCGCCAAAGCCGCGCGAGGAGATCTGCAGGTCCTGCGCGTAGTTCTGGCGGTTCAGCGCGTACAGGCCCGGCACCCGCACCAGCGACTCCGACAGGTTGGCCTGGGCCTGGCCCTCTTGGATCTGATCACGCGACACGACGTTGACCGAGGCCGCGGTGTCCATGATCTTCTGCTCGGCACGGCTGGCCGAGACCACCACATCGGACAGGCTTTGCGCAGCGGCGCCGCCCGCCAACAGGCAACAGCACAGGGCGGCACCGGCCGTGGCCGTGCAACGGAATCGGGAAGGCACAAGAAAATGAGGGGGCTGGCAAAGAGAGGACATGGGGTTCAGCAATCGGTGAAGGCCACGCAGCGGAGACAGCCCGCTGCATCGGAACCCAGTGTGCGCAATCGGCGCCCCCGACGCCATCGGTGAGATCTGCATTTGGGGCTCATGATTTTCATGAAACGGCCACCGCTACGGGCAAACCCGGGTGTCCATGGGCGCTAGCATCAGCGATATGCCGAACCCCGCCCCCTGCCCCGCCCGGAGCGCCCCCCCATGAGCCTGCGCCTGCAAGTGAACCTGATCATCACCGTGCTGCTGGGGCTGATGGCCTCGCTGCTGGTGGGCCTGCAGATCGACAACACCCGGCGCAGCGTGCGCGACGAGGTGGACGGTGCCAACGTGGTGGCCAGCCAGTTGCTGGGCCGGGTGAACTGGGTGTATGGCTACGGCGGCCTGGACGGCATGCGCGAGTTCCTCAATGGCGTGGGCCGGGTGCGCGCCAACGACATCCAGCTCTTCGATGCGCTGGGCCAGCAGCTGTACCGCTCGCCCCCATCCCCCTACAAGCCCGGACGCGAGGCCCCGGGCTGGTACACCCGGCTGGTGTCACCCCCCCTGGCCCCGCGAGAAATTGCCTTGCCCAGCGGCCGCATCGTGCTGTACGCCGACCCCTCGCGGGCGGTGCTGGACGGCTGGGACGACCTGCTGCCCATGCTGGGCGGGGTGCTGGCCGGCTTTGCACTGGCCAATGCCGCGGTGTGGGCCTTGATGGGCCGCGCGCTGAAGCCGCTGCAGCAGGTGGCCGAAGGCCTGCGCGCCATGGAGGGCGGCCACTATGCGATCCGCCTGCCCGAGCAAGGGGGCCGCGAGCCGCGCCTGGTGGCCCAGGCCTTCAACCGCATGGCCCAGGCAGTGCAGGACAAGGCCGAGGCCCAACGCGCCGCCCAGGAAGCGCGCCAGGCCCTGGCCGAGAGCCGCGAGCTGGCCCAACTGGTGCACGCCCGCATCGAAGAAGAGCGCGGCGCGATCGCCCGTGAGTTGCACGACGAACTGGGCCAGCAGATCACTGCCATCAAGAGCGCGGGCCTGACCATCCAGCGCCGCCTGGTGCCTGGCGACCCGGCCCTGAGCCAGTCGGCCCAGCTGGTGCTGAGCTGTGCCGACCACATCTACGAAGGCATGCATCGGCTGGTGGCCCGCCTGCGACCCCTGGCACTCGACCCCTTCGGCCTCGGCGACGCCTTGCAAGACCTGCTGGGCGACTGGCGCCAGAGCCACCCAGGCCTGCAGTTCTCACTGCGGCTGGAGGGCCCGCTGGACAGCCTGGACGAGGCCACCGCCAGCGCCGCCTACCGCATCGTGCAGGAGGCCGTGACCAACGCCCTGCGCCACGCCCAGGCGCAGCACATCGAGGTGGCAGTGACCGTGCAGGCACAGAGCGTGCTGCTGTGGATCGCCGATGACGGGCAGGGGCAACTGGATGACCTGCACGCGCCGCGCCACTACGGCGTGGCCGGCATGCGCGAACGCGCCCAGGCCCTGGGCGGCGAGCTGGTGTTTGAACAACGCCCCACGGGCGGCCTGGCCCTGCGCGCCCGGCTGCCCCGCGCGGGCCTGAAGGGAGATGGCGCGTGAGGGTGATGCTGGTGGATGACCACGCCGTGGTCCGCATGGGATTCAAGCTGCTGCTGCAGGCCGAACCCGACATCGAGGTGGTGGCCGAGGCCGACAGCGGCGAGGCGGCCTGCCAGGGCGTGGCCGCGGCCGCCCCCGACGTGGTGGTGATGGACCTGTCGATGGCCGGCATGGGCGGGCTGGAGGCCATCAAGCGGCTGCTGGCACACCTGCCGCAGCTGCGCATCCTGGCGCTGTCGGCCCATGAGGACACCAGCCACTCGCGCCGCGCCCTGCAGGCCGGGGCCCTGGGCTACCTGTCCAAGCGCAGCGCGCCCGAGGCCTTGATCGACGCCCTGCGCAGCATCGCCCGCGGCCAACGCTACCTGGATGCCGCCATTGCCCAGCGCATGGCCATGCAAGACCTGGACGGGGGCCCCCAGGGGCCCCTGGGTCAGTTGTCGGCGCGCGAGTTCGAGGTCTTCATGCAGCTCGCACGCGGCCAGTCGGTGGCCCAGATCTCGGAGGCCCTGAAGCTCAGCGCCTCCACCGTGGGCACCCACCTCTACAACGTGAAACAGAAGCTGGGCCTGGGCAACCAGGCCGAGATGACGCTGCTGGCCTTGCGCCACGGGCTGATCGACGTGGGCAGTTGACCTCACAGGCCGTCAACACGCCCCAGGGAAAGCCCCTGGCCGCCTGCTCCAGGCTGACACACCGGGAACAGGCTCGGGCAAGCCCAAGGCACACATCGGGCGGCAGATCTGTCACAGAGGGCATGCCAAGCGCCGCGGATGCGCCCGGATCCCCCGTCTTCAGGGCCTGGCACGTCTGTTGCAAAAAGTCCGGCATTCCCATACCCAGACCAGGAGACCTCCGTGACCGCACCCAGCACCCGCCGCCAGTTCATCTGCCACCTCGCCGTCGCCAGCAGCGCCCTGGGCGCCACAGCCGCCCAGGCCCAGGCCGGCGCCCATGTGGACGAAGCCAGCGACCAGGCCATGGCCTTGGGTTACAAGCACGACACCAAGCACGTCGATGCCAAGAAATACGCCCAGCACACGCCGCAGCAGCGCTGCCACAACTGCTCGTTCTACCAGGGCAAGCCCACCGACGACTGGGGTGGCTGCGCCATGTTCGGCCGCAAGCACGTGGCTGGCAACGGCTGGTGCTCGGCCTGGAACAAGGCCCCGGGCTGAAGCGCCCGCCGGGCGCCTGCCTCGGGGTTTGACGCATGGCAGGGCGGCCCGAGGCGGCCTACCATGGCCTTCACACCGGAGGAGACCCGCCATGCCCTGCGTCCGCTATGAAGCCGCCGACCCGATCTGCACCATCACCCTGAACCGCCCCGACAAGCGCAACGCCGTCGATGGCGTGGTGGCCGGCGAACTGCGCGAAGCCTTTGAACGCTTTAAGGCCGACCCCGCGCTGCGGGTGGCGGTGCTGACCGGGGCCGGCGGGCATTTCTGCGCCGGGGCCGATCTGAGTGCCGTCGGCGACCCGGCACGGCGCAACGAACTCGATCCCGAGGGCGGGGGCAGCGGGCCCATGGGCCCCACCCGCATGGCGCTGAGCAAGCCGCTGATTGCCGCGATCCAGGGCTATGCCGTGGCCGGCGGCCTGGAGCTGGCCTTGCTGGCCGATCTGCGCGTGGCCGATGAAGAGGCCACGCTGGGCGTGTTCTGCCGGCGCTGGGGCGTGCCCCTGATCGACGGCGGCACCGTGCGCCTGCCCCGCCTGGTGGGCATGGGCCGGGCGCTGGACCTGATCCTGACTGGGCGCCCCGTGGGCGCAGCCGAAGCCTTGGCCATGGGGCTGGTGAACCGCGTCACACCGCCCGGCCAGGCCCTGGCCGTGGCGCAGGCCCTGGCACTTGAGATCGCGGCCTTTCCGCAGCAATGCATGCTGGCCGACCGGTATTCGGCCTACGCCCAGTGGGATTTGCCGCTGGCCGAGGCGCTGCGCCAGGAAGGCCGCCTGGGCGTGCCCCTGGTGGCCGCCGAGGGCGAGGCGGGTGCGGCCCGGTTTGCGCAGGGGGCCGGGCGGCATGGGCGCTTTTAAAGCTTGATCAGAGGTCTTCCCGCGCGGGCTGACGCTGACTGGCTCGCTCAGGTAGAAAATCATCATTCACCTGGTGACCGCCGAGAAAAAAGCTGTCCCAGGATTGCCCCACAGGCACCAGGATTCGCTCCTGCCCGTTGGCACGTATCGCAACCTGGCGAACACCATCAGGCAGGCGCATGTCCTGAGGCAGACGCACGACCTGGGTGCGCTTGTTGTTGATCACAATGCCGATGGTCATGCTTGCCTCCTCAAGAATGCAGATGGCTGTTGTACAGCCTTAAATGCCCCCGCCCCAAGTCGCGATGACCTCACCAGGTGTCCACAAACCGCCCCGGCTGGCGCGGCTGCTGGGTGGCCGAGGCCAGGCCGCGCAGCAGCCAGCTGCGGGTGTCGGCCGGGTCGATGACGGCGTCGATCTCGAGCGTGGCGGCCATGTTCATGGCCTCGCCGTTGGCGTACTGCTGCTCGACCAGGCGCTTGAACAAGGTCTCGCGCTCGGGGCCGGCGGGGGCGGCCTCCAGCTCTTTGCGAAAGCCCAGGCGCACGGCGCCCTCCAAGCCCATGGCGCCGAATTCGCCCGTGGGCCAGGCGACCGTGAACACCGGCGCATCAAAACCGCCCGCTGTCATGGCCTGGGCGCCCAGGCCATAGCCCTTGCGCAGCACCACGGCAAAAAACGGCACGCTGAGGTGGGCGGCCACCACGAACATGCGGCACACATGGCGCACCTGGGCCTGGGCCTCGATGTCGGGGCCGACCATGAAGCCCGGGGTGTCGGTGAGCGAGACGATGGGCAGGCCGTGCGCATTGCACAGCTGCATGAAGCGGGCTGCCTTGTCGGCCGCCTCGACATCGATGGCGCCGCCCAGATGGCGCGGGTTGTTGGCGATCAGGCCCACGGCCCGGCCTTCGATGCGCGCCAGCGCGGTCACCATGCCGGCGCCAAAGCCGGCGCGCAGCTCCAGCAGCGAGCCTTCGTCGACCAGGCCGCGCATCACCTCGCGCACCTCGTACACGCGCAGGCGGTTCTCGGGCACGGCGTGGCGCAGCCGACGCGGGTCGGGGGCCTGCCACTCGGCCAGCGGCCCCTGGAAGTACGACAGGTATTGCCGCGCCACGGCCACGGCCTCGGCCTCGTCGCGCACCAGCACATCGATCACGCCATTGGTCGACTGCACGTCGCTGGGGCCGATCTGCTCGGGCTTGAACACGCCCAGGCCGCCGCCCTCGATCATGGCCGGCCCGCTCATGCCGATGTTGCTGGCCTCGGTGGCGATGATCACGTCGGCACAGCCCAGCAAGGCGGCATTGCCGGCAAAGCAGCGCCCGTGCACGATGCCCACCACCGGCACCTGACCCGACAGGGCTGCAAAGCGGCTGAAGGTGTGGTTGTTGAGGCCGGCCACGATGGGCATGTCGGTATCGCCCGGCCGCCCGCCGCCGCCTTCGGCAAACAGCACCACCGGCAGGCGCAACTGGTGCGCCAGCGCCAGCATGCGGTCGGTCTTGTGGTGGTTGCGCATGCCCTGGGTGCCGGCCAGCACGGTGTAGTCGTAGGCCATGACCACGGCGCGCGAACGCTCGGGGCCGAACTGCGCCGCGTTGACGCTGCCGATGCCGGTCACCATGCCGTCGGCCGGGGTGTTGGCGATCAGGTCTTCGAGGCTGCGGCGCCGGGTCTGGGCGGCAATGGCCAGCGCGCCGTATTCGATGAAGCTGTCGGCATCGCACAGGTCGGCGATGTTCTCGCGCGCGGTGCGCCCGCCCTGGGCATGGCGCTTGGCCACGGCGGCCCCGCGGTTCTGGTCGAGGGTGTGGGCGTGGCGGTCGATCACGCGCTGCAGGTCGGGGCGGATGTGGTCCGGGTCCAGCGCTTGCTGCACGGCCTGGGCCTGCAGCGCGCCGACCACGGGCTCAAGCACCAGCACCGCCTGGCCGGCGCTCAGGTAGTCGCCCGGCTCGGCGGCCAGGGCCAGCACGCGGCCGGCCTGGGGGGCCTGCAACACGTGCTCCATCTTCATCGCCTCCAGCACCGCGAGCGGGGCGCCCGCCGGCAACACATCGCCCACCGCCACATTGAACTGCACCAGACGCGCCGGCATGGGGGCGGCCACCGCGCCCTCGGGCAAAGCCGCCACAGGGGCACGTGACTCGGTGGACGCAACCTGCGGGACGGTGGGCGCCACCGGCACGGCGGCCAGCAACTCGGGCAGCACCTGCTCCAGCCAGCGGGTGTGGATCTGCTGGCTGGCCATCTCGGACCGGGCCGCGATCACCCGCAACAGGCCCAGGTTGGTGGCCAGGCCTTCGATGCGGCACTCGGCCAGGGCACGCTGCGAGCGCCGCAGCACGTCGGCAAAGGCCGGGCTGCGCGAGCTGACGATGAGCTTGGCCAGCAGGGTGTCGTAGTGCGGCGAGGGGCTGGCGCCGGCCACACCGTGGGTGTCGATGCGGATGCCGGGCCCGGTGGGCAGCTCGAAGCGACTCAGGCAGCCGTGGCCGGGGATGGCCTGGCCGTCGGCGCTGAGGGTTTCGGCGTTGATGCGCCACTGCACGGCAAAGCCGCGTGGCTCGGGGGGGCGCAGCGAATCCAGCCCCAGCTGGGCCAGACTGCGGCCGCCGGCCAGGGCGATCTGAAGCTGCACCAGATCCAGGCCAGTCACCTCTTCGGTGACGGTGTGCTCAACCTGCAACCGGGCATTGGCCTCGATGAAGACAAAGGGCAAGTCGGCCGAGGCCAGGTCGACCAGGAATTCAAAGGTGCCCAGGCCTTGGTAGCGCAGCTCGCGCGCCAGCCGCAGGGCCGACTCGGTGAGGGCGGCGCGCAGGGCCGGCGTGAGCGAGGGACTGGGCGCCACCTCGACCAGTTTCTGGAAGCGCCGCTGCACGCTGCATTCGCGCTCGCCCAGGGCCATCACCTGGTGGCCGTCGCCCAGCACCTGCACCTCGATGTGGCGGGCCCCGGTCATGAGGCGCTCCACATACACGCCCTCGACGCCGAAGGCCGCCAGCGCCTCGGAGCGGCAACGCAGCCAGGCCTCGGGCAGCTCGTCGGGGTGCTGCACGGCCCGCATGCCGCGCCCGCCACCACCGCCCACCGCCTTGACCATCACGCCGGCGCCGTGCTGGGCGGCCATGAAGGCCTGGGCCGCTTCCAGCGTGACCGCCCCGGTGCTGCCCGGCATCAGCGGCACGCCGCCGCGTTGAGCCAGGGCACGCGCAGCGGCCTTGTCACCCAGGGTGTTCAGCGTGTCCACGCTGGGCCCGATGAAGCGCAGGCCGGCCTGGGCGCAGGCCTCGGCAAAGTCGGCGCGCTCACTGAGAAAGCCGTAGCCCGGGTGCACGGCCTGGCAGCCGGTGTCGCGCGCCACGGCGATCAGGGCCGCGGCATCAAGGTAGGCCGCCGGGCCGGTGGCGGCCAGCGCCACGGCCTGATCGGCCGCACGCACATGGGGTGCCTCGGCATCGTCGCGGGCATGCACCGCCACGCTGGCGATGCCCATCTCATGCAGGGCGCGCACGATGCGCAGGGCCACCTCACCACGGTTGGCGACCAGGACTTTGGAAAACACAGGATGGGTCACAAGGGCTCCAGACCGGTTGAAACAGAAATGCGGGACGGCACGAATGGCAATCAAGCCACGTCGCGCAGCAGGCGGCGCAGCACCTTGCCGGCCCCGGTGGCGGGCAGCGCGTCGATGAAGCGGACCTCGCGTGGGGCCTTGTAGGGGGCCATGTTGTCACGCGCCCATTGCAGCAACTCGGGCGCCTCCAGGGCGAGACCGGGCTTGCGCACGATGAAGGCCCGCACCACCTCGCCCTTGTCAGGGTCGGGCACGCCCAGCACGGCGGCCTGGGCCACTGCGGGGTGCTTGATCAGGATGGTCTCCACCTCTTCGGGAAACACGCTGTAGCCCGAGACCTTGATCATCTCCTTGAAGCGACCGATGAAGGTGAGGTAGCCCTCGGCATCGAGCCGGCCCATGTCACCCGTCCAGACCCAGCCCTGGCGCAGGGTCTTGGCGGTGGCCTCGGGCTGGTTCCAGTAGCCCTTGAAGTTGCCCGGGCTGCGCAGGGTGATCTCGCCCACTTCGCCGGGGGGCAGCGTGGCACCGGTCTCGGGGTCGACGATGCGGATCTCGTTGCCGGGCACGGCTTTGCCGTGCGCGCCCCAGCGGATGGCGTCATGCGGCATGTAGGTGTCGACCGTGTGGGTCTCGCTCAGGCCGTAGGCGGCCTCGAAGCTGGTGCAGTTCGGGGCCAGGCCATGCCATTGCCGTGCCAGGGCCTCGGTGAAGGTGATGCCGAAGCTGGTGACGGGGTTCATGCGCAAGGCCGAGAAATCGAGCTCGCGCACACCGGGCACCTGCATCACCGCCACGTTCATGGGGGCAATGCTGTACCACCAGCTGACGCGGTGCCGGGCCAGCGCCTGGGCCGTGGCCACGGGGTCGAAGCGCTGCAGCAGCACCGTGGTGGCCCCGGTGTAGACCGGCACGTTGATGCCCATCACCATGCCGGCGATGTGGTACAGCGGGGCAATCGCCAGCAGCACGTCATTCGGGGTCACGACGTTGCAGTTGGCGGCCGCCGCGGTCTTGAACAGGGCATTGCCGTAACTCAGCATGGCCCCCTTGGGCAGGCCGGTGGTGCCCGAGGTGTAGGTCATCAGGGCTACGTCATCGAGATGGATCGTCACCGGCGCGGGCTGGCCGCCCGCATCGAGGGCCGCCTGGAAGTCTTCGCAACCCTCAGGCCGCGGCAAAGGGTTGTCGCGCAGGGCCAGCAGCTCCGGCGGCACATCCAGGGCCGGGTCGGCGGGCAGCCAGGCGGCCTGGCGCACCATGAAGACCTGCTGCAACGCCGTCTGGGCGCGCACGCGCTCGACCACGGGCAGCAGGCTGTCGGCGGCCACGATGACCCGGGCGCGCAGGTCGTTGAGCTGGTAGCTGAGCTCGTGCTCCTTGTTGAGCGGGCCGCAGGGGCAGACGATGGCGCCGATCTTCTGGATGCCGAAGTGCGCCACCACGTACTGCGGGCAGTTGCCCAGAAACAGGGCCACCGGCTCGCCCGGCTGGACCTGCAGTGCTTGCAGGCGCGCGGCAAAGGCGTCACTGGCGCGGTCGATCTCGGCCCAACTGAGGGCGCGCCCGTACCAGAGGTAGGCCACGGCCCCGGGCCGCTCGCGCGCGTGGCGACGCAGGTGTTCGTGCAGCGGAACTTCGGCAACAGCGGCGGGCTGGGCGGTCGGGGCCATGGTGTCTCCTTGGGTGTGATGGGGCTTGCCGGGGCTTTCCTGGGAAGAAGCCGGCCCGGGCGGGCATCAGGGTTAGCGATAGGAATGATGCCTCGCAAGCGGCTTGCCAATATATACCGACAGGTAGAACAATGCTACCCAAAGGTAGAACCCGCGCGACAGGCAAAATCTGGCCATGAGCAAAAAATCAACCCCTCCCCGTGGCCGCCAGAAGGCCGATACCGCCCGCACCGACGAGAAGCGCGAGAGCATCCTGCGCGCCGCCGAAGGCCTGTTTGCCGAGCAAGGCTATGCCAACACCACCATTGACCAGATCGCCCAGCGCCTGGGGGTGACCAAGCCTTTCGTCTACTACTACTTTCACAACAAGCTCGAGATCTTCGAGCAGCTGTCCTGGCGCCCTGCGGTGGCCTGCTTCACCAGCCTGGACTTTGCCGACGATGACCCCCGCCCCGCCCATGAAAAGGTGACCGAAGGCATCGAACGCTTGATCCGCGCCACGCTGGCGCACTACCCTGCGGCCTTTTTCCCCTACCGCGAGCCCCAGGTCTACCGCCCCGAGTACCTGGTGGCCCAGAAGAAGCTGGCCAACCACTTCTACGACCGGCTGTGCGCCCTGCTGGAGCAAGGCCGCGAAGATGGCATGTTCGATTTCGACGAGACCCGCATCACCGCCCTGGCGGCCTGCAGCCTGCCCGGCTTTCTGTACAACTGGTACCGCCCCGATGGCCGCATGAGCCCCGAAGAGCTGGTGCAGACCTTGGCCCCGCTGGCCTGGCGCGTGCTGGGGCTGCGGCGCAGCCGCCGCCGCGGCGCAGCGGCCGCCTGAACCGGCGGGATGCAGCATGAGATCGGCCGGTCGGATGGATTCCCTCAGGCGCCCCATCGGGTCGCCCTCTCACCCCCCCAACGGAGACACCTCATGAACCATCCCCCGCGCCGAGTTGGCCGCCACGCACTCAGTGCCGCCGCCCTGCTGCTGACAGGCCTCGCCGGCAACGCCTGGGCCGCCCCGGCCGACGCGCCTTTCAAACTGGCCTACATCGATCCGCTGTCCGGGCCCTTTGCCAATGTGGGCGAGCTGATGCTCACCCACACCCAGTTCGCGATCGAAGAGATCAACGCCAAGGGCGGCATCGCGGTGGCCGGCCGCAGCCCCGTGAAGCTGCAGCTGCTGCAGTTCGACAGCAAGCTGTCGGCCCAGGAAAGCCTGAGCGCCTTGCAAGCGGCCATCGACCAGGGTGCTCGGGCCATCGTCACCGGGGGCTCGGGCTCCTCGGTGGTGGCGGCCCTGGTGCAGGCCGTGGCCAAACACAATGAACGCAACCCTGATCGGGCGGTGCTGGTGCTGAACCACTCCTCGATCGACCCCGACCTGACCGGCAAGTCGTGCAACTTCTGGCATTTCCAGTTCGAGGCCAACACGGCCATGAAGATGAAGGCGATTGCCAACACCATCAAGAAGATGCCCGAGGTCAAGAAGGTCTACCTGCTGAACCAGGACTATGCGCACGGCAAGCAATGGGCGCACTACGGGCAAGAGCTGGTGGGCCTGGCGCGGCCCGACATCCAGTTTGTGGGTGAGACCCTGCACCCGATCGGGCGGGTGAAAGACTTTTCACCCTATGTGGCCAAGATGAAGGCCGCGGGCGCCGATTCGGTGATCACAGGCAACTGGGGCCAGGACATGACGCTGCTGCTCAAGGCGGCGGGCGATGCTGGCTATGGGCTGCGCTACTTCAACCACAGCGCGGGCTCGATCCCGGGCACCGTGCTGGCCGTGTCGCAGGCCAAGCTGGGGCAGCTGACCTGGGTGGCCGAATGGCACCCCGGCGAGGCCGACACGCCCCGGGTCGACGCCCTGGCCAAGGCCTACAAGGCGCGCACCGGCAAGGATTTTCTGGCCCCCCGCATCGACATGACACCGCGCTTCCTGGCCGCCGCCATCCAGAAGGCGCAATCGCTGGATGCCGCCAAGATCGCCCGTTCGCTCGAAGACCTGACCCTGGACACCCCGGTGGGCCCGGTGCGCATGCGGGGTGAAGACCACCAGGCCCTGCTGCCCCAGGTGGTCAACACCATTGCGCCGGTCGATGGCAAAACCGTCAAGGTCGGCTGGGAGGGCACGAACTACGGCTTCCGAACCGATGCGATGTACACCGGCAACGAACTGGCGCAGGGCACCGAGTGCCGGATGGTGCGGCCGCAACCGTGAGCGCTGTGACCGCAACGCCCCCTGCCCTGGCGGCCAAAGCCGCCTGAGACACCGCACAATCGGGGGCTGCCCTGCCTGCCCCTGACCATGAGCGATACCCCCACCGATCTCGACCGCATCGACCTGCGCATCCTGCAAGTGCTGCAGGAAGACGGACGCATCTCCAACCTCAAGCTGGCCGAGTCCGTGGCCTTGTCACCCACGGCCGTGCTGGCCCGGGTGCAACGCCTGACCCGCGAGGGCTACATCCTGGGCTACGAGGCGAGGCTCAACCCGCTCAAGCTGGGGGCCGGCATGATGGTCTTCGTGGAGGTGCTGCTGGACCGCACCACGCCCCATGTGTTCGAAGAATTCCAGGCCGCCGTGCAGATCCGCCCCGAGATCATGGAATGCCACATGGTGGCCGGCGGCTTCGACTACTTGCTCAAGACCCGCATGGCCGACATGGCCTCGTACCGGTCGTTTGCGGGCTCGGTGCTGTGGCAGCTGCCCGGGGTGCGTGAAACACGCACCTATGCGGTGATGGAAGAGGTCAAGAACACCACCCGACTGAAGCTGCTTTAGGCCCCACCGGGCAAGCCAGGATCGGCCCGCCGGGCTTGCGAACGGGCCGGCGGCCTGGGTTGAGCAACGCGTTCAATGCGCCTGAACCACAGGGCCACCAAAGCCGCCGCCCTGATGGCCCGGCAGCATGGGCTCCATCGGCAACGGCTCAGTCTCGGCAATGGCTCAGCGGGCCAAGGCCCCCATGATGGCCTTGACCTCCAGGAAATCACGGAAGCCGTGCTCGCCCCACTCGCGCCCGTTGCCCGATTGCTTGTAACCCCCAAACGGCGCCGCGAAGTCGGGGCCTGCGCCGTTCAGGTGAACCATGCCTGTGCGCAGTTGCTGGGCCACCCGGCGTGCATGGTCCAGGCTGCCCGACTGAACGTAGCCCGACAGGCCGAATGGGGTGTCGTTGGCCAGGCGGATCGCCTCCTCTTCGCTGTCGTACGGGATCATCACCAGCACCGGGCCAAAGATCTCTTCGCGCGCAATGGTCATGTCGTTGCGCACGTCGGCGAACACGGTGGGCTTGACGAAAAAGCCCTGTGTCAAGCCTTCCGGCCGGCCGATACCGCCGACGACCAAGGTGGCGCCTTCGGCGATGCCTTGCTGAATCAGGCCCTGGATCTTGCTGAACTGTGCCTGGCTGGCGACCGGGCCCATGTGCATGCCCTCGGCCAGCGCGTCGGCCACCGGAGTGGCCTCTGCAACGGCCTTGGCCAGGGCCATGGCCTGTGCCTGCTTGGCACGCGGCACCAACATGCGCGTGGGCGCGTTGCAACTCTGGCCCGAATTCATCAGCACGGCTTGCACCCCCTGCTTGACGGCCTTGTCGAGGTCGGCATCGTCCAGCACGATGTTGGCCGATTTGCCCCCCAGTTCCTGGGCCACCCGCTTGACCGTCTCAGCCGCGGCCTTGGCCACGGCAATGCCCGCGCGGGTGGAGCCCGTGAAGGTCATCATGTCGATGTCAGGGTGAACCGACAGCGCATGCCCCACCGTGAGGCCGTCGCCGTTGACCAGGTTGAACACGCCGGGGGGCACCCCCGCCTCGTGCAGTACCTCGGCCACCAGCAAGGCGTTGAGGGGCGCCATTTCAGACGGCTTGAGGACCATGGTGCACCCCGCGGCCAGGGCCGGTGCGACCTTGCACATGATTTGGTTGATGGGCCAGTTCCAGGGTGTGATCATGCCCACCACGCCCACAGGCTCGTGCACGATCGCCGTGGTGCCGTGCACCTGCTCGAACGCAAAGTTCTTCAGCACCTCCAGGGTGGTGGCCAGATGCGCCACACCCATCGCCGCCTGCGCCGCCTTGGACAACCACAGGGGTGCGCCCATTTCCAGAGAGATGGCCGCCACGATGTCGCCGTAGCGCTTCTGGTAGACCTCCAGCACCCTGCCCAGCAGGGCCAGGCGCTCTTCGCGCGTGGTCTGCGAGTAGGTGACAAAGGCGCGCCGCGCGGCGGCCACGGCCCGGTTGACATCGGCGACGCCCCCCATGCTGATCCGCGCACAGACCGCTTCGGTGGAGGGGTTGACGACGTCGTGGGTCGCCGGTGCGGCGGGATCGGCCCACTGCCCGTCGATGTAGAACTTGAGGGGGTGTTGCACGGTCATGGGGTCTCCTTGGGGGTTATTGAGCGCTGGGGGGGCGAATGGCGTCGGCGGTGCCCTGGATGAAGGCCTTGATCGCCTCCACCTGATCCGCCGTCAGCTTGCCGGTGAAATCAGGCATGCCGCGTGAGGTGGCCGGCCCGTTGAAGATGAAGCTGGGCAGGTGCTCGATGTAGTCTGCGTCGAGGTAGGCCAGGTTGGGCAAGGCGCCACCTTTCTGGACGCCAGGCACGCCGTGGCAGACATAGCAATTGGCCAGGTACAGACCCATGCCTTCAGGCACCTTGGCGGGGTCGTACTTCACGCCTTGCAGCAACTTGCCAGCGCGATACGCCACAAAGTCAGGCAGCTTGGCGCCGCCCCCCAGCGCAAAGGTATAGACGGTGCCGGGCATCTGTTTGTCTGAGGCGCGGTCCGCCAAACCGTAAACGCCCCCCCACCCCACGGCGATGGACACGTATTGCTGGCCGTCCACCAGGTAGGTGCTGGGCGCGGCCACGACGCCGGTACCCACCGGGCTCTCCCAGAGCGTCTTTCCGCTGGTGGCGTCATACGCCACAAAGCGCCCATCGGCCGTGCCCTGGAACACCAGATTGCCGGCCGTGGTCAACGTGCCACCGTTCCAGGGTGAGATGTGCTCCACGCGCCAGACTTCTTTCTGGCGCACGGGGTCCCAGGCGAGCAGACGGCCCATGGGTTGGCTCTTGGGCGGCTCGGCGGGAATGATCTTGGCGGTGTTCCAGCCCGTGCCCGATCCCAGGGCCATGGGCCGCAGTTGATTGAACTTCCAGCCTGGATCATCCACCAGCGCCGCAGGAATGTGCTGCGCGGGCAGGTACACCAAGCCGGTTTGGGGGTTGTAAGACATGGGGTGCCAGTTGTGTGCGCCGTTGGGGCCCGGCACGGCGTCGGGGTCGCGTCCATCGCGCGCCGCCGCAATGCCAATGGGGCGGCCGTTCTTGTCGTAGCCCTTGGCCCAGGTCACCGGCACGAAGTTCTTGGCGGAGATGAACTGGCCATTGGTGCGATCCAACACAAAGAAGAAGCCGTTCTTGGGCGCGTGCAGGATGACCTTGCGCCGTTTGCCGCCCAGCAGGATGTCCGCCAGGATCATGGGCTGGGTCGAGGTGTAGTCCCAGTTGTCCGAAGGCGTCTCCTGGTAATGCCATTTGTACTTGCCTGTGTCCGGGTCCAGCGCCACGATGGAGCCCAGGTACAGGTTGTCGCCCCCTTTGGGGCTGCGCACCTTGGCCGACCACGGCGAGCCATTGCCCACACCGACGTACATCGTGTTCAACTCGGGGTCGAAGACCATGCTGTCCCACAGGGTGCCACCGCCGCCCGCCTTCCAGTACTCGCCACTCGGGTCCCAGGTTTTGGCGGCCGCCTTCAACTCAGGCGTCTCGTAGGGCTGGGCCGGGTCGCCTGGGACGCTGTACCAGCGCCAGCGCTGCTCGCCCGTCTCGGCGTCGTAGGCGGTGATGAAGCCGCGCACGCCGAATTCGGCGCCGCCGTTCCCGATGATGACCTTGCCCTTGAACACACGCGGTGCGCCCGTGATCGTGTAGGGCCCGGGGTGACCCTCCAGGGTGTTTTTCTCCCACACCACCGCACCGGTGGTGGCGTCGAGCGCGATCAAACGTCCGTCAAAGGCGCCCACGTAGACCTTGCCTTTCCAGAGCGCCACACCGCGGTTGACCACGTCACAGCACCCATTCTTGCCCCGAGCGGGATCGATCTTGGGGTCGTAGCTCCAGATTTTCCGCCCTGTGCGCGCGTCGATGGCGTGCACCACGCTCCACGACGCGGTCTGGTACATCACGCCGTCGACGACAACCGGTGTGGCCTCCACGCCGCGCGTGGACTGCAGGTTGTACGACCAGACCAGACCCAGTTGCCGGGCGTTGCCGGCATGGATCTGGTCCAGTCGGCTGTAACGGGTCTCGGCGTAGTCGACACCGGTGGAGGGCCAGTCGGGTGTCTTGAGTTGGTTGGCGCGAATGAAGGCTTCGTCGACACGCTTCACGGCCTCCCTGTGCGGGCGGGCATCTTCCTGGGCCAGGGCAGAAAACGCCCACAAGCTGATGAACAGTGCAGGCAGTGCGGTGGCAAGCATGGTGTCTCCTGGGTGGTATGTCGCAAGTCCGCTCGCGGCACCAGCGCCTCAGAAGTTGGGATGACCGGCCACGCTGGGGGCGCCCGCCATGCTTTCTGGAGCATTGGTGCTCCGCGATGGAGCCAGCCGAAGATCATGTATCTGCCCAGCGCACTCGACCGGCTGCGCGCGCCCACACCCGCCGAGCGCGCCGCCATGGCGCATCGCCGGTACTTTGTGCAGAGGGATGCGCCGATCAGCCCATGAGAATGAGCACGCGCCGAAGCGCGGTGTCCACAGGCCGTGGCCCGGCCGGGGCTCAGGCCACGGGGTAGCTGCGCCCGCCGAAGATGGCCGTGCCCACGCGCACCATCGTGCTGCCGGCGTGGATGGCGGCCTCCAGGTCACCGGTCATGCCCATGGACAGGGTGTCGAATTGGGCCGCCCCGGGCAGACCCGCCGCACGCACCGCATCGAACAGGGCCCGGGCGCGCAGATGCACCTGCTTTTGGGCCTCGAAATCGGCCCGTGGCTCGGGGATGGTCATCAGCCCGCGCAGGCACAGGCGCGGCAGCAGCGCCACCTCGCGGGCCAGGGCCAGCACCTCATCGGGCGCCACACCCGACTTGCTGGCCCCGCCGTCGATGTTGACCTGCAGGCAGATCTGCAGCGGGGGCTGGTCGGCCCCGCGCTGCTCGCTCAGGCGCTGGGCGATCTTCAGCCGGTCCACCGAGTGCAGCCAGTCGAAATGGGCCGCCACCAGGCGGGTCTTGTTGGATTGCACCGGCCCGATGCAATGCCACTCGGGGCGAGGGCGCAGGGGCTCGGGCGGGGCGTCCAGGGACTCGATCTTGGCCACGCCTTCTTGCAGGTAGTTCTCGCCAAAGGCGTGTTGGCCGGCGGCGGCGGCCTCGCGCACCGCGTCGGGGCCAAAGGTCTTGGACACGGCCAGCAGGCGCACGCTGCCCGGCGCGCGCCCGGCTGCCTCGCAGGCACGGCGGATGCGCTCCTGCACAGCTTGGAGGTTGTTACCAATCATCGTCATAATTACCTGCGAGCGTAGCAAACTATCAAGTGGAAAGAGGGATTCCGTGGACATCACCCAGTTGCTGGCATTCAGCGTCAAGAACAAGGCCTCCGACCTGCACCTGTCGGCCGGCCTGCCACCGATGATCCGGGTCCACGGGGATGTGCGCCGCATCAATGTGGATGCACTTGACCACAAGACGGTGCACGCCATGGTGTACGACATCATGAACGATTCGCAGCGCAAGGCTTACGAAGAGTTCCTGGAGGTCGACTTCTCGTTCGAAATCGAAGGCCTGGCCCGCTTCCGGGTCAATGCCTTCAACCACCAGCGTGGCTCGGGCGCGGTGTTCCGGACCATTCCGTCCAAGATCCTGACGCTGGAGCAACTCAACGCACCCAAGATTTTTGCCGACCTGTCGCTCAAGCCGCGCGGGCTGGTGCTGGTGACCGGGCCGACCGGCTCGGGCAAGTCGACCACGCTGGCGGCCATGGTCAACTTCCTCAACGAGAGCGAATACGGCCACATCCTGACGGTGGAAGACCCGATCGAGTTCGTGCACGAATCCAAGAAATGCCTGGTCAACCAGCGCGAGGTGGGCCCGCACACCCTGAGCTTCAACGCGGCCCTGAAATCGGCCCTGCGTGAAGACCCGGACGCCATCCTGGTCGGTGAAATGCGCGATCTGGAGACCATCCGACTGGCCATGACGGCGGCCGAGACCGGCCACCTGGTGTTCGGCACCCTGCACACCTCGAGTGCGGCCAAGACCATCGACCGGATCATCGACGTGTTTCCGGCCGAAGAGAAGGAAATGGTGCGCGCCATGTTGTCCGAGTCGCTGCAGGCGGTGATCTCGCAGACCCTGTGCAAGACCAAGGACGGCCAGGGCCGCGTGGCGGCGCACGAGATCATGGTCGGCACCAGCGCCATCCGCAACCTGATCCGCGAGGCCAAGGTGGCGCAGATGTACTCGGCCATCCAGACCGGCAACAGCGTGGGCATGCAGACCCTGGACCAGTGCCTGACCGATCTGGTGCGGCGCAATGTGATCAGTGCAGCCGAAGCCCGCAGCAAGGCCAAGACGCCGGAAAACTTCCCGGGCTGACGCTCTTCACGCCCAGAACAACACCACAAAACAAAAGCAAGGGAGTCACCCATGAAAGGCATCCTCGGACTGCTCAGACAGAAGACCGCACCCCGCCCGGATGACCCGCAGGACTCGGTTCTGTTCTCGACCGCCTTTGCCGGCCAGGGCGTCGACTCGGCCATGCTGGTGCCCTGGGAGGCCCGCGCGGTCGAGGTGGGCGCCAAGCGCCTCTCGTCCGCCCAGGGCAGCAAGATGCTGCAGGGCCTGTGGGCGCGCGACAAGTACATGGCGCAGTTGCCGGCCGACGGCATCGAGCGGATGGAGCGTTTCTTCGACTTTGCCACCGTGCCGGCCAACCGCGACCTGATCCTGCAGGACGAGTACGGCAACTTCATGGTGGTGTTGCTCAACGGCGCCATCGCGGTGGACCGGGTGCAGCCCTGGGGCGAGCACCTGCGCCTGGCCGAGACCCGGCCCGGCGACATCCTGGGCGAGATGTCGCTGCTCGACAGCGGCATCCGGTTCTCGGCCTGCACCACCCTGACGCCCTGCGACGTGGCGGTGCTCAGTGCCGACACCCTCGACGAAATGATGACCCAGGCCCCTCAACTGGCCGCCAGCCTGGTCGCCCTGCTGGCCCGCAAGCTCTCACTGCGCCTGCGCGTGGTGAGCGCCCGGCTCAGCGACCACCAGAAATAGACACAGCCCCCACAGCAGGACATCTCCACATGGAACGCGATCAGGCGAGCAAATTCATCAACGATCTGCTCAAGCTCATGGTGAGCAGAAACGGCAGCGACCTGTTCATCACCGCCGAGTTTCCACCGGCCATCAAGGTGGACGGACGCATCACCAAGGTCTCGCCTCAGCCGCTGACCTCGGTGCACACGGTGGCGCTGGCCCGCTCGATCATGAACGACAAGCAGTCGGCCGAGTTCGAACGAACCAAGGAATGCAACTTCGCGATCTCGCCGGCCGGCATCGGGCGCTTCCGCGTCAATGCCTTCCTGCAACAGGGCAAGGTCGGCATGGTGTTGCGGGTGATCCCGATGACCTTGCCCACCATCGACGACCTGGGCCTGCCCCAGGTGCTCAAGGAAGTGGCGATGACCAAGCGCGGCCTGTGCATCATGGTGGGCGCCACCGGCTCGGGCAAGTCGACCACGCTGGCCTCGATGGTGGACTGGCGCAACGAGAACTCCTACGGCCACATCATCACGGTCGAAGACCCGGTCGAGTTCGTCCACCCGCACAAGAACTGCGTGGTCACCCACCGAGAGGTGGGCTTGGACACCGACAGTTGGGAGGCCGCACTCAAGAACACCCTGCGCCAGGCGCCCGATGTGATCCTGATGGGTGAAATCCGCGACCGCGAAACCATGGAACACGCCGTGGTGTTCGCCGAGACCGGCCACCTGTGCCTGGCCACCCTGCACGCCAACAGCGCCAACCAGGCGCTCGACCGCATCGTGAACTTCTTCCCCGAAGAGCGGCGCGACCAGTTGCTGATGGACCTGTCGCTGAACCTGCGCGGCATGATCTCGCAGCGCCTGATCCCCAAACAGGACGGCAAAGGCCGGGCCGCCGCGGTCGAGGTGATGCTCAACACCCCGCTGATCTCCGACCTGATCTTCAAGGGCGAGGTCTCCGAGATCAAGGAGATCATGAAGAAGAGCCGCAACCTGGGCATGCAAACCTTCGACCAGTCGCTGTTCGACCTGTACGAGAGCAACGTCATCACCTACGAAGATGCATTGCGCAACGCCGACTCGCTGAACGACCTGCGCCTGCAGATCAAGCTCAACAGCCAGCGCGCCCGCAACCAGGACCTGTCCGCCGGTACCGAGCACTTCGCCATCGTCTGAAACCCGCGCCGCCGGCCCCCATGCCGGGGGCCGGCGGCTTTTCTTTTGCCAAACCCCATCCACTCGCACTGATCGCCATGTCCAGCACCAACGCACGTACTTACGAAGCCACCCCCTCGCTCAAGGTCGCCTTTCTCGGCCTGGGCGTGATGGGCTACCCCATGGCCGGCCACCTGGCCCTGGCCGGTCACCAGGTCACGGTGTACAACCGCACACCCGCCAAGGCCGAGGCCTGGGTGAAGGAGTTTGCGGCCACTGCCGCCCCCCGTGCGGCAGCCACCCCCCGCCTGGCCGCGCAGGACGCCGACCTGGTGTTCTGCTGCGTGGGCAACGACGACGACCTGCGCTCGGTCACCCTGGGGGCCGACGGCGCCTTCGCCGGCATGAAGCCGGGCGCCGTGTTCATCGACCACACCACGGCCTCGGCCGAAGTGGCCCGCGAGCTGGCCCAAGCCGCCCGCCAGATCGGCCTGCGCTTTGTCGATGCCCCGGTGTCGGGCGGCCAGGCCGGGGCCCAGAACGGGCTGCTGACCGTGATGTGTGGCGGCGAACAGGCCGCCTTTGATGCAGCCCGCCCGGTGGGCATGGCTTTCTCTCGCGCTTTCACGCTGCTGGGCGAGAGCGGCGCCGGCCAGTTGGCCAAGATGGTCAACCAGATCTGCATCGCCGGGCTGGTGCAAGGCCTGTCCGAAGCCATCGCCTTCGGCCAGAAGGCCGGGCTGGACATGCCCCAGGTGCTGGACGTGATCGGCAAGGGCGCGGCCCAGAGCTGGCAGCTGGACAACCGCGGCAAGACCATGGTGGCCGACCAGTTCGAGTTCGGCTTTGCCGTCGACTGGATGCGCAAGGACCTGGGCCTGGTGTTGGACGAGGCCAAGCGCAACGGCGCCCGCCTGCCGGTAACGGCGCTGGTGGATCAGTTCTACGCCGATGTGCAGCAGATGGGGGGCCGGCGCTGGGACACCTCCAGCCTGATCAAGCGCCTGCGCTGAAGCAAAAAAGCCGGCCCCGGGCCCCTGGGGCCCGGCAGCCGGCCTGGCTGGCCTGAAAGCAGCGCTGCCCGGTACCGATCAGCCGCCCGTCTTGGCCGGCTCGGCGTTCTTGGGCGGGGTGGGCATCTGGTTCTTGAGCTCTTCCTCGGAGATGATCTCGAACAGACGCACCACCTTCTGCACCCCGTCGACGCCGCGGGCGATCTCGGTGGCCCGATTGGCTTCGCGCTGGGTCACGCGGCCCATCAGATAGACCACCTGGCGTTCGGTCACCACCTTGAACGAATTCGAGATCAGGTCGCGCGCATCGACCAGGCTGGCCTTCACCTTGCCCGAGATCAGGGCATCGCGCGAACGATCGCTCAGGGGGCTGGCAATGCCGACCACCAGTTCGTTGTAGACGCCGCGCACGTTCTCGACGCGCAGCACGATCTGCTCGGCCTTCTGCTTGGCTTCGGCCGTGGTGGCCTCGCCGGTCAGCAGCACCTGGCGGTTGTAGCTGGTGACATTGACATGCAGGCCGTCGCCCAACGCCTCATGCAGGCGGTTGACCGAGCGCAGCTCGATGCCTTCATCTTCCACCTGCGCGCCGGAGGTGCGACGATCGGTGGCGACCATGCCGGTCATGACGGCCCCCCCGGCCACCAGCGGGAAGCAGGCCGTGAGTTGACTCACCAGGGCGGCGCCGGCCAGGGCAGCCAGGGCCACCCGTGTCAAACGTTGATTCATGTTGGAAGCTCCTGTTCACCAAGTAATTGGGCGTCCACCCCGTCGCAGATGCAATGCAGCACCAGCAGGTGGACCTCCTGGATGCGCGCCACGCGCTCGTGCGGGACGCAGATATGGACATCGGTTTCACGCAGACCCGCGCCCAGCGCACCGCCGCTGCGGCCCGTCAGGGCGACCACGGTCATGTCGCGTTCATGGGCTGCCTCGACGGCGGCCTGCACGCTGGGCGACTGGCCGTCGGCCGACAGGGCCAGCAGCACGTCGCCGGCCAGGCCCAGGGCGCGCACCTGGCGCGCAAATACCTGGCGGAAATCCTGCTCGGCCTGGGCGCTGAGGGCGGCCGCGTCGGTGCCCAGCGCCAGCGCAGCCAGCTCGGGGCGTTCGCGTTCGAACTGGCCCACAAAACTGGCGGCCGCGTGCTGGGCCAGGGCCGAGGAGGCGCCATTGCCGCAGACCAGGACCTTGCAGCCGCTGGTGACGCAGGTCATGATCGCCTGCACGGCGTCGGCAATGGGCTTGCTGAGGATCTGCGCCGACTGGTATTTCAGGTCGGCACTGTCGATGAAGTGCTGTTGGATGCGTTGCTCGAGCATGGGCGCCGATGATACCCCCGCACCATGACGGCCAGAGGGCTGAAACCAGGGTTGTCGGGCGGGTCAAGTGACAAGGCGCCCCAAGGCGGCGGGATCACGAGGCATCGAACGCCGCCTGAAGCCAATGCACGGTGCCTGGCGCATCGCCCTCGACCGAGACCACGTCGAAACGACAGGGTGGCGGCGTGGCCAGGCGCATCAAGTAGTGCCGCGCCGCCAGCACGATGCGGGCCTGCTTGGTCACCCCCACGCTGGCGGCCGCGCCGCCATGGGTGTTGGCCCGCCGGTGCCGCACCTCGACGAAGACCACCGTGCCATCGCGGGCGCGCATGATCAGGTCGATCTCGCCGCCACCGCGCCCGGGCGTTCGATAATTGCGCTGCAGCAGGCGCAAGCCCGCCGCCTGCAGATGCTGCAAGGCCTGCCGTTCGGCATGTTCGCCCAGCGCCCGCGTGGTCGGGCGGGCCGGCGCAGCCGGCTTCTTTCCAAGGAATCCCATTGAGCGCATCTTTTGCTTCTGCCCTGAGTGCCGCCCGCGAGGCGGCAGCCCCGCAGCATTACCCCCAGGGTACCCTTTACGTGGTGGCGACGCCGATCGGCAATCTGGCCGACATGACCTTGCGTGCACTGCATGTGTTGCAGTTGGTCGACGCCGTGGCCTGCGAAGACACCCGCCACACCCAGGCCCTGCTGCGGGCCTATGGCATCGACCGGCCTGGCGCCCAGTTGCTGGCCGTGCACCAGCACAACGAGGCCGAGGCGGCCCAGATGGTGATCGAGCGCCTGCAGCGTGGCGAGCGCATCGCCTACGCCAGCGATGCCGGCACCCCGGCCGTCAGCGACCCGGGCGCCCGCCTGGTCCAGGCCGTGCAGGCCGCCGGCCTGCGCACCGTGCCCCTGCCCGGGGCCAGCAGCGTGACCACGCTGCTGTCGGTGGCCGGTGTGGCGGCCCAGGCGCAACAGGCCAGCGGATTTGTGTTCGCCGGCTTTCTGCCCACCAAGTCCGGTGAGCGCGACCACGCCGTGCAGGCCCTGGCCGCTGAAGCGCGGGCCGTGGTGGTGCTGGAGGCCCCGCACCGCATCGAAGACCTGGCACGCGCCCTGGCCGTGCTGGGGCCGCGTCGCGTCACCCTGGGGCGTGAGCTGACCAAGCAGTTCGAAGAGGTGGCCACCCTGCCCGCCGAAGGCCTGAGCGCCTGGCTGGCTGCCCAGCCGCAGCGCACCCGAGGCGAGTTTGCCGTGCTGATCCACCCCCCCGAAGCCGTGGTGCAGGACCGTGGTGACGAGCTGCGCGTGCTCAAGCTGCTGCTGGCCGAGCTGCCCCTGAAGACCGCCGCACGGCTGTGCGCCGAGATCACCGGCGGCTCGAAAAACGCGCTCTACCAGGAGGCCCTGGAGCTCAAGAAAGGCCTGCCCTCCGAGGATTGAGGCTCAGCCCGGCATGCCGGGCAGGGATTTTTTGCGCCCGGGCTTGCGCGGGGCCTCTGGCGCCACCGGGCCGGCTCCAGCGTCAGCACCACCGCCGGCCTCGGCGGACACCTCCGCGCACGGCAAGGGCTGCAGCTCCTCGCAAGTCAGGGGATCGACTTCGGCCGATCCCGGCGCGCCAGGCGGGCAGGGAGACAAGGCCCCAGGCACGATCTGCGGCACCAGCGAACTGGTGGGCCAGGTGCGTTCAGCCTCGGCCAGCATCCAGCGGGTGCGTTCAATCAAAAAGTCCAGGAACGCCCGAGTGCGCGCCGGCACAAATTTGCGGCTGGGCATGGCGGCATACAGCGTGAAGCGGGCCGTGATCCACGGTGCCAGCACACGGCGCAGCTGCCCGATTCGCAGGTAAGGCGCAGCCAGGTCCATGGGCAGGGCACACACGCCCGCGCCATTGAGGGCCGCCTGCAGCACGGTGTCGGTGTGATCGGCCACCATCACGGGGTCGACCTGCACGTCCAGCACGCGATCGCCGTCATCAGGATTCATCAGGCGCCACACGCCAGGGCGCATGCTGGGCAGACGCAGGCGCAGACAGGCGTGGTTGCGCAGGTCTTCGGGCTGACGCGGCGTACCCGCCGCGCGCAGGTAGCGCGGCGAAGCGCAGACAATGCCCACGCTCGACACGATGGGCCGGGCAATCACGTTCGCGTCGTACTCGCTGCCCGCGCCCAACAGGGTGAGGTCGAAATCTTCGATGGCCAACTCGCTGGCCGAGGCGGTGTGGATGTCCAGCGAGACCCGCGGATGCAGGCGGCGAAACTCGGCCACCTGGGGGGCCAGGATGTGCACCGCCATCACAGGCTGGGCCTGGATGCGCAACAGGCCCGCCACCTCCTGGGTGTGCTCGCGCATCGAGGCCTCGGCCTCTTCGATGTCGCTCAAGATCAGCCGCAAGCGGGTCAGGTAGGCCTGGCCGGCCTCGGTGAGCGCATTCTTGCGGGTGGTGCGTTGCAACAGCCGTGTGCCCAGGTGCTGCTCCAGATCGTCCACCAGGCGCGTCACCACGGCGGGTGAGAGGTCCATGCGGCGGGCGGCGGCGGCAAAGCCGCCTTCGTTCACGACGGCCTGAAAAACCTTCATTGACTGCAGGCGGTCCATGGGGCGGCTCCAGAAATGGTTGACGTAGCAAAACGCTCATTATTTCTGAAACCGCCCCCTTCGGGCCCGTTAAATGGCAGGCCTTCAACCCAGGTTGGCCGGTGAATTGCAGCGCAGGTCCCCATGCCGGCGGTCACCGGCAGGGCTCCCCCTGAGGCAGCCGGGCCGGTCAGCCCTTCGCCATGACCACAAGTTTGCCTGCGGGGCAGCCGATTCACATTCTGTTTTTCGCAAAGATTGATCTTGAAACAGAAAATTTTTCTGCGATTTCACGAATCACCCTAGAATTTTCCGAATGGACAGAATAGACCGAAAAATCCTTCAGGTGCTGCAGGCGGATGCCCGCACCAGCCTGCAAGACATCGGGCAGGCCGTGGGCCTGAGCCCCTCACCCTGCTGGGGACGCATCCGCAAGCTCGAAGAGGCCGGCGTGATCGAGGGCTACACCGTGCGCCTGAACCCCCAGGCCCTGGGCCTGAACGAGACCGTGCTGGTGCAGGTCACCCTGGACAGCCACTCGGACAACACGCTGGAAAAGTTCGGCGAAACCCTGGCCGCCATCCCCGAGGTGGTGGAGGCCCTGCTGGTGTCGGGCGAGTACGACTACCTGCTCAAGGTGGCAGTGCGCGACACGCGCGACTACGAGCGCTTTCTGCGCGAGCGCCTGTACCAGATCAAGGGCATTCGTCACAGTCAGTCGCGTTTTGTGTTGCGCACGCTCAAGAAAGCCGATCTGCCGCTGGGCCTGTGACGCACGGCCGCCGCCTGGCTTGTTTATGATCGCGGGTTGCGCCCGGCGTGCCATGGCCGCCCAGGGCTCTGAATTTCAGCCTGTCATCCATTCAACCCGGATCCGAACCGGATCCCCCACCCAGGAGACCCCATGTCCAGCAGCCAAGACAACGACAGCCAACAACGATTTGCCCTCGGTTTTCTCGCCGTCCTGATCCTGCTGGTGGTGGGTTCGGTGGTGGGCACCGTGGTCGGCAAGTTCGGCGTCCGCCACCCGGCCCCCGCCGCCGCCGAAGCACCTGCTGCTGCCGCCGACGCCGTGGTGGAAGTGGCCTCGGTCAAGGTTGAGGACGGTGTGGTCAAGTTCTTCTTTGCCACCAACAGCGCCGACGTGGCCGAAGGTGCGCAGCAAGCCCTGGCCGAAGTGGCCCAAGGCCTGGCTGCCGGCCGCAAGGCCGCCATCTCGGGTTTCCATGACGCCACCGGCTCGGTCGAGCAGAACGCCGAACTGGCCAAGCAACGCGCCATCGCCGTGCGCGAAGTGCTGAAAGCCCTCGGCGCCAGCGAAGAAGCCATCGAGCTGCGCAAGCCCGAAGTCAGCACCGGCACCGGCAGCGAGGCCGAAGCCCGCCGCGTGGAAGTGATCCTGCTGCCGGCCAACTGATCAGCGCGCAGGCCTCACGCCCCGAACAGCCCGGCTTGCCCGGGCTTTTTCATGCCTGAGCAGGCCCAGGGGATGGGTCAGCTGCCACCAGAGCCTGCACCTGCTTGAACAACAGAGGTAGATCGCCCTGGATCGACTTCCAGACGATCTCCAGGTCCACCGTGTCATAGCCATGAGACACCCGGTTGCGCATCGTGTACATCACCTGCCAGGGAACATCGGCATGGCGAGCGGCAAACCCGGGGGCCACACGCTGGATGTGTTTGGATGCCTCGCCAAGAATCTCGATGTTGCGCAGCACGGCGTCCTGAACGAGTTCGCTGCTCATAAACGCCTGCTCATCCATGCCTGCCGTATACCGCGCGATACGTTCGAGGGCCTGGAGCATGTGCTCCAGATAGTCAGGCACACGCAGGGCCTTGTTCATACCGGAACGGCCTCGGCGAGCACGGCACCGCGGAATTTCTCAGGAAGCGCCTTCGGGGTCAACACATCGACCGACACACCCAACAATTGCTGCAACTCGACCTGGATCGCCGCCACATCCATCAAGGTCGTCTCAGGTGTCGGGTCAATCAGGAGGTCCAGATCACTGCCGTCGGTGTCCACCCCGTGCAGCACCGAACCGAACACGCGCGCGTTGCAGGCACGATGCAAAGCCACCACGCGCCGGATTTCGGAACGGTTCAAGGCCAGAGCAACGGAGGGCTTCATACACGCTCCCACAACGAAATTCGGTTGGACGCCAGAACCCGGGATTTCCCACTGGCTCAGCGGGCCCATTGTGCCAAATGTGCCCATTGAGGGGGCCACACAGCGCGCCGTGGGCCCACTCACCCCATGTGCCCGTAAGCCAACCCCGAAGCCACACCACCGAACAGATCGCCCTCGACCAGGGGCACGCCCGGGAAGGCCTGGGCCAGGGCCTGCTGGAACGGGCGCAGGGCCGATGAACCACCGGTCAGGTACACAGCGCCCAGTTGCTGCGGCTGCAGCCCGGCCGCGCTCACGCACTGCAGTGCGCAGGCCACCACCTGCTGCAGCAGGTGGTCCAGATGGCGGGCCAGGTCCTCGGGGCTCAGGCTGGCCTGCAGGCCGGCTTCGATCAGTGACAGGTCGATGGTCTGCGGCCCCTGGCCGGAGGAGCAGCCGATCTTGGCCTGCTCGACGCTGTTGGCCAGGCGGTGGCCATGGCGCTCGCGCAGCACGGTCATCAGCCGCTCGTGCAGGCGCAGGTCGCTGTAATCGATCTTGAGTTCGGCCGCCTCACGCACCGCCTTGGGCGTCTGCTGCCAGTGGATCAGGTGCCAGGTGGCCAGGTCGAAGAACACACGGCTGGGCACCTCGCGCCCCTTGGGGCCCAGGTGGCGGTAGCCCAGCAGGGGCATGACCTGCTCCAGGTTCAGGCGCTGGTCGTAGTCGGTGCCGCCGATGTGCACGCCCGAGGTGGCCAGGATGTCGGCCTTCCGGTCGGCCTGGGCGATGCGCTGCGGGCCCAGGCGCACCACGGTGAAGTCGGAGGTACCGCCCCCGATGTCGACCACCAGCACCAGGGTCTCGGCGCTCAGGCGGCGCTCGTAGTCCAGCGCGGCAGCGATGGGTTCGAGCTGGAAGCCCACTTCGCTGAAGCCGCAGCCGGCAGCGGCCTGCAACAGCATGTCCTGCGCCAGTTGGTCGCGCTCAGCGTCGTCGTCCACGAAGTGCACCGGGCGGCCCAGCACCAGGTGGCGCGGCAGGCCGCCCAACTGGGCTTCGGCGCGGCGCACCAGCTCGCCGAGGAACATCGAGATGATCTCCTGGAAGCTGATCTGCTGGTCGTTCACCGCCGTCTTCTCAAGCAGCAGCGGGCTGCCCAGCAGGCTCTTGAGCGAGCGCATCAGCCGGCCTTCGGTCTCGCTCAGGTAGCAGGCCAGGGCGTCACGCCCGTAATGCACGGTCTTGTCCTCGGCATTGAAGAACAGGGTGGTAGGCAGGGTGGTGGCCTGCCCCTCCAGCACCATGAGGCGGGCGTCCTGCCCTGGCTGGGCCCAGGAAGCGGCCGAATTGGAGGTTCCGAAGTCGATGCCCAGCGTGCCGGGAAGTGTGCTTGCCATGAAATGCCTGAACGCCCCGGCCGCCCCACAGGCCCGCCGAGAACAAAAAAATCGAAGGCCGGGATTGTGTCACAGCCCTGGCGGGGCCAGGGCACGCTACGCTCGGGGCACCATGCCGAACGCTGCCCCTTACCCCGCGATGCCCCCTGCCCGCCAGGCCTGGGCTGTCTGTGCCGGCCACTTCCAGCCGCTGCACCGCCATGACCTGGCCTTGATCCAGACTGCACTGCGCCATGCCCAGCGCGTGGTGGTGGTGCTGGCCGGGGCCTGGCTGGCGCGCAGCCCGGCCCACCCCCTGAGCTGGGGCGAGCGCGCCGATCTGATCCGCGCCTCGCTGCCACCACGCGATGCCGAGCGCCTGCGCTTTATGCCACTGCGCGAGCTGGGCGAGGCCGGGCGCAATGCCCAGGCGCTGCGCGAGGGTGTGGCCCGCCTCAGCGGCGAGGCGCCCGACACGCTGTTGCGCGTGCTGCCCGCGGGGCAGCCCGAGGCCAGTGGGTGGCAGGCCATGGCAAGCGCCCCGGTGCTGCAGGCCAGTGCCCCCGAAGGCAGCCCCTGGCCCGATGAGGGCGCGCTGCGAGATCTGTGGTTCAACGCCGACAGCCCTTCGCGCGGGCTGGCCCGCCTGAGCCCGCACCTGGCACCCGACACCCTGAAGGCGCTGGGCGATCTGGTCGACACCGCGCGCTACGAGGCCTTGCGCGCCGAATGGCGCACGCTGCGCCAGCAGCGCGAGGCCTGGGCCGTGGCGCCCTACCCACCGGTGTTCGTGACGGTGGATGCGCTGGTGCGCTGCGCCGGCCAGGTGTTGCTGATCCGGCGCGACCGCCACCCGGGAGCGGGCCTGCTGGCCCTGCCCGGCGGTTTTCTGGAGCAGCAGGACACCCTGCTCGAATCAGCCCTGCGCGAGGTGCAGGAGGAAACCCGGCTGGCCTTGCCGCCGGCCGAGTGGCGCGCCGCCCTGCAGGGCGTGGCCGTGTTCGATGCCCCGGGCCGCAGCCAGCGCGGGCGCACCATCACCCATGCGCACTTTTTCGACCTGGGCCAACGTCCTCTGCCCGCGGTGACCGGCGACGACGATGCCCGCGAAGCCTTGTGGGTGGCCCAGCAGGATCTGGCAGGCCTGGAAGAACAGTTCTTTGACGACCACTTTGGGGTGATCGATCACTTCTTGAAGCTACTTCAGGCTTGAACCCCGGGTGACGGCCGGCGTCGCCAGGGCCCAGAACACGCTCAGTTGGGCATCGAGCACGGCCACCACCGCGGCGTCCAGTGCGCCGTGGTCGGCATGTTCGTGCACGATCTCCATCACTTGGTCAGGCGACAGGCCCGCGCGGTAGGGCCGGGTCTGCACCAGGGCCTGGAACACGTCGGCCACGGCCACGATGCGGGCCTCGATCGACAGCTCGCCGCCCAGGTGGTAGGGGTAGCCCGAGCCGTCGACGCGCTCATGGTGTTGGGCCGCCCACAGGGCAACGTCCTCCAGACCATGGATGGTGCGCAAGATGCTGTAGGTGTCAAAGCTGTGCCGCTTCATGACCGCGTACTCCTCGGGGGTGAGGCGGCCCGGCTTGTCGAGCAGTTCATCGGGCACACGCAGCTTGCCCAGGTCGTGCAGCAGACCGGCCAGCTCCAGCATCTCGCAACGACGCTCCGACAGGCCCAGGCGCTCACCCAGGGCGCGCGACAACCGGGCCACGCCCTCGGAGTGCTCGCGCGTGAAGGGGCTCTTGGCGTCGACGATGACCGAGAAGATGCGCACCAGGCTGCGCAGCTCGGCAAAGGGGACGTCGCGCACCCGGTCGTGGGCGATCCATTCGTGAGCGTAGCCGCGCACCTGCTCGCTCTCCAGGCTGAACCAGAAGGCCTCACTGGCCGAGGCCTGCAAAAAGGCATCCACCAGCTCGGGGCAGAACCAGTCTCCCCGCCGGGCCGCGATGGCCTGGCGCGTGTCCTCGCGCCCGTACAGGATGTTGGACTGGTCCTTGAGCGCGGCCAGGGTCAGGATGTCGGTGCGGTCCACCAGGTAGATGCAATTGGCCGCCAGCTTGACCTCGTCGCTGAGGGGAAGCCCCTGCAAGGTGCTCCAGTGGGTGTGGTGGTGCAGCACGATATCGGCCAGCGGGGCCAATGAAGGGCAGCTGCGCAGCAGCTCGGCGCCGATGCGGCAGTGCTCGGCCTCGCCCTCCCATTCGAACTGGGTCAGGCGGCGGTGAATATAGGTGCGCGACACCCCGCTGTCATGCAGCATGCCGGCCTGGAACAGACGGTCCAGGCGCTCGGGTGCCCAGCCCAGCACCTTGGCGCACTCCACCGCCATGTAGGCCACCCGCTTGCCGTGGTGGATGTGGGTCACCCCCACCAGGTCAAGGGCATCCGACAGCGAATAGATGACGTCGCGCAGATTGACCTGGAAGGTGGACATGTGAAATGGGCAAAAATTGACGCCCCATCGTCGGCTTGGGCCCCCGTGCTGTCAAGCCGTTGGGGCAAACGTTGGTCAGCTAGCCGAGCAAAAGCAATTCACACGCCCTTGGAAAGCGCTACATTCGGGCCATGAAAACCACCGACGGCTCCTCGACCGCCCACCCCGCCGTTCTGTGCGAGGAACTGGCGCCATCGCTGTACCCGGACGGACGCATGAGGCCTGCAAGCACCGAGAAGGCCCCGGTTGAACAGAACACCCCCGATGACACACAGACAGGCTTCCTCGCACGAGGCCGGGCATCACTGGCCGCAGCACGAATGGGGGAGCCTTTGATCACCGCAGACCAGGTGATCCAGGAGATGCGTGACCGCCTGGCACGCGCCCAGCAGACCTTGCGGTGAATTTCTCCGTCTTCCTGACAGAGGCCGCGCGGCAGGATATCCAACGCCTGTTCGATTTTGTTATTGAACGTGAGTTGCGCCGCGCCAGTGGGCGCCTGGAAGCTGCGGAAGAAGCGCTGGAAACCATTGCTGCAGGTCTGAAGCGCCTGGAACGCTTTCCCCACACCTGCCGCAAGGCGGATGGCGATCCCGCTCTGCGCGAGTTGGTGATCTCTCACGGCGCCACAGGCTACGTGGCCTTGTTCGAGATCACAGAGCCGGCCACCGTGATCGTGGCAGCCATCCGCCACCAAAGAGAGGACGATTACCCGTCAGCCTGAAACGAAGTTCAACGCAGCACACTCGACATCGCCGCCAGCGCATTCAGGCTGCGCACCGCGTCCTGCACGCTGGCGCAGGGCAGGCTGAGGGTGTCGCCGTCTTCGCGCTGCACCGCGGGCCAGAGGCTGAAGACATCGGCCAGGGCCGGGGTCTGGCATTGCACGCACAAGGTCAGCGGCGTGGGCAGGGTCCAGGCCGGCGGGGCGCCCTCGCCCTGCAGGCGCAGCACGGCCTGATGGCTGGCCTGCTCGATCTGGGCGCAGGCAGCCTGGGGCGACAGCGAGCGACCGCTGCGCGCGCCATCCGACCACTTGACCACGCTCATGTCGGTCGGGGGCAGCAGGGCCGCCACCTCGTCGGCCAGCACGTCGCAGCCGCTGACCAGCAGCACCGGCACGCCCAGCTCGCCGGCCAGCGCCGCGTACAGGCCCACCTCGCCCAGCTCGCGCCCGCCCAGCCAGACGCGGGCAAAGGCAAAGCTGTTGGTGGTGTGGGCCAGCACGCCACGGGTCTTGGCCCGGGCGTGCCAGCCGATCATGAGCACGCCGTCCACGTCCTGTTCCACCCCCGCCATCATGCCCAGGGTGCGCGGCTTGCCCTGGATCAGTTGGGCCCGCGGGTCCAGCAGGTCGGCCAGCAGGTTGCCGAAGTGGCCGTGCGAGTCGTTCACCAGCACCTCGCCGGCACCACCCGCCAGGGCGCCGCGCACGGCGGCATTGGCTTCTTCAGTCATCCAGCGGCGGGCGCGTTCGTACTCGCCGTTGCCGGCCTGGGTCTGCTCGGGACGCCAGACGCCGGCCACGCCTTCGATGTCCATGGAGATCAGGATCTTGGGTGCAGGCATGGCCTCAGTCTTTCGGGTGGAGCAGCGCCCAGGGCGCTTGGGTCAGCAATTCAGGCGCCACGGCGGTGAGCGCAGGGCGGTGGTGACCGTCGCGCCCGGTCAGGGGCACGGCGGCCCACAGCGCGTGCACGATGGCCTGTTCGGTGGCCTCGGCAGCCGCCTGGAAGAACAGGTCCAGTGCGCTTTCATGCAACAGGGTGACGCTGGGCATGGCCTGGTCGGCGCGCTGCGGCAGGCGGTAGGCGGTGGAGAAGGCCAGGGCCACATCGCCGCTGCCGTGGCCATAGTCGGAACCGGTGCGCGCCAGGCCGACCGCCGAGCGCCGGGCCACGCGCTGCAGCTGCCGGGCATCCAGCGGGGCATCGGTGGCCAGCACGATGATGATGGAGCCGCGCTCGGGCCCGGGCGCCTCGGCGCCGACGATGCGCTGCTGCAACACGGGCCCGATGCAGCAGCCCGCCAGGGTCAGGGCCTCGGGACGCCCCTGGTTGGCCAGCACCAGGGCACCCAGGGTGTAGCGGCGCCCCTGCCAGTCGAACTGGCGCGAGGCCGTGCCGATGCCGCCCTTGAGGCCGTGGCAAGACATGCCCCGCCCGGCCCCCACCGCGCCCTGCGCGAAGCAGGCGCCTGCCCCCGCCTCGCGCGCGGTCTGCAGCGCCTGCAGCACATGCGACTCCTGCAGCGCCAGGGCCTGGGCGTCATTGAGCCAACCGTCGTTGCACTCGAAAACCAGGGGGTTGAGAGTGGGCAGGCTGCGCGCCAGCTCGGGCTGGTGGGCGATCGCATCGCGGATCAGCGCGTTGCTGGCCGTGCCCACGCCGAAGGTGCTGACCAGGGCGATGGGCGATTCGATCTGCCCCAGCTCCTGCACCTGCATGAGGCCGGCGCTTTTGCCAAAGCCATTGATGACGGCCAGGCCAGCCGGCAGCTTGTGCAGAAACAAGTCACCCAGGGCCGGCAGCAGCACCGTCGCGCCGGTCTGCACGGAGCCCTCGGACAAGGTGACGTGGCCCAGCGAAACGCCGGCCACGTCGGTGATGGCGTCCAGCGGACCGCTGCCCAGGGTGCCGACTTGGGGTGCGCCCAGGAAGGTGCGTTGCATGGTTCAGTTCCGGTCCAGCTTGGGGTCGAGCGCGTCGCGCAGGCCGTCGCCCAGCAGGTTGAAGGCCAGCACGGTGACGAAGATCGCCAGGCTGGGGAACAGCGCGATGTGCGGGGCATTGAGCATGTCGGCCCGTGCCTCGTTGAGCATGGCGCCCCACTCGGGGGTGGGCGGCTGCGCGCCCAACCCCAGAAAGGACAGGCTGGCCGCGGTGATGATGGAGGTGCCGATGCGCATGGTGAGGTACACCACCACCGAGGACACCGTGCCCGGCAGCAGGTGACGCAGCATGATGACGGCATCGGTGGCGCCAATGGAGCGCACTGCCTCGATGTAGGTCTGGTGCTTGAGGGCCAGCACATTGCCGCGCACCAGGCGGGCAAAGGCCGGCACGCTGAACACGGCCACCGCCACGATCACATTGATCATGCCGTTGCCCAGAATGGCCACGATGCCGATGGCCAGCAGGATGCCGGGGAAGGCAAACAGCACGTCGGACATGCGCATCACGATGCGGTCCCACCAGCCTTCGTAGTACCCGGCCAGCAGGCCCAGGCCGGTGCCGATCACAGCGCCCACCGCCACCGAGATGAAGCCGGCGGCCAGCGAGATGCGCGTGCCCAGCAGGATGCGGCTGAAGATGTCGCGCCCCAGGGCATCCACGCCAAACCAGTGCGCCGCGCTGGGTGGCGTGTTGAGCGCGTCGTAATCGAAGTAGTTTTCGGCGTCGTAAGGCGCCAGCCAGGGCGCCAGCACCGCGATGGCCACCAGCAGCAGCACAAAGCCGCCGGCCCACAGGGCCACACGCTGGCGCTTGAACTGGCGCCAGAACTCAGCCGCCGGGGTGCGGACCTGCTGGGCAGGCACAGGGCGGTCAGGGGTGGTTTGTTCGGTCATTTACTTGAATCGGATGGTCGGGTTGATCAGGGCGTACAACAGATCGACCACCAGGTTGATCAGGATGAATTCGAGCGAAAACAGCAACACCAGGGCCTGGATCACGGGGTAGTCACGCATGTCCACCGCATCGACCAGCAGGCGGCCCATGCCGGGCCAGTTGAAGACCACCTCGACCACGATGGAGCCGCCCAGCAAAAAGCCGAACTGCAAGCCCATCATGGTGACCACCGGGATCAGCGCATTGCGCAGCCCGTGCTTGACCACCACCACGGTCTCTGACAGGCCCTTGGCGCGGGCCGTGCGCACGTAGTCCTCTTTGAGGATGTCGATGAAGGAGCTGCGCGTGAAGCGCGCCATCACGGCCGCCACGCCCGCGCCCAGGGTGAGCGAGGGCAGGATGTAGTGGCGCCAGCTGTCGGCCCCCACGGTGGGCAGCCAGCCCAGTTGCACCGAGAACAGCTGCATCAGCAGCATGCCCAGTGCAAACGACGGAAACGAGATGCCCGACACCGCCAGCGTCATGCCCAGGCGGTCGGGCCAGCGGTTGCGCCACACCGCCGACACCATGCCCAGCACCCCGCCCAGCAGCACCGACCACACCATGGCCGCCACCGTGAGCCACAGTGTGGGCGCAAAGCGCTCGGCGATCTCGGTGGCCACCGGCCGCTTGCTGCGGATCGAGGTACCGAAATCGCCCTGCAAGGCATGGCTGAAAAAGCGCAGAAACTGCTGGTGCAGCGGCAGATCCAGCCCCAGGTCCTGCCGCACCAGCTCCACCGTCTCAGGCCCCGCCTCCGGCCCCGCGGCCAGCCGTGCCGGATCACCCGGCAACAGGTGCACAAACGAAAACACCAGCACCGCCACGATCAGCAGCGTCGGCAACAGCCCCAGCAGGCGCCTGAAAAGGTAATGGATCATGGATCTCAAGCTCAATCAAAAAAATCCTGGGCGACCAAGGCCCCATCGTGATGGCTATCGGTCTGACATCAGGACCTCACACAGAGTACGCCCGGCGCACAGCACTAGGCGTCCCAACGCCCTCACCGTTCAGAAGGCTGCGGAGCAAGCCATGCCAGCAGACACCGTGGAGCGGGCTTTGCCCGGCCACGGGTGTCGTCCCCCTGGGGGGATGGCGCCGAAGGCGACTCAGGGGGGGGGGTTATTTCAATTCAATTTCGTCGAAGTTGAAGTTCCAGTCCGGCATCACATAGAAACCGGCCAGGTTGCGTGCGCGCACCGACAGCGAGCGCTCGGTCACCAGGAAGGCCCAGGGCGCGTCCTTCCAGATCTGCTGCTGGGCTTCGGTGTAGAGGCGGGTCTTCTCGGCGCGGTCTGTGGTGTTCAGGGCCTTGGCGATGTTGTGGTCCACCACCTCGTTCTTGTAGTACGCAGTGTTGAACAGGCGAGGCGGGAAGGACTCGGAGGCCAGCAACGGGCGCAGCGCCCAGTCGGCTTCGCCGGTCGACGACGACCAGCCCACGTAGTACATGCGCACCGGGGCGGTGGCCGGGTCTTGTGCGCTTTCCACGCGCTCGACGCGCTGGCCGGCCTCCAGGGCCTGCACCTGCACCTTGATGCCCACCTGGGCCAGTTGCTGCTGCACGAACTGGATCACCTTTTGCGCCGTGGTGTGGTTGTAGGCGCTCCACAGCGTGCTTTCGAAGCCGTTGGGGTAGCCCGCCTCTTTCAGCAGTTCACGCGCCTTCTTGGGGTCATAGGGCCAGGGGCCGAGCTTGACCGAGTAGTCCACGCCCTTGGGCGCCACCGAGTCCATCGGGTCGGCAAAGCCCGAGAAGGCCACCTTGGCCAGGGCTTCCTTGTTGATGGCGTAGTTGATGGCCTGGCGCACCTTCGGGTTGTCGAAGGGCTTTTGCTGCATGTTGAACGAGATGTAGCGCTGCACGATCGAGGGCCCCTGGGTCACTTCCAGGCTGGGCTTCTTGCTCAGGTTCTCGACCGCTTCAGGCGGCAGCGTGAAGGCGAAGTGCGCCTCATTGGTCTGCATCATGGCGGCACGGGTGTTGTTGTCCACCACCGGGCGCCAGGTGATGGTGTCCACCTTGGGGTAGCCCTTCTTCCAGTAGCCATCGAACTTGGCGACCTTCATGTAGTCGGTGGCTTTCCACTCGACGAACTTGAAGGGGCCGGTGCCCACCGGGTTCTGCGCAATGCCCTTGTTGCCGTACTTGGCCAGGGCCGCGGGCGAGATGATCACGCCCGAGGGGTGGGCCAGGGTGTTGATGAAGGGCGAGAAGGGCTCTTTGAGGGTGAAGCGCACCGTGGACGGGTCCACCACCTCGGTCTTGGCGATGTTCTTGTACAGGTTGTAGCGCTTGAGCTTGTTGTCGGGGTTGGTCACGCGGTCGAAGGTGACCTTGACGGCCTCGGCATTGAAGTCGGTGCCGTCATGGAACTTGATGCCCTTCTTGAGCTTGACGGTGTAGACCAGGCCGTCCTTGCTGACGGTGTTGCTCTCGGCCAGCACCGGCACCATCTTCATGTCCTTGTCGAAGCTGTACAGCCCTTGGTAGAAGGACTTGGCCACCGCCTGCGACACGGTGTCGTTGGCGTCATAGGGGTCGGTGGTGGTGAAGCTCGAGTACAGCGCCACCACCACGTCTTTGGAGGCATGGGCCGACGAGACCGACAGGCCGGCCAGCACCAGGGCGGCGGCAAGGTGATTCAGTTTCAGTTTCATGGTGAAGTCACTCCGGGGTTGAAGAAGAAAACAAAAAAGGGGTGGCAGGGCGCTGAACACGCAACACCTCAGTAGGCGCCGCCGACACGGTGGCGGGCCACGAAGTGGCCAGGCGCCACCTCGTGCAGCGGGGCCACCTCGGGCGGATTGTCCAGCGCCCGGATGGGGCTGGGAATGTCGTCCGACAACAATTCGCGCACGGGGCGGCGGCTGGGGTCGGCAATGGGCACGGCGCTCATCAGGCGGCGCGTGTAGGCGTGCTGCGGGTTCTCGAACACGGCGCGGCGCGGCCCGATCTCGACAATCTGGCCCAGGTACATCACGGCCACGCGGTGGCTGATGCGTTCGACCACCGCCATGTCGTGCGAGATGAACAGGAAGGCAATGCCGAACTCGGCCTGCAGGTCGAGCATCAGGTTGATGATCTGGGCACGGATCGACACATCGAGCGCCGACACCGCCTCGTCGGCGATCACCACCTTGGGGTTGAGCGCCAGGGCGCGCGCAATCGCGATGCGCTGGCGCTGCCCGCCCGAGAACTCGTGTGGGTAGCGGTGCGCCGCCTCCGGCGGCAGGCCCACCTTCTGCAGCAGCCACTGAACCCGCTGCTCGGCCTCGGCGCGGGTGGCCAGGCCGTGCAGCAGCAAGGGCTCCATGACCGAGAAGCCCACGGTCAGGCGCGGGTCCAGCGAGGCAAAGGGGTCTTGGAACACGAACTGGATGTCGCGCCGCAGCGCGCGCAGATCGGCCCCCTGCAGGCCGGCGATGTCACGCCCCGCCACCTGCACACGGCCGGCGCTGAACTCAAGCAGGCGCGCCAGCGAGCGGCCCGTGGTCGACTTGCCACAGCCCGACTCGCCCACCAGCGACAGGGTCTCGCCTGGCTGCAGGCTGAAGCTCAGTTGCTCCACCGCATGGACCCGGCGCGTGACCCGGCCCAGCCAGCCGCCGCGCAAGGGAAAGTGCGTGACCAGGCCTTCGACCTGCAGCACCGGGGGCTGATCGCGGCGCACCGTGTCGACCGCCGTCAGGCTGGCCACGCTGTCGCTGGCCTCCTGGCCCGGCAGGGCAAAGCGGGCCGGCAGGGCGTGCCCCTGCATGGCGCCCAGGCGCGGCACAGCCGCCATCAGGGCCCGGGTGTAGGGCTGCTGGGGCTGGGCGAACAGCGGCTGGCAGGCGCCCTCCTCGACCTTGTCACCTCGGAACATCACCAGCACGCGGTCGGCCACCTCGGCCACCACGCCCATGTCGTGGGTGATGAAGATCACGCCCATGGCCAGGTCGCGCTGCAGCTGCTGGATCAGCGTGAGGATCTGGGCCTGGATGGTCACATCGAGCGCCGTGGTGGGCTCGTCGGCAATCAGCAAGGCGGGCTTGCAGGCCAGGGCCATGGCGATCATCACGCGTTGACGCATGCCGCCCGAAAGCTGGTGCGGGTGCCGCGTGAGCACGTTGCGCGCCTCGGGGATGCGCACCAGATCGAGCATGCGCAGGGCCTCGGCCAGCGCTGCGCTGCGCCTCAGCCCCTGGTGCAGCCGGATCGACTCGGCGATCTGCTCGCCCACGGTGAACACCGGGTTCAGGCTGGTCATGGGCTCCTGGAACACCATGGCCAGGTCGGCGCCGCGCAGGCTGCGCATCTGGCGGGCGCCAGCCTGGGCCAGGTCCACGCGCTCGCCGTTGCGGCGCGTGAGCCACATGCGACCGCTGTCGATGACGCCACCGCCCTGCTCGATCAGGCGCATCAGCGCCAGCGAAGACACCGACTTGCCCGAGCCCGACTCGCCCACGATGGCCAGGGTCTCACCCGCATCGACGTGGAAGTTCAGGCCCTTGACGGCCTGCAGGGGGCCTTGCTCGGTGCTGAAGCTGACGCGCAGGTCCTGCACCTCCAGCACGCGACGTGCGCTCTCGGCGGGGGGGATGGGCATTGCACTCATGCAGGACTCCGGTCGTCTTCGTCAGCGTAGATGGCCACCACCGGAGGCTGGCCCGGACGGACCCAGCCGCGGTACATCCCCTCGGTGTTGAAGGGCAAGGCCACCTGCCCTTGCGCGTCCACCGCGATCAGACCACCGCGCCCGCCCAGGGGCGGCAGCTTGTCGTGCACCACGCGACGGCAGGCCTCGGCCAGGCCGAGGCCGGCGTACTCGATCAGGGCCGACACATCATAGGCGGCCATGCCCCGGATGAAGGCCTCGCCCATGCCGGTGCACGACACGGCCACGGTGCGGTCGTTGGCATAGTTGCCTGCGCCCACCAGGGGCGAATCGCCCACCCGGCCAGGCAATTTGTTGGTGACACCGCCGGTGCTCGTGGCCGCGGCCAGGTGGCCCTGCGCATCCAGGGCGACCGCGCCCACCGTCCCCATCTTGGCGCGCTCGTCCAACGGCGCCTTGGCCGCCAGCAGGTTCTGGGCATCGTGGTCGAGTGCCGCTGTTCCACCAGGCGCCGCCTGCACACTGCGCAACTGGGCCAGGCGCTCCGGCGTGTCGAACCAGTCGGGCGCCACGGTTTCACACCCCCGCTCGATGGCAAAGCGCTCGGCCCCCTCACCGATCAGCAGGACCGGGCTGGCCGAGGCCAGCACGGCGCGCGCCGCCAGCACCGGATTGCGCAGACGGCGCACACCCGCCACCGCACCGGCGGCCAGATCGCTGCCACGCATCACGCAAGCGTCCAGCTCATGGCGCGCATCGGCGGTATAGACCGCGCCGCGCCCGGCGTTGAACAAAGGGCACTCCTCCAGCAGGCGCACGGTTTCGGTCACCACATCGAGCGCGTCGGCACCCTGGGCCAGCAGGGCCTGGCCGGCCAACAGAATGTCGTTCAGCGCGCTGCGGTAGCGGGTCTGCTGCTCGGGCGTGATGGCGCCACGGGTCAGCGTGCCCGCGCCGCCGTGCAGCACCAGCACGGGGGTCGGGCGGGAAGAAGTGGGGTGGGCTGTGGACAGCATGGGCGAGGGTCTGCTCCGTCGGTCGGTCGTTAAGTCAGTCGTTCGGCGTGCCAGGGCGGGCGGGCCCGCGGGGCCGGTCACGCCCTTCGGCAAGAGCGTCAAGGTGCAGCCAGGGCATGACGCTTTGGGTCAGCTCATGCTGGCGCTGCACCGCCGCATCGCTGCGCCGCGCCACGGCCGCCACCAGGGCCTCGATCAGCGCCAACGCGGTGGCGTTCGAGGTGGCGGCCACCTGACGCTGGATGTGGGCGTACAAGGTGCAGTCGGCCAGCGCCACCAGAGGTGAGGCGGGCTTGTCGGTCAGGGCCAGGATGCGCACACCGCGCTCACGCGCGAGCCGGGTCAGCTCAACGGTGTCACTGACGTAGCGCGGAAAGGCCAGCGTGATCAGCAGGTCGCGTGGCCCGCGCCGGAACAGTTGGCGCGCGGCATGCGAAGGGCCGCCGGCCTGGGCCAGGCAGCTCACGCCGCTGCAATAAGGTTCGAGTTCGTGCTGCAGCAGGCCGGCCAGGAAGGCGCTGCTGCCCCAACCCAGGGTCATGACCTGATCGGCTTGCAGCAGCAGTTCGACGGCCTGCTCACAAGGTTGGTCCTGCAGGGCTTGCAGCGTGCGGTCCAGGTTGTCGCGCGTTTCCTGCAAGGAGGCCGCCATGGTCTGCACCGTGCCGGCAGGCTGCTGCAGGTTGCTGCGCAAGCTCTCAACGGGTGCCAGCACCGATTCGAAGCCGCGGGCCAGCTCGGCCCGGAATTGCGGGTAGCCGGCAAACCCCAGTGCCCGGGCCAGCCGGTTGGCGCTGGCCACAGAGACCTCGGTCTCGCGCGCAAATTCCTCGATGCTCAGCGTGGCGGCCCGGAAAGGGTGCGCCAACACGGCCCGCGCCATGCGTTGCAGTGCCGCCGGCAGGGCCGGCGCCTGGCTGGCCACATGCTGCAGCACGGGCAGGCCGGCAAAACGGCCGGTCCAATCAGCATGGGCGAGGTCACGGGACATGGTGGAAGGCGAGGTTTGTAAAAAAGTTTTCAGAGAACTGAAATACTGTAAAGCAATTTACAGGCCTGCCGCATGGGGTTCTTCCCGGGGGGCCAATGGGGCGGGGCGAGGCCCCATGCACCGATCGGGGGCGTGGGGCCCCAGAAGGCTGCAGCCCAGTGCACAGGCGAAAAAAAACCCGGCGGCTGCCGGGTTTTCCAAACTGGAGTTGAAAAGGTATTGCGTAACAATCAACCAGCATCCAACGCCTGAGGGGCTTTGACCGCCCTGCCGCAGCAGACCGGTGTCACCCCAGGATCGGTCATTCCGGACAGCGAAGATTCGCTGGCGCGACTCCGGACGACGACCCGGGGCGGCCCATCGGCGCCCACATTCTTCCCTGCATGCTTGTCAGCCCTTCAGCGGCCGGATCTACCGTCTGAGACGGCTTGGCGACAAATGAGCCGAAAAGCCCTTCGAATGTAACAATCCGATACGAAATCCGCAAGCCCGCCCGGCGACTCCAAGGGTCAAAGGGAGGCGCCCGAGGGCCTTCCCCTCCGGGGGCTCAGGCCAGCGTCATCAGACTGGCGTTACCGCCGGCCGCCGCGGTGTTGACGCTGAGGGCTCGCTCGACCCACAGCCGCTCCAGGGGGATCGCGGCCTCGCCCGGCAGCAGACCGGTGATGCCCACGATAGGGCCCGGGCGCTGGGCCACTCGCAAGCCCACCTGGCGCAGGGCAGCGGGCTCACCGTGGTGCAGCACGGCATCAAAGTGGGTTTCCGGGCGGGTCCAGTCACTGCACAGCACGATCCGGCCTTGCACCTCTTCGGGCAGGCGTTGCAACAGAGCCTGGGCGCTGTCAGGCCAGACCGCCTGGCTGCCCACGGCCAGCACGGCAGCCAGTTGGCACAGGCGGTCGCTGTCCTGATCGGCCAGGCACAGCACGGACTCACGCGGCAACAGGCTGTAGACATTGCGCTCGCCGGTCGGGCCACGCAGACAACGCGCACGGCGGGTCTGGCCCTGCGCCCCCCATTGCGCGCAGGCCGCCGCCACGGCCGGCTGGGCGTTGCGTTCGGCCCACTCGGCCAAGGCTTGCAGAGGCGCCAACAGTGCAGCCGACGCGGGGTCCGCCGACACCGTGGCGCCCTCGTCGTCAAGGCTGCTCGCCAGAGCCGCCTCAGGGCGCTGGGCCAGCAGGCGGTACAGGTACAGCGGACCGCCTGCCTTGGGCCCGGTGCCCGACAGGCCTTCGCCACCGAAGGGCTGGACGCCCACCACCGCGCCCACCATGTTGCGGTTCACATACACATTGCCGGCATGGGCCCCGGCGACCACGCGCTCGATGGTTTCATCGATGCGGGTGTGCAGGCCCAGGGTCAGCCCGTAGCCGGTGGCATTGATCTGGTCGAGCAACTCGGGCAGGGCTTCGCGGCGGTAGCGCAGCACGTGCAGCACGGGGCCGAACACCTCGCGCTGCAGTTCGCTGAGGCTGTTCAGTTCGATCACGGTGGGCGGCACGAAATGGCCGTGCCGGGTGTCGTCCAACCCGCCCCGACCCAGGGGCTGCTGCACCCGGCGGCCCTGGGCACGCAGGGCATCGATGTGGCGCAGCAGGCCGGCCCGGGCTTCGGCATCGATCACCGGGCCCACATCGGTGTGCAGCTGATCGGGGCGGCCCAGGCGCAACTCGGCCATGGCGCCAGTCAACATCTGCAGCACGCGGTCGGCGGCCTCTTCCTGCACGCACAACACGCGCAGGGCCGAGCAGCGCTGGCCCGCACTGTCAAAGGCCGAGGCCAGCACGTCGGTGACCACCTGTTCGACCAGGGCGGACGAGTCCACGATCATGGCGTTCTGACCGCCGGTCTCTGCGATCAGCGGGATCGTGCGTCCGCTCGGGCTCAGGCGGCCGGCCAATTGGCGTTGCAGCAGGCGCGCCACCTCGGTGGAGCCCGTGAACATCACCCCTTGCACCCGCTCGTCGGCCACCAGGGTGGCCCCCACGGTTTCACCGCGGCCGGGCAGCAGTTGCAGCACGGCGTCGGGCACGCCGGCCTGGCGCAGCAGGCGCACGGCCTGCGCGGCCAGCAAAGGGGTCTGCTCGGCCGGCTTGGCCAGCACCGGGTTGCCGGCGGCCAGGGCGGCGGCCACCTGGCCGGTGAAGATGGCCAGCGGAAAGTTCCAGGGGCTGATGCAGACCACGGGGCCCAGCGGACGGTGCGGCAGATCGGCCAGATCGCGGCGCGCCTGGGCGGCGTAATAGCGCAGGAAATCGACCGCCTCGCGCACCTCGGCCACGGCATTCGCGCAGGTCTTGCCCGCTTCGCGCACCAGCAGGCCCATCAGCACGCCCAGCTGTTGCTCCATCAGGTCAGCGGCCTGCTCCAGGGCCAGGGCCCGCCGAGCCGGGGCCGTGGCGGCCCAGCCGGGTGCGGCCTCGGTGGCCGCCTGCAGCGCCCATTCGACGCCGGCCAGGGTGGTTTCCTGCACCCGGCCAACGGGGTCGCGCAGATCAGCCGGGTTGAGCACCGGCTGGGCCGGTTCGGCCCACTCGGCCTGGGCCTCAGGTCCGGCCAGCAGCGGCTGGGCCTGCCATTCGACGTGGGCGCTGCGCAACAGGTCGGCCTGCAGGGCCTGCAGCGCGGTGTCGCACGCCAGGTCCACGCCCTTGGAGTTGCGGCGGGCCGCGCCGTACAACTCGGGCGGTGTACCGATCGATGGGTGGGGCAGCCCCAGCGTGCCTTCGCGCAGCGCCATCTGCTCGACGGTCTGCACCGGGTCCTGGACCAGTTCGTCCAGCGGCAGGCTGGTGTCGGCAATGCGGTTCACGAACGAGGTGTTGGCACCGTTCTCCAACAGGCGGCGCACCAGGTAGGCGAGCAGGGTTTCGTGGTTGCCCACGGGCGCATAAATGCGGCAGGGCCGGTTCAGACGGCCCGCCGTTTCCGGGCCCACCACCTGCTCGTACAGGGGTTCGCCCATGCCGTGCAGACACTGGAACTCGTACTGACCGGGCTGGTAGCGGGCCGGGTCGGCCAACTGGTAGATGGCGGCCAGGGTGTGGGCGTTGTGGGTGGCGAACTGGGGGTAGATGGCCTCGGGCGCAGCCAGCAGGCGGCGGGCGCAGGCCAGGTAGGACACGTCGGTATAGGCCTTGCGGGTGTACACGGGGTAGTCGCTCAGGCCATCGAGCTGGGCACGCTTGATTTCGCTGTCCCAGTAGGCGCCCTTGACCAGGCGCACCATCAGGCGGTGAGCACTGCGCCGGGCCAGGTCGATCACGCAGTCGATCACTTGCGGGCAGCGCTTCTGGTAGGCCTGGATCACGAAACCGATGCCGTTCCAGCCCGCCAGAGCAGGCTCGAAGCAAAGGCGCTCAAGCAACTCCAGCGACAGCTCCAGGCGGTCGGCTTCTTCGGCGTCGATGTTCAGACCGATGTTCTGGCCACGCGCCTGCAGCGCCAACTGGCGCAGCACGGGGTACAGCTCGGCATGGACGCGGTCGTGCTGGGCCCGGCTGTAGCGCGGGTGCAGCGCCGACAACTTGATCGAGATGCCGGGGCCTTCATACACGCCGCGCCCGGCCGAGGCCCGGCCGATGGCTTCGATGGCCTGCTGGTAGTCACGCAGGTAGCGCTGGGCATCGGCGGTGGTGAGTGCGGCCTCGCCCAGCATGTCGTAGGAGTAGCGAAAGCCCTGGGGCTCCAGGGTGGCGGCATGGCGCAGGGCCTGGGCGATGGTTTCGCCCGTCACGAACTGCTCGCCCATCATGCGCATGGCCATGTCCACCCCTTTGCGGATCAGGGGCTCGCCGCCGCGCGCGGTCAGCCGCCCCAGCGCCGCCCCCAAGCCACTTTCGCTGTGGGTGGAAACCAGCTTGCCCGTCAGCAGCAGGCCCCAGGTGGCTGCGTTGACGAACAACGAAGGGCTTTTGCCCAGGTGGCGTGCCCATTCGCCATGGGCGATCTTGTCCCGGATCAGGGCATCGCGGGTGGCGGCATCGGGGATGCGCAGCAAGGCTTCGGCCAAGCACATCAAGGCCACCCCCTCCTGGGACGACAGCGCGTACTCCTGCAGCAGGCCCTGCACCAGGCCGGCCCGGCCGCCGGCACTCTTGCGCTCGCGCAGATGGCGAGCCAGACGCTGGGCCAGTAGCTGGGTGGCGTCGGCCAAGGGCTGGGGCAGGCGGGCTTGCTTGAGCAACTCGGGCACCACCTCGGTCTCGGGCCGGCGCCAGGCTGCGGTGATGGCAGCCCGCAGCGGGTCCGCTGACAGCAGGCCTGGCGTGAACGGCTGGAAAGGGATGCAGGTGTCGGCATCGGCACTGAGGGGCGGACGGACTGACATGGCGAGGCTCCTTGGATTCGGTGAATTGCGCTATCTTCCAAGCCTTAACGCCGAATGTTTATCCATATTTATTCGATTTGAATGAACAAATCACCAGGCAATTCACCTTCCGTGCGCAGGTCATGCGAGCGTCGCACAATGGACGGCATGAAATCACTGCAAGACATTGCCCTGTCCATGCTCGATCTGGTGGCGGTTCGCGAAGGCGGCACCGTGGCCGACGCGCTGTCCATCGCCCTGCGCACCGCCCAGCACGCCGAAAAGCTGGGCTTCAAGCGTTACTGGCTGGCCGAGCACCACAACATGAGTGGCATCGCCAGCTCGGCCACCGCCGTGCTGGTGGGCCACATCGCTGGCGGTACCGAGCGCATCCGCGTGGGCTCGGGCGGCGTGATGCTGCCCAACCATGCGCCGCTGGTGGTGGCCGAGGCCTTCGGCACCCTGGCCGAGCTCTACCCGGGCCGCATCGACCTGGGCCTGGGCCGCGCACCGGGCACCGACGGGCTGACCATGCGGGCGCTGCGCCGGGACCGGGTGGAGACCGAAGAAGACTTTCCACGCGATGTGGCCGAACTGCAGCGCCTGCTGGGCCCGGTGCAGCCCGGCCAGCGCCTGATCGCCATGCCGGGCGCCGGCACCCAGGTGCCGATCTGGTTGCTGGGCTCCAGCCTGTTTTCGGCCCAGCTGGCGGCCGAGCGCGGTCTGCCCTATGCCTTTGCCTCGCACTTTGCGCCGCGCCTGCTGCTGCAGGCGGTGGACCTGTACCGGCGCCTGTTCAAGCCCTCGGCCACGCTTGAAAAGCCGTATGTGGTGATTGGCGTGCCGCTGATTGCAGCCCCGACCGATGAAGAGGCCGAATTCCTCGCCAGCAGCACCTACCAAAGGGTGCTGGGCATCCTGACCGGTGACCGACGCCGCCTTCAGCCCCCGCTGCCGCATTTCCGTGCCCAGCTGGCACCCCAAGAACGCGCCGCGGTCGACGACTTTCTGGCCGCCGCCGTGGTGGGCGGACCTGGCACCGTGCGTGAGGGCCTGGCGCGGCTGGCCGACCTGACCCAGGCCGACGAATTCATGCTCGTCAGCGACGTGTTCGATCCCACCCTGCGCCTGCGCTCACTGGAGATTGCCGCAGCGGCCCGACAGGGCTGAGCCGCCCCGGGCGCCACGCGCCCACCTCCTGTCGATCCCCCCGACAGGCCTGAGCCCGCCCACCGGCTGCGCGGCCCAGGCCCCGAGTTTTCCACTCAAGCATTGATCTGAAATTCTTTGAATTTCGGCCACTCTGCTATAGACTTGGCTCGTTTCAATCACGAAACTATGTTTTACCTAAGAAACGAACCGGATTGGAGAACGTCATGAGTGCATCTGCGGCCGCCGAAGGCGTGCAAACCGCGTACCAACCGCCTGAGGGCATGGATCTGGGGCAATGGCTGAAGTCGCGTGTGGCCACGCGCGCCACCCGCCGCTACGACTGGGAGGCCCTGAAGTTCCAGGCTGATTTCGACCCCAAGTACGCCCGTGCCCAGATGCGCTACATCGGCACCGGTGCCACCGGCGTGGACAGCGACGAGAACACGGTGGTGGCCGAGCACTTCACCTTCTCCACCATGATCCTGCCGGCCGGCGCCGAAGGCCCGCTGCACATTCACACCGATGCCGAAGAAGTGTTCTTCGTGATGCGCGGCCGCGTGAAGCTGATTGCCGAGCTGAACGGCGAAACCTGGGAAATGGAAGCCGGCGAACGCGACCTGATCTCCTGGCCCGTGGGCGTGTACCGCGGCGTGATCAACATCGGTGACGAAGAAGCCCTGATGTGCGTGATGATCGGCAACCCCAAGCCGGTGACCCCCACCTACCCGCCCAGCCACCCCTTGGCCAAGGTCAAGCGCTGAGCCCCTGGCCAGCCACCCACGAGGAAACAACATGAGTGTTCAGGGCATTGACGAAATCACCTTCGGTGCGGCGGACCTGGCCAAGTGCCGCCAATTCTTCAGCGACTGGGGCCTTCACCTGGTGTCCGAGGAGCCGCAAGAGCTGGTGTTCGAGTCGCTCAACGGCTGCCGCGTGAAGGTGGCCCATTCCGACAAGCCTGGCCTGCCCGCCGGCATCGAGGCCGACCCCACACTGCGTGAAGTGGTATGGGCCGTGGGCTCGAACGCCGAACTGGACGTGCTGCGCTCGCGCCTGGCCGGCCAGCCCGGCTACGTCGACGATGGCCAGCGCATCGGCTGCACCGACCCCAACGGCCTGGCCGTGCGGGTGCAGGTGACGCGCAAGCGCGTGCTGGACCTGCCCTGCGCGCAGACCAACACCTGGGCCACACGCGGCCGGGTGAACCAGCCCAGCCCGGCCTACGACCGCGCCACGCCGGTCGAAGTGGGCCACGTGGTGTTCTTCGTGAAAGACCTCGCAGCCACCACCGCCTTCTATGAACAACACCTGGGCTTCGTGGTGTCCGACCGCTACCCCGGTCGCGGCCACTTCATGCGCTGCGCCCCCGAGGGCGGCCACCACGACCTGTTCCTGCTGCAACTGCCCGAGCCCCGCGCCGGCCTGAACCACGTGGCCTTCACCGTGCGTGACCTGCACGAAGTGATTGGCGGCGGCATGCACATGTCGCGCTGCGGCTGGAGCACCGAGCTCGGCCCGGGCCGGCATCCGATTTCGTCGGCCTTGTTCTGGTACTTCATCAGCCCGGCCGGTGCCCTGGTCGAGTACTACACCGACGAAGACGAGCTGACCGCCGACTGGCAGGCCCGCGATTTCACCCCCGGCCCCACCGTGTTTGCGGAATGGGCCATCAAGGGGGGCATCGACGGCCAGACACGACGCCAGGTCAACGCCGATGCACCGAGCGGTCGCTTCATGACCGATCGCCCCAAAGACTGATTCCCTCAGATCACCCCACGAACCCTCCGGAGGTTATTGATGAGCGCCACCCCCCCTCTCTACAACGAAACCCACCAGCACCGCGAAGCGCCGCCCACGGCCTACGAGACCCTGCTGGGCGACTCGATCGAACGTGCTTTCGCGCAAGGCCTGCACGAAATCGAAGCCCTGATCGACTACCTGAACAAGGCCGGCCCCGCCGGCCCCAACAGCCAGCCCTGGACGGTTGAGACCTTCAAGGCCGAAATGGCCCGCCTCGGCGCCTGACCCCCCCTCACCCTGGAGCACCTCAAGATGCAAACGTCCAACGTCTATTTCCAGCAAGACCCGGTCGACGCCGCCCTGGCCGTGGGCCTGAAAGACCTGTGGTTCCCGATCTGCCCCTCGTCCTTCCTCAAGAAGGACCCGATCTCGCTGCGCCGCATGGGCTACAAGATCGCGCTGTGGCGCGACCATGAAGGCAAGGTCCACGCGCTCGAAGACCACTGCCCGCACCGCGGCGCCCCGCTGTCGCTGGGCGTGATCCTGGGTGATCGCATCGCCTGCCCCTACCACGGCGTGGAAGTGAGCCATGACGGCACCGTGACCAGCGTGCCCGCCATGCCCGGCTGCAAGCTGGAAGGCTCGCGCACCACCCGCATGTTCCATGCGGTCGAAAGCAATGGCGCGATCTTCCTGTTCAACTCGACCGAGCCGCAAATCGACACCCCGCCGCCGCTGCGCCTGCCTGAAGAGCTGACCTCGCCCGAGTGGTCCTCGTTCCTCTGCTACACCGAGTGGGGCTGCGACTACCGCTATGTGATCGACAACGTGATCGACCCCATGCACGGCACCTTCCTGCACAAGCAGTCGCACACCATGTACGAAGGCGATGTGACGGCCGAATTCCACATCCGCGACACCGACACCGGCTTCGTGTTCGAGAAAAAGGGCCAGCGCAACGTCAACTTCGACTGGACCGAGTGGATCGACACCGGCATCCACCTGATGCGCCTCGAGATCCCGTACCCGAAGACCGGCGGCCCTGGCGGCAACTTTGCCATCATCGGCAGCTACACCCCCATCAGCCGCCAGGCTTCGGGCGTGTTCCACTGGCGCTGCCGCAAGGTGGACGGCTGGCAGCGCGACACCTGGCGCTTCCTGTACAAGAACCGCCTGGAGCAACGCCACTGGAATGTGCTGGAGCAAGACCGTGTGGCCGTCGAGACCATGGAGCCCGATGCCAACCAGCGCGAGTTCCTGTACGCCCACGACATGGGCATCGTGCGCCTGCGCCGTCACCTGAAGGGCCTGGCCCAGGCCCAGATCGACCGCACCGCCACCCCGGCCTGAGCGCAAGCGGCCTGAACCGCCCGGCACGCTCTCAAAGCGACTGACAAGCGCCCCCGACCGCACCTGGCAAGCCCTGGCTACCAGCTTGCCTCGGGGGCGCAACGCTCTGTGACCGACATTAAACTCAAGCCCTCCCGACCCCACCCACAGCCCCCGTCACGGCCATGTCGAATCTACTCAATGCCTACATCCACGCGCTTCGTTACGAGGCCGAGGACATCCACAGCGTCGAACTGCGGCGCGCCGGCGGAGGTGAACTGCCCGAGTTCGCCGCCGGCTCCCACATCGACCTGCACCTGCCCAACGGGCTGGTGCGCAGCTACTCGCTGCTCAACGCCGCCGGCGAGCGCCACCGCTATGTGCTGGGCGTGCTGAAAGACCGGCGCAGCCGCGGCGGCTCCCGCTGTGTGCACGAAGCCCTGCGCGTGGGCCAGACCATCGCCATCAGCGAACCGCGCAACAACTTCGCGCTGCACGAAGACGCAGGCCACTCGGTGCTGGTGGCGGGCGGCATCGGGGTGACGCCCATCCTGTGCATGGCCACCCGGCTGAAGCAGTTGGGTCGCTCATTCGAAGTGCTGTACTTTGCCCGCTCGCGCAAGAGCGCGGCCTTCATTGCCGAGCTGCAGGCCCTGGGCGCACCGCTGCACCTGCACTTCGACGACGAACAGAGCGGCCCTCCTGACCTGAAAGCCCTGCTGGCCGCCCGGCCCGCCCAGGCGGACACCCACTATTACGCCTGCGGCCCCGCCGTGATGCTCGACGCCTTTGAAAAGTTCTGCGCCGAGCTGGGCTACGCCAACGCCCACATCGAACGCTTCACTGCCGTCGAGGTGGCCGCCGCCTCCGATGCGCGCCAAAGCTTCACGGTCGAGCTCAAGCGCTCGGGCAAGTCGATCACCGTCGAGGCCGGCCAAAGCCTGCTGCAGGCCCTGAACGCCGCCAAGATCAATTGCGTGACCAGCTGCGAAGAAGGCATCTGCGGCGCCTGCGAGACCCGCGTGCTGGAGGGCCAGCCCGACCACCGCGACTCGGTGCTCAGCACCGCGGAACGCGCGGCCAACAAGGTGATGATGATCTGCGTGTCGGGCTGCAAGAGCGAGCGCCTGGTGCTGGATCTTTGAGCGTGCCTCAGCCAACCGTTTGAAGTGATGCAAGAGGATCGCACGGGCCTGCGCATCCTCGGCGGGGCACGTTTCGACAACGTGCCCCATGATGGGAGCCCGAGGTGACTCAGGTCTCGCGACGGGGCGGCCTGCGCGTCCTGGGCGCCATGTCCTCCCAGCTCGCACGCTCCTGTTCGATGGCCTCGCGCAATTCATCTTCCGACGGCAAAACCAATCTGTACTGGGATGCGAAGATCTGCTCGCTGCCCTTCAAGACGGAATACCGTGCCACCGACAGATCCTTCTGATCGCACAACAGAATGCCAACAGTCGGGTTGTCGGCAGGTCCACGCCTGAGTTCGTCGTACATGCGCACATACATGTCCATCTGCCCAATGTCCTGATGGGTCAATCGACCGGTTTTCAGATCGATCAGTACAAAACACTTGAGCAGGTAGTTGTAGAACACCAGATCAATATAGAAATCCTGAAAATCAGTGCTCACCCGCTGCTGACGTGCGACGAAGGCAAATCCTTGCCCCAACTCCAGCAAGAAGGATTGCAACTTGTCCATCAAGGCCTGCTCTAGGCTGGACTCCAGCAACCGGCCCGACCCAGGTAAGCCCAAGAACTCCAACATCACAGGATCTCGCACAAAGTCCCGCGGTCTGGGCTCTGGCGCGGGGGCGGGCCCGTTATCAGCGGGGGCCATGACTTGATCGGTGTCGAGCAAACGTCGCTCGTAGTAAAGGGTATCGATCTGCCGATCAAGGACCCGTGAGCTCCAATTCTGGCTGGCCGCTTCTGTCATGTACCAACGGCGAGCTTTCTGATCGCTCACGCGCAAGAGCATTCTGTAGTGGGTCCAACTCAATTCGCGACGCAGTGCGTCGCGAATTGGGAAGCCCAGAAAGAAGCCACGCATGTGTCTGAGGTTGGAGACGTCAAAGCCCTTACCAAACTCGCGGCTGAGGGTCTCAGCCAACCGGGGCAGCAACCTTTGGCCATACGCGGCCCGAGAGGTGCCACCTTGCTCAAATTCAACGATGTGGCGCCCGATCTCCCAACAGGTCGTCACCTGCACCACGTCCACCGCCCGCAGCGCTTGACGGCGCCCGCGGTGAATGGCGTCCCGCAACACGTCCAGCAGACCTGACAGGGATACAGAGTCCGAGGCGGGCACTTGTTTCATGCGCTTGCTCCTTGCTGGGCGATCGTCCAAGAATGCAAGGAGTCTGTGGCTGCCAACGCATGCGCTCGCCATGGTTCTCAGGCCCGACAGGATCAAGGGGGCTGGCAAATGACTGCGCGGCCCATCGGGCTGCCCAGCTCAGACTCGCGCCCCCAAAGACCCAAGCCCGGTCCCAGGGCAGAAGTCAGAACGTCCCCGGGTAAGACCCCCCATCCAACAGCACGTTCTGCCCATTGATGTAGCCCGCATGCACGCTGCACAGGTAGGCGCAGGTGTTGCCAAGCTCGTCGGGCTGACCCAGGCGACGCGCCGGGTGGCGGGCGATGCGGGCGGCGCGCACGGCCTCGGCGGTGCTGCCTTCACGCCGCGCCTGGGCTTCGAAGTTGCCGGCCAGGCGGACGGTGTCGAAGGTGCCGGGCAGCACGTTGTTGATGGTGACGCCGCGGGCCACGGTGCTGCGCGCCAGCCCGGCCACAAAGCCGGTCAGGCCGCTGCGGGCGCCATTGGACAGGCCCAGCCCATCCACCGGGGCTTTCACGGCGCTGGAGGTGATGTTGACGATGCGGCCAAAGCCGCGCGCCATCATGCCGTCCAGCGTGGCCTTGATCAGCTCGATGGGCGCCAGCATGTTGGCGTCCAGGGCCTTGATCCAGTCCTCGCGCTGCCACTGGCGGAAGTCGCCTGGCGGTGGGCCGCCTGCGTTGGTGACCACGATGTCGAAGTCGGGGTGCGCTGCAAAGATGCGGGCGCGCCCTTCGGCGCTGGCCACGTCGGCCGCCACCCAGTCGGCCCGGCCGGGTCCGAGGGCGTTCAGACGCTCGGCCGCTTCGCGCAGGGGCCCTTCGGTGCGGGCCACGATGACCACCTGCACACCTTCGCGCACCAGCGCGGCGGCACAGGCCAGGCCCAGGCCTGAACTGGCGCCGCACACCAGGGCCTTGCGGCCCGAAATTCCCAGATCCATGACTCGCTACTCCTTGCTTAGCGTGGTGGCTGCTTCAGGCCGTGGCCCAGGGCATGGGCGACTCGTTCAGGCCCCAGTACCAGCTCTTCTGGGTCGTGTACTCCAGGATGCCGAGGCGGCCTTTTTCGCGCCCGGTGCCGCTCATCTTGACGCCACCGAAGGGCGTGCTGACCGAGAACACCTTGTAGGTGTTGACCCAGACGGTACCGGTCTGCAGGGCCTGGCCCAGGCGCCAGGCGGTCTTGTAGTCGCGCGTCCAGATGCCTGAGGCCAGGCCGAACACGTTGTCATTGCACTGGGCCACCAGGTCGGCCTCGTCACGCCAGGGCAGCAGGGCCAGCACCGGGCCGAAGATTTCTTCCTGGCACATGCGGGCGCTGTTGGGCAGGCCTTCGATCACGGTGGGGGTGTAGTAGCTGCCGCGCTCGAACAAAGCGCCCTCGGGCCGCACGCCGCCGGCCAGCAACTGGCCGCCTTCGTCCAGGCCCAGTTGCACGTAGCGCTCGACCGAGGCACGGTGGCCCTGATTGACCAGGGGCCCCATCTGGGTGCTTTCGCTGGAGGGATTGCCCACACGCAGCGCCTTCACGCCGGCCAGCAGGCGGGCCTTGAACTCGGCGTAGACGCTTTCATGCACAAAGGCGCGTGAGCCGGCAATGCAGGACTCGCCCGAAGAGCTGAAGATGCCATACAGCACCCCGGCCACGGCGTGGTCCAGATCGGCGTCGGCGCACACGATGGTGGGCGACTTGCCCCCCAGCTCCAGCGAGGTGGGCATGAGCTTTTCAGCCGCCAGGCGGGCAATGCCCAGGCCGACGGTGGTGCCGCCGGTGAAGGCGATGCGCTTGATCAACGGGTGCTTGACCAGGGCATCGCCCACGATCGAGCCCTTGCCCGGCAGCACGCTGATGATGCCCTCGGGCACACCGGCCTGCTCAGCGATGCGGGCCAGCTCGATGGCCATGCGCGGGGTGATCTCGGCGGGCTTGAACACCACGGCACAACCGGCTGCCAGCGCCGGGGCCAGCTTCTGGGCCTCGCTGGCGATGGGGGAGTTCCAGGGGGTGATGGCCCCGACCACGCCCAGAGGCTCGTGCGCGCTCAGGGTGAAGTAGTCGCCACGCGCCGGGGTGAGCTGGTCCTCCCAGGTTTCGCAAGCCGCCGCAAAGAACTGGAAGGTGCCTGCCGCGCTGGCCACCAGGGCTCGGGTTTCCTTGATCGGCTTGCCGTTGTCCAGGCGCTGCAGCTGGGCCAGCTCTTCACCGCGCTCACGGATACCGGCCGCGATGCGGTGCAGGATGGCCGCCCGTTCATGCCGCTTGAGCCCCGCCCAGGCGGGTTGCTGACGGGCACGCTCGGCGTACTGGACCGCCTCGTCCACATCGGCGGCGGTGGCCGCATGCAGGGTGGCGACGGTGCTGCCGTCGTGCGGGTATTCGGTGGCGTACTCGGGGCCGGAGGCATCGCGCCAACGCCCGGCCAGCAAGGTTTGCAGTTTTTCGGTCATGGAGGGTCTCAGACAGTGACGGCGGCGCCGCGGTTGTGCAGGAAACGAAGCCCGGACAGCACGGTCAGTGCCGAGGTCTTGGGGTTGTCGGCCAGAGGCTTGCCGCGCATGGTCAGCTCCATCTCGCCGAACTCGCCGCGCACGCTGATCTGGTGGATGTTCTCGCTCACGGTGGGGTCGGCGATCAGGCACACCCGGGTGGCATCCAGGCCCAGGCCCGCCAGCGAAAGGGTGGCGGCCACATTGGCGTTCTTGGGATACAACTGGGCGGCCTCACGGGCCGTGGCTTCCAGAATCACGGTGGGCTCGGTGATGGCGGACAGATCGCAAACGTCTTCGGCCGGGGTGCCGCGCCAGCCTGAAGGCGGTTTGCGCCCGGTGTAGCGCACCTCGCTGAGGCCGGCCAGGCGCGCGGCGGCAATGGCGTCCACGCCGCCTATGGCACCCGACAGCAGGTGCAGCTGGGTGGCGCCCTGCTCGGCAGCCGCGGCCAGTTGCTCGGCCATGCCCGGGCCCGACAAGGCGCCAATCGACAGCACAGCGCATTCCACGCCACGCTGCAATGCAGGCACCACATGCTCGATGAGCGCCGCGTGTCCGGCGCATTCCAGCACCAGCGTGGCCTCGGCGGGCACGCTGGTGGTCACGGTGGCGGCATCGCCCACCACGGCACGCGCCTCATCCAGGCCGGCAGCCTGGACCACGATGTGGGTGATGCGCACGCCGGTGTGGCCGGCCAGGCGCTGAAAGATGGATCGTCCGATCGCGCCAAAGCCGATCAGGGTGACAGGCTGGGTCTCCCGCCCGGGGTGGGCCTGGGTGATCGCTTGGGTGGTGGCTTGGCTCATGCAGCCTCCTTCTTGAGGATGGGGCCGGCGAACTTGGCGGCGAACGGGCCCCAGGCCTTCATGTCGACCTCGACCACCACCGGGCCCTTGGCGGCCAGTGCCTGGCCCAGCACCTCGGCGGCGCGCGCCGGGCTGTCGAGCAGGAAATGGCGGGCCTTGAGGCTGGCGCAGAAGTTCGCAAAATCGGGGGTGTGCAGCTCGACGTAGCAATGGCGGCTGCCATAGATGTCGTCCTGGATGTTCTTGATCACGCCATAGCGGCTGTCATTCATCAGCAGCACCACCAGGTCGGCGTTCTCCTGCACGGCGCAGGCGAGTTCGCCCACATTGAGCATGAAGCCACCGTCGCCAACCAGGGCCACCGTCTTGCGGCCCAACTGGTGCTCGGTGTTGGCAACAGAGGTACCGATCGCCATGGCCAGGCCTTGGCCGATGCCCCCGCCCAGGGCGTGCACGCCGGCGCGGGGGTGGTCCAGCACCGGAGCCCGGTTGCCCCACATGCTGTTGGACAAGGTGATGTCGCGCACCCACCAGAGCTGCTTGCCAACCGCGGCGCCCACCTGGTTCTTGAGTTCGACATAGGCGCCCAGGGTGTCGTCCACATGGGCGGCGGCGGCGGCCCGTGCCTTTTGCACGTCGGGCACCAACTGCGGGTCGACCTGCATGCGGCCTTCCAACAGGTCGGCCAGTGCGTTCAGCGTGAGCTCGGCATCGCCCTGCACAAAGTACTGGCTGTTGTAGCCGCGGTTGTGCGCCAGGGCATTGGCGTCGATGCGGTAGATCGATGCCGGCAGCTTGAGCTTGTAGCGCAGGGTTTCGTTGCTGCGCAGGCGTGAGCCCACCACCAGCAGGGCGTCGCAGGTCTGGTACAGGTCTTCGGCGGCCTTTTGCAGGTTGTAGGAACCCAGGCTGGCCGGGTGGTCCTCGGCCAGGATGCCGCGGCCCTGCACGGAGGTCACCACGCCCCAGCCCATCTTCACCAGGCGGGCCACGGCGGCACTGGCGCCGCGTGCGCCGCCGCCCAGCCACAGCAGGGGGCGCTTGGCGCCAGCCAGGGCATCGGCCAGGGCCTGCACGCTCTCGGCTTCGGGCAGCAACGGGCGCAGCGGCAGCGGACGCAGGTCGGCCGGCAGGGCGAGCAGGGTGGCCTGCACATCGATGGGGATTTCGATGCTCACGGGCCCGCAGGGCGGGGTGAAGGCCAGGCGGGCCGCCTCGCGCAGGGTGGCCAGGGCGGTTTCGGCGTTGCGGATGCGGAAAGCCGCCTTGCCCACCGACTGCAGCATGGCCAGTTGGGCCGGCGCTTCGTGGATGTAGCCGAGGTCGCGGTCCAGGTAGGGCGACTCGATCTGCCCGGTCAGGTGCAGCATCGGGGTGCCGGCCGTGAGGGCCTCGATCATGGCGCCGGCGGCATTGCCCGCGCCGGTGCCGGTGCTGGTCACGCACACCCCCAGGGCGCCGCTGACCCGGGCGTAGGCATCGGCCATGTTGCAGGCGCCGGCCTCGCCCCGTGCCGACACGAATCGGATCTTCTGACGCCGGTGGAAGGCGTCGAGGATGGGCATGTTGTGGATCGAGATCACGCCAAAGGCGGCGCGAACACCACATTGCTCTAGGAATCGGGCGGCAAGTTCGCCAACGGTGATGCGATGAGGGGCTGCTGTGGTCATGGTGTGGGGGGTGGGACGGGGTTGACGGTCAACCGCTGCGCTGGGGCAGATGGCTGATGCGTTGGGTGACCTGGGCAGCGGCTTGCTGCACCAGTTGAACCAGGGTGCGCGCCTGATCGGCCTCGATCTGCTGCGCCGGCACGGTCATGCTGACCGCGGCCACCACCTGGTGGCGGTCATTGAAAACGGGGGCAGCGATGGTGGAGATACCGGTTTCGAAGCCGCCCTGGCTGATGCCATAGCCATTGGCCATGTCCTGGTCGATCAGGGCCTTGAGCTGCACCAGGGTGGTCGGCGTCTTGGGTGTGTAGGCGTGCAGTTGGGGCTCGGGGTAGAGCTGGGACAGGCCGGCCATGTCGAGGTTGGACAGCAGCAGGCGACCCAGCACGGTGGCGTGGGCCGGCAAGCGCGCGCCGACCTGGATCGAATGGAACACCGATTGGCGGCCCATGGCCTTGGCGACGAACACCACCTCGCGCCCGTCGCGCACCACCAGGTGGGCCGAATAGCCACTCTGGTCGCGCAGGCCCTCGATGATCGGAATGCCATGCTCGGTCAGCTCCATCGAGGCCAGGTACTCAAAGCCCAGGCGCAGCACCCCGATGCTCAGCTTGTAGTTGGGGCTGTCACTGACACGTTCGACAAAGCCCATCTGCTCCAGGGTCTGCAGCAGGCGGAACACCGAGGCCCGCGGCACGTCCAGGCGGCGCGACAGCTCGGCGCCGGTGAGCTGCGGCTCCTGACGGGTGAAGCAGCCCAGCAATTGCAGGCCACGGGCCAGGCCCGGGACGAGGTAGCGGTCGCTTGCGTTGTTCATGTGTTGGTTCTCCTGGTCTCTCGATCTGTGTTCAGGGGGTGGCCTGCAGCAAGGCATTGACCGCATCGGCGGCCTCCAGCGCGCAGGCATGGCCCACCGGGCCCAGTGAGAGATAGGGAGCACCGACCCGATTGGCCAGGCCTTCGCAGGCGGCCGCCGGGGTGATGGTGTCAGCGCTGCCACTGGCCACGGTGACCGGACAGGTTACCGCAGCCAGCAGGGTGTCGAGGTCGGCCTGGGCGAGCAGTCGCGCGGCCTGGGTGTAGCCGGCGGGGTTGATGGCCGCCATGATCGATTTCACGTAAGCCACCAGCGACGCATCGGCCTGGGCCGACAGCATGGCGGCCCCCCGGTGTTCGGCCATGCCGGCCGGGCCCAGGCGCGCCAGGTTGGCCAGCCGATCGCGCAGCTTGCTGTCGCGCACGGCGGGATCGGCCAGGCCATAGCCCAGGGCTGGTGAGAGCAGGGTCAGGCGCTCGACCGAATCCGGGCCTTGTGCCACTGCCGCAGCGGCCATCAGGCAGCCCAGGGAGTGGCCGGCCAGACGGATCGGCTGCTGCGCCAGGCCCAGGGCCTGAAGCCATTGCCAGACCCGCGTGCCGTAGTCGGCGGCCGTCGGCCAATCGGCCTCGACCGGGGTGCTCTGGCCATAGCCTGGGGCGTCCCAGGCCAGCACGGTGAAGCGACTCTGCAGGCCTTGCAATTGGCGCAGCCAACTGCCCGAGCCCGACCCAATGCCGTGCAACAGCACCAGCAAGGGGCCTTGGCCCGCCCGACGGTAGGCGATATCGCCCCCGGCGGTCGAGACGACCTGGACAGGCCACTGCTGAGCCATTTCTTGCAAGGTCATGTTCTTGGCGCCTGCTTCAGCGACCCAGATCGCGCTTGATCTTGGCCAGGGGCGAATCAGGCGGGTAGACCGGGGTGATCGGCTTGGGCGAGCCCAGCATCACGCACATCAGGGCATCTTCGTCGCCGATGTTGTGCTCCTCGCGGTACACCCCCGGGGGCACCGAGATCAGGTCACGTTCACCGACCACGGTCTCCCAGCGTTGGCCGTCCTTTTCGCAGATCACCTTCATGGCGCCACGCATCACGAAGAAGATTTCTTCCACGTCGTAATGGATGTGCGAGGGGCCGATGTTGCCCGCCGGGATGACCATGGTCGAGAACGTGAAGTGGGCCGAGGGCACGGTGTTGTTGTCACTGGACACGCCAGTGCCACCGGTGCCCACGTAACGCATCTGGGCGCGACGGTACTTGGGGTCGAAATCGGCCTGGAACTTCAGGGCATCCCAGTCGTAGCGCCGGGTGGAGCGGCGGGCCACGCGCGACTCCATCCACTCGGCAAAGCTCTGGCCCGGGGCCTGCATCATGGCCTGCTGGATTTCAGCCTCGGGCGGGATGCGGGCATCCTGCAGGCCACGTTCGTTGAACACCGGCTCATTGGCCGCAGGGGTGTGGGGTGCGCTCATGGGGACTCCTTGCAAAACAGGGCGATGGGATGGGATGGGGGGTCAGTTCATGACGAAGCCGCCATTGACCGGCAGCACCTGGCCGGTCACATAGCCGCTGCCGTCGGAGAGCAGGAACAGCACGGTGGCGACCACGTCGTCAGGCACCTGGGCCCGGCTGATGGCCCGGCCTTCGCTGTACAGGCGGTGGCGCGCCTCGGGCACGTACTCGGTGGCCTCGACCAGGGTCAGCCCCGGCGCCACTGCATTGACGGTCACGCCGTGGGCGCCAAGTTCGCGGGCCATCGAGCGCGTCATGGACATCACGGCGCCCTTGCTGGCCACGTAGGCCATCAGACGGGGCGCGCCCCACAGCGCGGTGTCGGAGGCGATGTTCACCACCCGGCCCCGACCCGAGGCCTGCAGCCAGCGCTGCGCCGCCACCGTCACCAGCCAAGGGCCGCGCACATTGACGGCCATCACCCGGTCCCAGGTGTCCACCGTGATGTCGCCCATGTCCTTGCCGCCCGAATTGGTGATGGCGGCGTTGTTCACCAAGCCATCCATGCCACCCAGGCGTTCAGCCGCCGTGGCAGTGGCCTGCTCGATGGCTTGCGGGTCCGACACATCCATGGGCAGGTAATGCGCCACGGGCTGGGCCAAGCCCTGGTTCAGCGCGGCCGCCAGGGCCTCGCCCCGTTCATGCAGCACATCGGTCAGGGCGACCCGGGCACCGGCGGCCACACAGGCGCGGGCAAAGGCCTCGCCCAAGCCACGGGCACCGCCCGTGATGAGGATGCGGTGGCCTTCGAGAGAGGGAACGCTGGTCTGATTCATGCTTCGATTCCTGTGTCTGCCGTGCACCGCCCCATCCTGGTGATCGGGCTTTTGCTCGGCTCTTTTTGGTCTCACTTATGAAACGTTGATTCGTATTTGAATCGCAATTGTGTCACCAACCCACAATCCAGCCCTTATCCCGACTATCTCACAGGGTTTTTGAAACACCCATCAGGACTTCAAAACCTGCTTTTGCAGCCTTCCGCCAGGGGCATTTGTCCATGCGCCAGATCAACACCACAGACATGACGACCCCATGAATACGTATTTTTACTTATTTGACAAACAGGGGGTACTCCGTATTCTCACTCAAATAGTTTCATCTATTGATCACTGTTTCGTATATAAAACGAAAGGCAGTCATGTTCACCCACGGATCTGTTGCTCTCTTTCGCCCGCGCTCCCGCTGCGGCAGGGGTTTGGCATGAGGTACCCCATCCTGGCGCTGGCCCGTCGTTGGACAGGGGCATGCCTTACCGTGCTGGGCACATCCAGTCTGTGCCACGCGGCCCAGGGCGAGTCGCTGGAGGCCCAGCGCAGTCTGGCGACAGCGCCCTTCACGCTGGTGGCGCCATTCCCGGCCGGGGGCCCGGTGGACACACTGGCCCGCATGCTGGCCAACGGCTTGTCCGAGCGCTACAAACAACCCGCGATCGTGGACAACCGCACCGGCGCCAACGGCAACATCGGGATCGAAGCGGTCAAGCGCGCCGCCCCCACGGGCCACACCCTGCTGGTGGTGCCGGCCGGCAACCTGACCATCAACCCCACGCTGATGCCCCGCCTGGGCTATGACGTGGAGACCGACTTCAGCCCGGTGGCCTCGCTGGCCAAGGCCCCCAACGTGCTGGCGGTGAACCCGGCGGTGCCGGCGCGCACCGTCCGCGAACTGATCACGCTCAGCCAGGCCCACCCGGGCACCTTGAGTTACGCCACCCCGGGGGTGGGCTCGGGCCTGCACCTGGCTGGCGAACTGTTCAAGCAGCAAAGCGGCGCCGATTTGCTGCATGTGGCCTACAAAGGCTCGCCCCCCGCACTCAACGATGTGCTGGGCGGCACCGTGCCCGTGATTGTGGGCAACCTGCCCACGCTGCTGCCGCACATCCAGCAAGGCAAGCTGCGCGCCCTGGCCGTGACCGACCCGATGCGTGCCCCGCTGCTGCCGGACGTGCCCACCCTGGCCGAAGCCGGCGTGAGTGGCGTGGCCGTCACCTCGTGGTACGGCGTGATGGCCCCCAAAGGCACGCCCGAAGCCGTTCGCACCCAACTGGCCAGCGACATCAGCCAGATTCTGAACAGCCCAAGCAACAAAGCCCAGCTCGAAAAACAGGGCCTGCTTGTGTGGATCACCACAGGCGCCGCCTTCGGCGACGTCATCCGAAAAGAGACAGCCACCTGGTTGCCCGTCATCAAGAGCCGAAAGATCGAAGCCCAGTGACAGGCCGTCCTCACCAAGCCCCCTCCCCGACCCACCCCCACAACATCCACTAGGACCCATCCCATGCCCGCGCCCACGTCCCCCCGTTTTGCCCTCCCCTGCATCGCCCTCACCCGCCGCCACACCCTGGCCCTGGCCGCCGCCGCGCTCGGTCTGTGCGCCACCACCCAGCCGGCCCTGGCCCAGGGCTCTTACCCCAACAAGCCCATCACCCTGGTGGTGGCCTACCCGGCCGGTGGCGACACCGATGCCATGGCGCGCCTGTTCGCCGAGAAGCTCCAAGGCCGCCTGGGCCAGCCCGTGGTGGTCGACAACCGCCCCGGCGCCAGCGGCATCATCGGCAGCGCCTTTGTCGCCAAGGCGCCGGCCGATGGCTACACCCTGCTGCTGGCGCCCAGCACCTTCTCGATCGCGCAGTTGGTGATGAAGACCGGCCCAGGCTCGGGCTATGACGTGCTCAACGGCTTCACGCCCATCATCCAGACCGTCACCATGCCCATGTTCGTGGCCGCCTCGGGCGCCAGCGGCATCAAGGACATCAAGGAACTGGTGGCCCAGTCCAAGGCCAAGCCCCTGACCTATGCCACCCCGGGCAGCGGCTCGCCCATGCACATCCTGGCCGCCATGTTCACCAAGGCCAGCGGCGCCGACCTGGCCCACGTGCCCTACCGCGGCGTGGCCCCGGCCGTGAACGATGTGCTGGGTGGCCATGTGCCCCTGACCTTCATGACCCTGGGCCCCGTCGCGCCGCACCTGAGCACGGGCAAAGTCAAGCTGCTGGGCGTGGCCGACACCCACCGCTCCACCCTGGCCCCCGACGTGCCCACCCTGGCCGAACAGGGCTACAAGGACATCGAACTCACCGCATGGCAAGGCCTGTTCGGCCCCAAAGGCCTGCCCACCGACATCGTGAAGACGCTCAACACCCACATGAACGACATCCTGAAGATGCCCGATGTGGTCAGCAAAGTCGGCACCTTTGGCGGCCTGCCACTGGGTGGCGAGCCGGCCCGACTCGAAAAGAGCAATGCGGCCGATCTGGCCCGTTTCGGCAAGGTAGTGAAGGACTTCGGCATCCAGGCCGATTGAGCCCCGCCCCACGCTGGTTCCCCCGCCCGGCCAGGGCCGCCCTGGCCGGACCTCCCCACGACGAAGCAGCGCTTCGTTCCATCAAACGGCACATCTCTTGGAGGAGAAGCCCATGAAAAAATCCCTCATCGTTCTGGCGGCCCTGGCTGCCGCTGGCAGCGCTTCGGCCCAGACGGCACCCAGCTCGTCGGTCACCCTGTTCGGCACCATTGACGTGGGCCTGGCCCGCGTCTCGGGCGACACCCTGACCCGCACCGGCCTGTCCACCAGCGGCGCCAACATCAGCCGCATCGGCTTTCGGGGCACCGAAGACCTGGGCGGCGGCCTGGCCGCCGGCTTCTGGCTCGAAGGCGGCCTGGACGTGAACACCGGCGCGGGCAAGAGCAGCGGCGCCTTCAGCTTCAACCGCCGCGCCACCGCCAGCCTGATGGGCGCCTTCGGCGAGGTGCGCATCGGTCGCGACGACTCGGCCACCTTCCTGAACACCCTGATCTTCGACCCCTTCCTGACCAACGGCGTGGGCGGCACCGGCACCTTTGTCATGAATGGTGCCCCGATCCAGATCAGCAATGCGGTCAGCTACTTCCTGCCGGCCAACCTGGGCGGCTTCTATGGCCAGGCCCAGGTGGCTTTTGGCGGCCAGGCCTCCAACTCGAGCACCCCCAACCTGGGTGACTACCGCGGCCTGCGCGGGGGCTATCGCCAGGGCCCGATCCATGTGGCACTGGCCACCGGCAAGCTCAAGGGCGCCACCGCCGCCGCCGACGTGACCGCCAACAACATCGCCGGCTGGTATGACTTCGGCGTGGTCAAGCCCTCGTTCATCTGGGCCAGCGAAAAGACCGCGGCCGCCAAGATCACGGCCTTCCAGATCGGCGCCAGCGCCCCGATCGGCGCCAGCGAACTGCGCGCCTCGGTGGGCCGCTACGACACGTCGGGCAACAACGCCGACTGGACCAAGGTGTCCCTGGGCTATGGCTACAACCTGTCCAAGCGCACCCAGCTTTACACCAGCTACGGCCACATCAGCAACAAGGCCGGCGCCCAGCGCGCCATCAACATCCAGGGCCTGGGCGCCGCCGGCACCTCGCTGGGCGGTACCTCCAGTGGCTACGAAGTGGGCATGCGCCACTTCTTCTGATCCGAGGTTTCTCCTAGGTTGACTTGGCCTGCCATGGCCCGGGGTTTCCCCCGGGTCCGGCAGGTTTTTTTGCGCCCAAGGCATTCCTGGCCTGTGAAAGAATCAGGCTTTTGTCGCCGCCAGTGTCCAGCCACGTGCCCCGTCATCGCCCCCTCACGCCCTCTGCAAAACAACCTCAAACCGCGGATCTCGCCAGTCCCTGGGTCGATCTGGACGAGCACGGCAGCGGGCTGTCCGTTGACAACTTCATCACCTCCTGGATGAACCAAATCAGCCACGCGCTGCGCCGCACCCTGACGCTGAGCTATGCCGAGCCCTTTGGGGTCAGCGTGGCCGAATGGCGCATGATGGCCTTCATCGCCCACGAAGGGCGGCTGTCGCTGTCTCAACTGGCCCAGCGCTCCAGCACCGACAAAGCCCTGGTGAGCCGCACACTCAAGCTGCTGGAACAACGTGGCTTGGCACTGCTGCAGGCCAGCGGACGCGGTCGGGCCCGCCAACTGTTGTGCCGCCTCAGCCCCGCCGGCCTGGACCTGCACGATCAGATGATCCGCATCGCGCGCGAGCGCCAAGCCGCCATGTTGCGTGTGCTCAGCCCGAGCGAACGACAAGGGCTTTACGAGGCCCTGAACAAGCTCCAGACAGAATGCGCACGTCAGAACAGGCTGAGTGAACCCCAACCACCGCAACGAAGCCCCGCTCCGCATCAAGGTCATACGATCACCGATGATTGAGGTGCTGACAATGGACTGGCGTCCAACCCGTCATTTCCGAGCAAGCCATCGCAGGTCAAATGGGTCCAGGCAGGCCTCTCGGCCCGCAGAAGGAGACGAATGAGTGAGCCCAGCCGCAGCGGCTACATCCTGCGGGCAACCGCGTTTTACCTGCTCTTCGGGCTGGGATGGATCGTGCTGTCGGACCGGGTGTTGCTGGCGCTGACCGACCCGCTCGATCTGGCCGCACTTTCGGCCGCCAAGGGCATCTTTTTCGTGCTGGCCTCAGCGGCGGCCTTGTTCATGGCGCTGCGCTCCGTACCGGGGGACAAGGCAGCGGTCAACGCTGCCGGGCTGCCCGATCCCGCAACCCAGGCCAGGCTGCGTCAGCGCTGGCCCAGCTACGGGTTTGCCTTGCTGATCACCGGGTGCATGCTGCTGGTGCACCAGGCCATGAAGCCCATGGACACGGGTCACCCCCAATTCATTCTGTTCGTGCTGCCCATCGCCCTGAGCGCGCTGGTGGGCGGCCTCGGTCCGGGGCTGATGGCCACCCTGGTGGCGCTGGTCGGCACTGACCTGATGTCACAACCCGCGCTGCACAGCCTGGCCGCCTCGCCCCAGGACCAGTTTCGCTGGAGCCTGCTGCTGGTCAACGGCCTGGTGCTGAGCCTGCTCAGTGATCGCCTGCGGCGCGCCAACCTGCGCTTGCAACGCAGCAGCCGGCTGCTCAACTCGGTCGTCACCGGCACGTCGGATGCCGTGTTCGTGAAAGATCGCCAGGGGCACTACCTGCTGGCCAATGCCGCCGCCGGGGCCTTTGTCCACCGGGCGCCGGCCAGCATGTTGGGCGTGACCGATGCACAGCTTTTCGACACGGCATCGGCCAAACACCTGCGTGAACTCGACCAGCAGGTGATGCAAAGCGCCCAGGTGCAAACACACGAGGAAGGCCTGACCACGCTGGACGGCCAGCAGCGGGTGTTCATGGTCACCAAGGGCCCCGTGGTCGACGAGGCCGGCACGGTCAGCGGGCTGTTCGGCATTGCGCGCGACATCACCCACCTGAAAGCCGACCAGGAACGCCTGCAGACGAGCGAAGCCGCCCTGCGCGAGCGCGAACAGCAACTGGCCCGGGTGCTGCAGGGCTCCGATCAGGGTTACTGGGACTGGCACCTGCCCAGCAACAGCTTCGTGGTGAGTGCGCGCTGGGAGACCATGTTGGGCTTCGAGCCGGGCGAGATGGACGTCAGCACCCACCGATGGCCCGACATCGTGCACCCGGAAGACCTGCCGACCGCCATGAGCTCGATCGAACGCCATCTGCAAGGCGAGAGCGACGCCCATGTGGTGGAGATCCGCTGCCGCACCAAGCAAGGCGACTGGCGCTGGATCCTGTCGCGCGGCAGCATCGTGCAACGCAGCGAGTCGGGGCAGCCCCTGATCATGGCGGGCACTCACACCGACATCACCGAGCGCAAGCAATCCGAACGGGCGCTGCGCGAGGCCAGCGTGGTGTTCGAGAGCAGCCACGAGGGCATCATGATGGTCAACCCGAACGGGCTGATCACCAAGGTGAATCCGGCCTTCACGCGCATCACAGGCTTCTCGGAGGCCGAGGTCAGCAGCCGCTCGCCCCGCTTGCTGGCCTCGGGTCAGCATGGCGAGCCGTTCTACCAAGAGCTTTGGCGCTCGCTGCATCAACACGATTTCTGGCGCGGCGAGATCTGCAACCGGCGCAAGAACGGTGAGTTGTACGTGGCCCAGGAGACGATCTCGGTGGTGCGCGACCCTCAAGGCAAGGTGCTGCACTACATCGGCGTGTTTTCCGACATCAGCCAGCTCAAGGCGCACGAGGCCGAACTGGACCGGGTGGCGCATTACGACCTGCTCACCGGGTTGCCCAACCGGCACCTGCTGTCTGACCGCATGAGCCAGTCGATCCGGCGCTCGCAGCGCAGCGGGCATCCCAGCGCGGTGTGTGTGCTGGACCTCGATGGCTTCAAACACATCAATGATCGGCATGGTCACACGGTGGGTGACCAATTGCTGATCGGGCTGAGCACCCGCCTGCAACAGGTGCTGCGGGCCGAGGACACGCTGGCCCGCGCAGGGGGCGACGAATTTGTGCTGGTGCTGTCCGAGGTCGGGTCCACCGAAGAGTGCACGCTGATCCTTGACCGCCTGCTGCTGGCGGTGCGCCAGCCCTTTGTACTGCCCCCCGAACTGTCTCTGAGCGTGAGCGCCAGCATTGGCGTGAGCCTGTACCCCGCGGACAACGCCGACCCCGACACCCTGCTGCGCCATGCCGACCAGGCCATGTATCTGGCCAAGCAGGCCGGCAAGAATCGCTATCAGTTGTTCGACCCTGAAAGCGATCGCCTGGCCCAGGCCCACCGGCAAAGCCTGGAGACCCTGGAGCGGGCCCTGGCCCAGGGCGAGTTCGTGCTGCATTACCAACCCAAGGTGGACCTTGACGGGGGCGAGGTCATCGGCGCCGAAGCGCTGATCCGATGGCAGCACCCCGAGCGCGGCCTGCTGCCCCCAGGCGAGTTCCTGCCCCTGGTCCAGGGCAGCACGCTGGAGCCCTCACTGGGCGAATGGGTCATCGCCAGCGCCCTGGCGCAACTCAGCCGCTGGCACAGCCAGGGGCTGAACATGAAGGTGAGCGTCAACATCAGCGCCAACCACCTGCTGAGGCCCGAGTTCTGCGCCCGCTTGGGCGAGGCCCTGGCCTGCCACCCCGAAGTGCCCCCAGCCCACCTGGAACTGGAGGTGCTGGAAAGTGCCGCCATCGCCGACATGGGCCAGGCTGTCGACATTCTGCGCAACTGCCGCGCGCTGGGCGTGCATTTTTCACTCGACGATTTCGGCACCGGCTACTCCTCGCTCACCTACCTGCGCCAGCTGCCCGTGGACACGCTGAAGATCGACCAGAGTTTTGTACGCGACATGCTCACCGACCCCGACGACCTGCGCATCGTGCAAAGCGTCATCCAGCTGGCCGGGGTGTTTCACCGACAGGTGATCGCCGAAGGCGTGGAAACCCTGGAGCATGGCGCCCGGCTGCGCCAGATGGGCTGCCACTGCGTACAAGGCTATGGCATCGCCCGCCCGATGCCCGCCCAGAACCTGCCCGGCTGGTGCGCCGGATGGCTGCAGGCCCAGGCCTGGCAACACCTTTGACACCCCGAGCCTCTCTGGAGACCTGCATGCTGTCCCACATCTTCATCGGCATCACCGATTTCGAACGCGCGCTGCGCTTTTACCGCCCTGTGCTGGCCAGCCTCGGCATCGAAGAACGCTTCTGCGAACCCGAGCGCCCCTGGGCCGGCTGGCACAGCGCCGGCGGCCAACGCCCCCTGTTCGTGATCGCCCGCCCCCACGACGGCCAGTTCCCCACCCCCGGCAACGGCCAGATGACCGCCTTCCTGGCACCCACACGCGCCGCAGTCCACGCCGCCCACGCCGCCGCCCTGGCCCACGGCGGCACCTGCGACGGCCCCCCCGGCCCCCGCCCGCACTATCACGCCCACTACTACGGCGCCTACTTCAAAGACCCCGACGGCAACAAACTCTCCGTCGCCTGCCATACCCCCGAAGACAGGCCGTGAACGCCCCCAAAAAGGAGCAGGGATACCCCAGGGGCCGCAAGGCCCCTTCTTCATTCAGCAGGCCTGCAACGAAGAGGTCAGGCCGGCGCCGGGCCTGCCTGCGCAGGGCTGGACAGGGCGAAGAGCGTCCGCGTCTCGCGGCCGCACGCGGGAGCGACACGAACTGAGGGGGCCTTCAGGCCCCCTTCTCAATTCAGCCGGCTCAAAACGAAGAGGTCAGCCCGCCGCCCGGCCGCCCGAAGGCGGGCTGCGGCCCCCTTGGGGGGCAGGGAGTGACACGCAGTGCACGACCGTGGGGGCCATTTATTCAGGCCACCCCACCCTTGCCAACGACTCGTTGTCCCAACCCTTGCGCCCCGTCAGCTCGTCGCCCACCCAGTCGGGCAGGTCGACGGCCGTCTGTTCGCTGGGCAACTCCACCTCCACCGTGTACAGGCCCTCGAGACCGCCGTGGTAGCGGTCCACCTCGAAGGTGTGGCCTTGGTGCTCAATGAAGAAGCGCGTCTTCTCCAGGGCATAGGCGCCGGGTTGACGCGCCATCTGCTGGGCATCGGCCACCGGGATCTCATACTCCCATTCGTGCCGGGTGGCGGCACTCAGCGGTGCACTCTTGAGTGTGAGCCAGGCCCGGTCCTGAGATACCCGCACCCGCACCAGCACCGCGCCCTTGGCCAGGTAGGCCTGCAGAAAATGGGAGCCGCTGAGGCCCTCCAGGATCGCCGGGGTCCTGAGTTTGAATTTGCGCTCGATTTCCAAGGCCATGGTGATTTCCTCCTGAAGGCTGCCGCTGCTTTTTGAATGAGGCCCGATTGTGTCGCACCGGCACCGGAGTGGCCGCCCTCAAAGTGCCCACATCGTCACTTCCGACGATTGAAAGTCGTGCGCAGGACAGGCACGCTGGGGGCCGATCCTCGATGATGGATGCCACCCCACTCCACCCCCAACCTGCCCCACAGATCCCATGAACCTGCATGACGCCATCGCCACGCGCCGTTCGGTGCGCGATTTTCTGGACACCCCCGTCCCCGAGGCGCTGATCCGCCGCGTGCTGGAGCACGCCTTGCGCGCCCCGTCGGGCGGCAACCTCCAACCCTGGCACCTGCATGTGCTCACAGGCGAGCCGCTCGCGAACTTCAAGGCCAAGATGCAGCAGCGCCTGCAAGACGAGGCCGCGGGCACGGCTGCGCCCGAGCCTGGCGAGTACACCGTGTACCCGCCCGATCTCGTCTCGCCCTACCGCGAGCGCCGCTTCCAGGTGGGCGAGGCCATGTATGCCGAGCTGGGCATCCCGCGTGAGGACAAGGCCGGCCGGCTGCGCTGGTTTGCCCGCAACTACGCCTTCTTCGGGGCCCCGCTGGCCTTGTTCTGCAGCGTGGACCGTCGCATGGGCCCGCCGCAGTGGTCCGATCTGGGCATGCTGCTGCAGACCGTGATGCTGCTGCTGCGCGCGGAAGGCCTGGACAGCTGTGCCCAGGAATGCTGGGCGCGCTACCCCCAGACCGTGGCTCAGACCCTGAAGCTGCCGCCCGAGCGCCTGTTGTTCGCCGGCATGGCCATCGGCTACGCCAATCCGGAACACCCCGTGAACCGCCTGCAGACCGCGCGCGCACCTCTGTCCGAGGTGGTCGAGTTCATCGGCTTCTGAGCCGCGGCGGCTGACCGGGTCCGGCCGCTCAGGCCGTGGGCAGGCGATGGTCCTTGAACTGCTCGCGCAATCGGGTCTTCAGCAGCTTGCCGGTGGCCGTGTGCGGCAGGCTGTCGACAAACACCACGTCGTCGGGCAGCCACCATTTGGCGATGCGCTCGCCCAGGTGCGCCAGCACCGACGCGGCATCGACCTCGGCGCCGGGGCGTTTGACGGCCACCAGCAGAGGGCGCTCCTGCCACTTGGGGTGCGGCAGGCCGATCACCGCGGCCTCCAGCAGGCCCGGGTGCGAGCAGGCCGCGTTTTCCACATCGATGGACGAGATCCACTCGCCCCCCGACTTGATCACGTCCTTGGCGCGGTCCACCAGTTGCAGGTAGCCATCGCGGTCGATGGTGGCGACGTCGCCGGTCGGGAAGTAACCCTCGGCATCCAGCACCTCGCCGCCCTCGCCACGAAAGTAGCCGCTGCAGATCCAGGGGCCGCGCACATGCAGGTGGCCGTAGGCCACGCCATCCCAGGGCAGGGTCTGGCCGGCCGAGTCGACGATTTTCAGGTCCACCCCCCAGACGCCCCGGCCCTGCTTGAGCTTGACCTTGAGCAACGAATCGGGGTCCAGCTCGGCATGCTTGGGCAGCAGCTTGCTGATCACGCCGATGGGGCTGGTCTCGGTCATGCCCCAGCCCTGCACCACCTCGGCCCCAAAGTCGTTCTCGAAGCGCTCCAGCACCGCACGGGACACCGCCGCCCCACCGATGCCGATGCGCTTGACCCCCAGCTCGCGCGGCTTGATCTGCGGGTTGGCGTCCAGGTACTGGAACAGCATCAGCCACACCGTGGGCACGCCTTGCGAGAAGGTACAGCGCTCGTCGCGCATCAGGGTGTAGACGCTCTGCCCGTCCAGGTGCGGCCCGGGCAGCACCAGCTTGGCACCCACCATGGCCGCGGCGTAGGGCGTGCCCCAGGCATTGGCATGGAACATGGGCACGATGAGCAGCAGCGTTTCGGACGAGCTGATGCCGAAGGTGTCGGGCGCCAGCTCCATCAGCGTGTGCAGCACGGTGGATCGGTGCGAATACAGCACCCCCTTGGGGTTGCCGGTGGTGCCCGAGGTGTAGCACAGCGAGGAGGCCGACTTCTCGTCGAACTCAGGCCAGACGTAGTCGCCGCTCTGGGCATCGAGCAGGTCTTCGAAGCACAGCAGATGGGGTACCTCGATCGCGGGCATGTGGGCCCGGTCGGTCATGGCGACAAAGGCACGAACCGATGGGAGCCGGGGCGCCAGTTGCGCCACCAGGGGCGCAAAGCCGATGTCGAAGAACAGCACCTGGTCTTCGGCGTGGTTGATGATGTAGTCGATCTGCTCGGGGAACAGGCGTGGGTTGACGGTGTGCAACACCGCCCCCATGCCCGACACCCCGTAATACAGCGCCAGGTGCCGGTGCGAGTTCCAGGCCAGCGTGCCCACCCGGTCACCCGGGCGGATGTCCAGCGCCTCCATGGCCTGGGCCACCTGGCGGGCGCGATCCCGCAGACCACGCCAGGTGGTGCGGTGGGTGGGCCCCTCGGGCAGGCGCGAGACGATCTCGGTGTCGGGGTGGAAGGTGGCGGCGTGCTCGATCAGTGACGAGATCAGCAACGGGCGGTCTTGCATCAGTCCTTGCATGGGGGATCCTCCGGGTTCGCTGCTTCAACCGCCGTACAGGCCGCCAAAGGCTTCATATTCCTTGCCGTTGAAACGCTGCAACACCTTCTTCTCGATCGGGTAGAAGTCATCGGGGCCGGTCTTGACCTCGATGCCGGGATACAGGCCCGGCGGGGTGAAGCGGAGGCTGGCGGCCTGCTTCATGATGTTTTCGCGCGTCAGGTTGTCGCCGGCCTGGCGCAACACCTGGGCCATCGTGGCGGCCACCGAATAGCCCAGCACATTGAGGGTGTCGTCGGGGTCGCCCGCCGGGTAGTACTGCTTCATCACCGCCACGTACTCGACCATCTCTTTCACGCCCTTGGCCGCCGGATCGGAGGGGGCCAGCAGATAGGTGGACGAAATCACGCCGGTGGCGTTGTCCAGGCCCGCCGGCTTGAGCACCGAACTCAGGGACTGCGACACGCTGACCAGGTACTGCGTGGGCTTCCAGCCCAGTTCGGCGGCCTTGCGGATGGCCTGGGCCGCGAACTTGGGCGTGCTGATGTTGAAGAACACGTCGGCCCCGGATGACTTGAAGGTGACCATCTGGCTGTCGATGGTGGGATCGGTCACCTCGTAAGTCAGGTGTTGCACGATCAAGGTCTTGGCCTTGTCGCCGAGGGCCTCGGTGAAGCCCTTCATGAAGTCCTTGCCGAAGTCGTCGTTCTGCATCAGCACGGCAATGCGGGCATTGGGCTTGGTGGCCAGGATGTGCTGCGCGTAGGCGCGAGCCTCGGCCTGGTAGGTGGGCTGCCAGCCCATGGTCCAGGGGAAGTTCTTCGGATCGCCAAAGCGCGTGGCGCCGGTGTTCACAAACAGCTGAGGGATCTTCTTGGCCGTCAGGTAGCGCTGCACCGCCATGTTCTGCGCCGTGCCCAGCGAGGCGAACATGAGCAGCACCTCGTCCTGCTCGACCAGCTTGCGCGTCTGCTCGACCGACTTGGCCGGGTTGTAGGCATCGTCCTGGGCCAGAAAGTTGATCTTGCGTCCGTTGATGCCGCCGGCCGCGTTGAGCCGATCGAAATAGGCGGCCATGGCCTTGCCGGCGGTGCCATAGGCCGAGGCCGGCCCCGAATAGGGCGACAGACTGCCGATCTTGATCTCGGCGTCGCTGGCGCCGGGGTCGTATTTCTTTTGCGCCTGCGCCACCAGGGGCAAGGCACAGGCCAGCAGCACGCCTGCGGCGGCCAGCTTGAAATGCCGACGCAGGCCGGCTTGGAAGCGAGTGAGCATGAGGTGTCTCCGAGGTGTTGTGGGCAGGCCGGGGCCAGGGCGCCCTGCGGACAGTCTGCGGGCATCGTAGAAGCCGGCTCAAGCACTCACATCGTCGGAACTGACGATATTGCCAAGGGCCCCCGGGCCGCGGTGCCGGCCCCAAGACAGGGGCTCACACGCGCGGCCCACACTGCACAGAAAACGCCATGCTGGGGAATAATGACCCGGATGACTGCTGCTGCCTCCACTTCGATCTGGGCGCCTCTGCGCCAACCCGCGTTCAGAGGCCTGTGCCTGTGTGGCGGCATCTTCTTCATTGGCAGCGGCATGCAGTCCATGGCCGCGGCCTGGTTGATGGTCGAGCTGACCGGCTCGTCATTTCTGGCCGCGCTGGTGCAGACCGCCGTGTTCCTGCCCATGTTTTTGCTGGCCTTGCCGGCCGGCGTGCTGGCCGACACCACCGACCGCCAGCGACTGATTTCGGGTTCACTGATCGCGCTGGCCGCCGCCTCGGCGCTGCTGGCGATGCTGGTGCTGGGCGGTTGGGGTGGCCCCCACTCGGTGCTGCTGCTGATTCTGGTCTGTGGCTGCTGCCTGGCGGTGTTGACGCCGGCCTGGAACTCCTCGGTGATCGACCCGGTCCCGCGCGAAGAGTGGCCGCAGGCCATCACCGCCATCAGCATCGCCTACAACGCGGCACGCGCCATCGGGCCCACGTTGGCCGGCCTGGTGTTCACGCAGCTGGGTGCCGGCTGGGTGTTTGTGTTCACGGTCGCCTGCACGGCGGTGATGTGGGAGTCGATCCGGCGTTGGCCGCCACGCCAGCATCCTCCCTCCCGCCTGCCGCCCGAACGGCTGTGGGGCGGCACCTTGAGCGGGCTGCGCTTTGCCTGGCATTCGCGCATGGTGCTGGCCCAGTTGGTGCGGGTGATGGCCTACAGCGCGGCCGGCTCGGCCCTGTGGGCACTGCTGCCCGTGATTGCCCAGCGCCAGCTGGGCACCGGCGCTCAGGGGTTTGGCCTGCTGATGGGCTGCATGGGCACAGGGGCGGTGCTGATCGGGCTGGTGATCGGGCGGGTGCGAGCCCGCTTCGGCCTGGACCCCCTGATTGCGCTGAGCAGCGCGGTGTTCGCCGCGGCCATGCTGCTGGCGGCCTGGGTGCGCCAGTCGGCCGTGGTGTACATCGCCATGGCGTTTGGCGGGGCCGCCTGGATGGCCGCCCTGTCCACCTTCAACAGCGCCACCCAGGCCAGCGCACCGCCCTGGGTCCGTTCGCGGGCGGTGGCCCTGCACATCGTGGCCTCACTGGGGGCGTTTGCCATCGGTTCGGCTTTCTGGGGGGCCGCGGCAGAGATGGCCGGGCTCAATGCAGCGCTCACGGCCGCGGCGGTGGCCATGGCGGCCAGCCTGCTGCTGGCACGGCCGATGCCGCTGCGCATGGGAGAGCAACATGAGGTGACCCAGGCCACGCCCTGGGAAGACTTGTTCGTGGCCCATGAACCCGAGGCCAATGCCGGCCCGGTGGCGGTGGAGCTGGGCTATCGCATCCTGCCCGGCCAGGATCGGGCCTTTCTGGACGCCGCAGCCCAACTCAAGGCCCATCGCAAGCGCGACGGCGCCACCTTCTGGCGGGTCTACAAGGACCTGGGTGAACCCTCGCGCTATGTGGAGCGATTCATCGTCAGCTCTTGGGCCGACTACCTGCACCAACGCGCCCGCTCCACACTGGCCGACCAGGCCCTGGAGGCCGAGGTGCGTCAGCACCTGGCGCCGGGCGAAAGCGTGCACATGTCGCACTACATCGCCGAGCGCTGACACCGCTGCGTCGGTATCCAGGACCACGCAGCCCAACGCTGGCCCGGTGCGACCGTCGCCTCGGCGCAAGCAACCGCAAAGGCATCAGGCTCCGGATGCTCAAGCCTCCGGGATGGCCGCAGCGGCCGGCCCCCCCGGATCGGCCATCACCACCCGGTTTCGCCCCTGGGCCTTGGCCTGGTACAGGGCGGTGTCGGCCCGCGCCACGGCTTCACTGCCTTCCTCGGGCGGGCGGTATTCGGTCAGGCCAAAAGACACCGTGAAGCGCAGCGTCTGGCCGTCCGGCAAAGGCACGGTCAGAGACTCGACATGCTGGCGCAGGCGCTCCAGGGCCTGACTGGCTTGCACCGCATCGGACACGCCCAGCAAGAGCAGGAATTCCTCGCCTCCCCAGCGCGCCAGCACATCGCCCTCGCGCAGCAACGGCACCAGCTCGGAGGCGAAACGGCGCAGCACCAGATCGCCGACCGCATGGCCACACCGGTCGTTGACCGCCTTGAAGTGGTCGAGATCGGCCAGCGCCACGCAAAAGCCGCCCCCCCGACGGGCCTGGGCGCAGCGCTCCTGCAGCTTTTCCGCGGCACGGCGACGGTTCATCAGGCCGGTCAGTTCGTCCTGGCCGGCCTGCTCGTCCAACCGCGCCAGGGCACGCTGCAATTCGGACTTCTGCTGGCTGAGCTGGGCACGCAAGGTGCTTTGGCGCCCCGCCAGCAAGGCAAAGGCGGGCAGCACGGTCAACACGATGATGAAGTTGGCCAGCTCTTCGCCGGCCGGGTAGCGACTGGGCTGCCAGTGAGGCAGAAGGGCCATGGCCACGGCATAGAGCGACACCACAAAGGCGGTCAACCAGCGCACCTGGCGCGCCGACAGGGCAAAGATGCTGAACACCAGTGCCAGGCAGGCCATGGCCAGCGAGGGGCCTCGCATCGGACCCACGGCGGCATAGCATGCCACAGCCGATACCGACGAGTAGGCGATCTGCGGCACGGTCAGGGTGGGGTCGCGCCAGCGCAGTCCGAACCCCAGCGACAGGCCCAGCAGCACCCACAGGGTGAGCGCCATCGACAACGGCGCCCACACCAGCACAAAGGCCCAGGCGGCATGACCCAGGCGGGCCGCAATGACCATGAACAGGATCCCGCCGATCTGGCAGAGCAGCGCGGCCACGGCCTGCAATTGCCAGTACCGGATGCGACGGGCGTCCCGCGCCGGTCCGGGGACCGGCTCTGAGGCCCGAGGAGGCGACTGCGCCTGACCCGCGGGCCAGGATGTGGTGGAAAGGTAGGACAAGTGACGGCTCCCTGCCCCTCTCAGCAAGGGTGCTGGCTGGGGGGCTCCATGATCATGGCGCGAAGCAGCCTTGTTTGTACAGAGCCCGTCGTCTGTCAGGCCCCCATTCAGGGCCACGACCTGCTCACGTTCGACTCACGGCGGCTAGTGCCGGTGCGAGGTTCAGGCGCTCAACGGCTGGATTTTTACGCTTTTTATACGGCCCCCAGACGCAATTCAACCCGCTTTTTACGGCTGAAATCCTACGCTTGGCCCATCGTTATTCACCTCGATGGAGCGTCGACATGGACATCGCCTGGCTCGCCTGCGCAGCCTTGCTGGGAGGCCTGATGGCCGCCCTCACCCGGGGCCTGCAGGCCCTCGAACCCCGCACCGGAGCACCGTCATGAGCGCCGCCGAAGGGCTTTACGGCCTGGGCGCCGTGCTCGCTGTCGGCCTGCTGGCCTACCTCATCTGGGCGCTGATCCGCGCCGAGGAGTTCTGAATGGGCATGACGTCATCCGCCTGGGGCCTGCTGGCCCTGTACCTGGTACTGCTGCTGGCCTTGGCCTGGCCGCTGGGACGCTACCTCGCCGCCCTGTGTGCCGGGCGCCTGCCCGCCTGGATGCTGCGCACCGAAGCCGCGCTGCTGCGACTGGGTGGCCGGGGCAGCGACGCACCGATGCGCTGGACCCACTACGCCTACGCCTTGCTGGCCTTCAACCTGCTGGGCGTTTTCGCGGTGTATGCCCTGCAGCGCCTGCAGGGCGGGCTGCCGCTGAACCCGCAGGGCTTTGCCGCCGTGTCGCCCGACTCGGCCTTCAACACCGCCATTTCCTTCGTCACCAACACCAACTGGCAGGGTTACTCGGGTGAATCGACCATGAGTTACCTGACCCAGATGCTGGCGCTGACGGTGCAGAACTTTGTCTCGGCCGCCACCGGCATCGCGGTGGTGTTTGCACTGATCAGGGGCTTTGCTGCACGCTCGGTCCAGGCCATCGGCAACTTCTGGGTCGACCTGATGCGCGCCACCGTGTGGCTGCTGCTGCCCCTGTCACTGCTGCTGGCGCTGGTGATGGTGGGCCAGGGCGTGATCCAGAACTTCAGCCCCTACCAGGAAGTGCACACCCTGGAAACCCAGGCCTACACCCAGCCCAAGCTGGGGGCCGATGGCCAGCCCGTGCTCGACGCCCAGGGCCAGCCGGTGCAAGAAGCCCAGAGCACCGACACCCAACTGCTGCCCATGGGCCCCGTGGCCTCGCAAGAGGCCATCAAGATGCTGGGCACCAATGGGGGCGGCTTCTTCAACGCCAACTCGGCCCACCCCTACGAAAACCCGAGCGCCTTCAGCAACCTGCTGCAGATGCTGGCCATCTTCCTGATCCCGGCGGCCCTGTGCCTGGCCTTTGGCATCGAGGTGGGTGACCGGCGTCAGGGTCTGGCCGTGCTGGCCGCCATGACGCTGATGTTTGTGGCCGCCGTGCTGGTGATCACCCCCGCGGAGCAGGCCGGCAACCCCCAGTTGAGCGCCCTGGGGGTCGACCAATTGGCCAGCGCACAACAGGCTGGCGGCAACATGGAAGGCAAGGAGACGCGCTTCGGCGTCAACGCCAGTGCGCTGTTCGCGGTCATCACCACCGCCGCCTCTTGCGGCGCGGTGAACACCATGCATGACTCGCTCACCCCCCTGGGCGGCATGGTGCCGCTGGTGATGATGCAGCTCGGCGAGGTGGTCTTCGGCGGCGTGGGCACAGGCCTTTACGGCATGCTGGTGTTCGCGGTGCTGGCGGTGTTCATCGCCGGCCTGATGATCGGCCGCACGCCCGAGTACCTGGGCAAGAAGATCGAGGCCTACGAGATGAAGATGACCTCGATCGCCATCCTGGTCACGCCCATCGTGGTGCTGGCGGGCACCGCCGTGGCCGTGCTGGCCGAGGCTGGCCGGGCTGGCGTGGCCAACCCGGGTGCACACGGCTTCAGCGAGATCCTGTACGCCTTCACCTCGGCGGCCAACAACAACGGCAGCGCCTTTGCCGGGCTGTCGGCCAACACCCCGTTCTACAACCTGACGCTGGGCCTGGCGATGTGGCTGGGGCGCTTTGGCGTGATCGTGCCGGTGCTGGCCATGGCCGGTGCGCTGGCCCGCAAGCAGCGCCTGCCGGCCAGTGCCGGTACCTTGCCCACCCACGGGCCCTTGTTCGTCGTCCTGCTGGTCGGAACGGTGCTGCTGGTGGGCTTGCTGAACTATGTGCCCGCACTGGCACTGGGCCCGGTGGTCGAGCACTTCATGCTCTGGCCCACCCATTGAATCCGCCCAAGAAGGAACCAAAATCATGAGTCAATCCAACGGTTTCGCACTCTTCGACCCGGCACTGGTCAAACCCGCCATCGGGCAGGCCTTTGCCAAACTCAATCCGCGCGTGCAATGGCGCAACCCGGTGATGTTCGTGGTCTACGTGGGCAGCCTGTTCACCACCGTGCTGGGCCTGCAGGCCCTGGGCGGTCACGGTGAGGCCTCGCCCCTGTTCATCTTCAGCGTGGCAGTGTGGTTGTGGTTCACCGTGCTGTTCGCCAATTTCGCCGAAGCCCTGGCCGAGGGGCGCAGCAAGGCGCAAGCCGCCTCGCTGCGCAACCTCCAGCAGACCGGCTGGGCCAAGAAGCTGCAGCACCCGCGGCATGGCAGCCCCTGGCTGCCGCTGGAGTCGCCGCTGCTGCGCAAGGGGGACGTGGTGCTGGTGGAAGCCGGTGATGTGATCCCGCTCGACGGTGAGGTGATCGAAGGCGTGGCCTCGGTGGACGAGTCGGCCATCACCGGCGAATCCGCCCCCGTGATCCGCGAATCGGGCGGCGACTTCTCGGCCGTCACAGGGGGCACCCGGGTGCTTTCCGACTGGCTGGTGGTGCGCATTGGCGTCAACCCGGGCGAAAGCTTCATCGACCGCATGATCAGCATGGTGGAAGGCGCCAAGCGCCAGAAGACCCCCAACGAGATCGCGCTCAACATCCTGCTGGCGGCGCTGACCATCGTGTTCCTGGTGGTCACCGTGACCCTGCTGCCGTACTCGGTGTTCAGCGTGCAGGCGGCGCAAAGCGGTGCTCCGGTCACCATGACCGCCCTGGTGGCACTGCTGGTGTGCCTGATCCCGACCACCATCGGCGGCTTGCTGAGCGCCATTGGCGTGGCGGGCATGAGCCGCATGATGCAGGCCAACGTGATCGCCACCTCGGGCCGTGCTGTCGAAGCGGCGGGCGACGTGGACGTGCTGATGCTCGACAAGACCGGCACCATCACCCATGGCAACCGGCAGGCCGCCACCCTGCTGCCCGGCATCGGCCACACCGAGGCCGCCCTGGCCCAGGTGGCCTGGCTGGCCTCGCAGGCTGACGAGACCCCCGAGGGCCGCAGCATCGTGACGCTGGCGGCGCAGAAGTTGAGTGCGCCGGCCCTGGAGCGCTTGCAGGTCGGCCTGGGCCAAGCCGAGGCCGTGCCCTTCACCGCGCAGACCCGCATGAGCGGCGTGGACCTGCCAGAGGGCAGCCACACCCGCGTGCTGCGCAAGGGAGCGGTGGACGCCGTGCGCCGCCACGTGGAAGCCCTGGGCGGGCGCATGCCACCCGAGCTGGTGCGCGCCGCCGAAGAAGTGGCCCGCCGCGGCAGCACGCCGCTGGTGGTGGCCGACGGCGCGGTGGCCGTGGGCGTGGTCGAGCTCAAGGACATCGTCAAGTCGGGCATCAAGGAACGCTTCGAGGCCCTGCGCCGCATGGGCATCAAGACCGTGATGATCACCGGCGACAACCCGCTCACGGCGGCCGCCATCGCCGCCGAGGCCGGGGTGGACGACTTCCTGGCCGAAGCCACCCCTGAAGCCAAGCTGGCGCTGATCCGGCAATACCAGCAACAAGGCCGGCTGGTGGCCATGACCGGCGACGGCACCAACGATGCGCCGGCCCTGGCCCAGGCCGATGTGGCCGTGGCCATGAACTCGGGCACCCAGGCCGCCAAAGAGGCCGCCAACATGGTCGACCTGGACTCCAACCCCACCAAGCTGCTGGAGGTGGTGGAGACCGGCAAGGCCCTGCTGATGACGCGCGGCTCGCTGACCACCTTCTCGATTGCCAACGATGTGGCCAAGTTCTTCGCCATCATCCCGGCCATCTTCGTGGTGACCTACCCGCAGTTGGGGGCGCTCAACATCATGGCGCTGGCCAGCCCCAGCTCGGCCATTCTGTCGGCGGTGATCTTCAACGCGCTGGTGATCGTGTTCCTGATCCCACTGGCCCTGAAAGGGGTGCGCTACCGCGCCATCGGCGCCGCCGCCCTGCTGCGCCGCAACCTGCTGATCTACGGCCTGGGCGGTCTGGTGGTGCCTTTTGCCGGCATCAAGCTGATCGACCTGCTCCTGGTGGCGCTGCACCTCGCCTGAACCTCATCCAACCCTGACACGAGAATCGCCATGTCTCATTCCATGCCTCCCCTGGTCCGACCCGCCCTGGTGTTTTTCATCGCCCTGAGCGTGTTCACCGGCGTGCTCTACCCCCTGGCCGTCACCGGCCTGGGTCAGGCCCTGTTCCCCGACGAGGCCAAGGGCAGCCTGCTGCTGCGCGAGGGCCGTCCCGTGGGCTCGCGCCTGATCGGGCAGAACTTCTCCGACCCGGCCCACTTCTGGGGCCGCCCCTCGGCCACCGGCCCCATGGCCTACAACGCCAGCGCCTCCAGCGGCGCCAACCAGGGCCCGCTCAACCCCGCCCTGACGGAAGCGGTGAAGGCCCGCATCGCCGCCCTGCGCGAGGCCGACCCCGATCAGAAAAGTCCGGTTCCGGTGGACTTGGTGACGGCTTCGGCCAGCGGGCTGGACCCCCACATCAGCCCGGCGGCGGCGGCCTATCAGTTGCCCCGCGTGGCCAAGGCACGCCGCCTGGACCCGGCGCGATTGCAAGCCCTCATCGAACAGCACACCGAGCAACCCCTGCTGAGCGCCCTGGGCGAAGCCAGGGTCAATGTGCTGACCCTGAACCTGGCGCTGGACGCGCTGCACTGAGGGCACCATGCTGGAAGACCTCGCGATGGCCCTGCTGGCCCTGGCGGTGCTGGCCTTGCCCATGGCCTTGGCCTGGTGGCTGATCGGCCGGGCAAAATGAGCCCCCAAAGGAGTTCTGCTTGGCCTTAGACGCTGACGGTCGCCCCGACCCCGACCAATTGCTGGACCAGATCCGCGGTGCCGAGGTGCGCGCCACGCAAGGCCGGCTGCGCATCTATTTCGGTGCCAGCGCCGGCGTGGGCAAGACCTACGCCATGCTGAGCGCGGCCCAGCGCGAGCTGGCGGCCGGGCGCGATGTCGTGGTGGGCGTGATCGAGACCCATGGCCGCGGCGACACCGCGGCCCAACTGGCTGGCCTGCCCAGCCTGCCCCTGAAAGAAGTGCCTTACCGCGGTCGCGTGCTGGGCGAGTTCGACCTCGACGCCGCGCTGGCCCGCCGGCCCCAGATCCTGCTGGTGGATGAACTGGCCCACGCCAATGTGGAAGGCAGCCGCCACCCCAAACGCTGGCAGGACGTGAACGAGCTGCTGGAGGCCGGCATCGAGGTCTGGACCGCGCTCAATGTGCAGCACCTGGAAAGCCTCAATGGCACGGTGGGCGCCATCACCGGCGTGCGCGTGCACGAGACCGTGCCCGACACCGTGCTGGACCGGGCCGACGAGATCATCCTGGTCGACGTCACGCCCGACGAGCTGCTGACGCGCCTGAAGGCCGGCAAGGTCTACCTGCCCCAACAGGCCGAGCGGGCGGCACAGAACTTTTTTCGCAAAGGCAACCTGATCGCGCTGCGCGAGATCGCCCTGCGCCGCACGGCCGAGCGGGTGGAAGACGATGTGCGTCACTACCGGGTGCAGCAGTCGCAGGGGCCCCAGCCCGTGTGGAACACCTCGGGTTCGCTGCTGGTGGGCGTGGACGAGCTGGAGGGTGCCGAGCAGACCGTGCGCGCCGCAGCCCGGCTGGCCGGGCAACTCAACGCGCGCTGGCTGGCCACCTATGTCGAGACGCCGCGCCTGCAGCGCCTGCCCTCGGCCGAGCGCGACCGCATCCTGGCCGTGCTCAAGCTGGCCGAAGAGATGGGGGCCATCACCTCGGTGCTGGCCGGCGACGACATCGCGGCCGAGCTGCTCAAGCTGGCGCGCCAGCAGAACTGCGCCACCCTGGTGCTGGGCCGGCCGCGCCGCCGCCCGCGCTGGCGCGCCCCGCTGGCACGCCGCGTGGCCGACGCCGCCCCCGAGCTGGACCTGGTGGAAGTGGGCCGCAGCCCGGCCTCGCGCCGCCTGCCCAGCGCCCTGCCGCGTGAACTGGAGGACGAGACCCCGGCCGGGCTGCCGCGCCGCTGGCTGCGCTACGCCACGGCGCTGGCGGTGTCGGTGCTCACCGCGGTGCTGGCCACGCCCCTGATCGGCTGGTTTGACCTGGCCAACATCGTGATGCTGTTCCTGCTGGGCGTGGTGGGGGTGGCGGTCAAGCTGGGGCGCGGGCCGGCAGCGCTGTCGGCCGTGCTCAATGTGGCGGCCTTCGACTACTTCTTCGTGCCGCCGCGCTTTTCGTTTGCGGTCAGTGACGTGCAGTACCTGCTGACCTTTGCCGTGATGCTGGCCGTGGGCCTGCTGACCGGGCAGTTGACCGCCGGGCTGCGCTTTCAGGCGCGCATCACGGCCGGGCGCGAACGCCGGGCGCGCTCGCTGTTCGAGCTGACGCGCGAGCTGTCGTCGGCCCTGCAAAGCCAGCAGGTGGCCGACATCGGCGAGGCCGCGGTGCGGGCCAGTTTTGGCGGCCAGGTGCGGGTGCTGCTCAGCGATGCCGACGACCACCTGCCGGCACCGCCCGAGCTGCCACCAGGCTTTGACCTGGCGGTGGCCGACTGGGCCTTCCGCAACGGTCAGCCGGCCGGGCTGGCCACCAGCACGCTGTCGGCCAGCGCCTGGCATTACCTGCCGCTGAAAGCCCCGATGCGCATCCGTGGCGTGCTGGCCCTGCAGCCGGCACAGGCCCGCTGGCTGCTGATCCCCGAGCAGTTGCAGCAACTCGACACCCTGGCGCGCCAGATCGCCATCGCGCAAGAGCGGGTTCACTACGTCGAAGTGGCCCAGCAGGCCCTGGTGCAGATGGAGTCCGAGAGCCTGCGCAGCGCCTTGCTGGCCTCGATCTCACACGATGTGCGCACCCCGCTCACCGCGCTGATCGGCCTGGCCGAATCCTTGCGGGCCTCGCGCCCCGCGCTGGATGCCGAGCAAAGTCGCATGGCCCAGGCGATCACCGACGAAGCCCGCCAGCTGCACACCCTGGTCAGCAACCTGCTGGACATGGCGCGGCTGCAAAGCGGAGCGGTGAAGCTGCGCAGCGACTGGCAATCGGTCGAAGAAGTGGTGGGGGCGGCCATCCGCCAGGCCGGCCCGGCCCTGGCGGGCCGCCCCGTGCAGGTGCAGCTGCCGGCCGAACTGCCGCTGGTGGAGTTTGACGCCACCTTGATCGAGCGGGTGCTGGTGAACCTGCTGGAGAACGCGGCCAAGTACGGCCAGCCACCGATCGAGATCCACGCCGGCACCGAGCCCCAGGCGCTGTGGGTCACGGTGCGTGACCATGGTCCCGGCCTGCCTGCGGCCATGCGCGGACGCGAGCACGCGCTGTTCGACCTCTTCACCCGGGGCGAGCGCGAGTCGGCCACCCCGGGCATGGGCCTGGGCCTAGCGATTGCCCGCGCCATCGTCGAGGCCCACCACGGCCAGATCACCGCCACCGATCTGTCGCAGCGCGGCGGCGGTGCAGAATTCACCCTGCGCCTGCCGCGCGCCACCCCGCCCGCCATCGACCCCACCGAGTGACCTGATTGCCATGCCCAGCCCCACCGCCATCCTGATCGAAGACGAGCCGCAGATCCGCCGCTTCGTGCGCGCCGCGCTGGAGGCCGAGGGCTGGCTGGTGCACGAGGCGGAAGGCCTGCGCCGGGGCCTGATCGAGACCGGCACGCGCAAGCCCGATCTGATCGTGCTGGACCTGGGCCTGCCCGATGGCGACGGGCTGGAGCTGATCCGCGATGTGCGCGGCTGGAGCCAGGTGCCCATCGTGGTGCTGTCGGCGCGCAGCGACGAGGCCGACAAGATTGCGGCGCTGGACGCTGGCGCCGACGACTACCTGGCCAAGCCCTTCGGCGTGGGTGAGCTGATGGCCCGGGTGCGTGCCAACCTGCGCCGCCCCCGCGGCCTGCCGCCCGAGGCCGGCCAGCCCGGCGAGGCCAGCGATCCGGTGTTCCGCTTCGGCGGCGTGGAAATCGACCGAGTGGCCCGGCTGGTGCGGCGCGATGGCCAGCTGGTGCACCTGACCCCGATCGAGTACCGGCTGCTGTCGGTGCTGGTCACCCATGCGGGCCGCGTGCTCACCCACCGGCAACTGCTGCGCGAGGTGTGGGGGGCCTCGCACACCGAGCAAAGCCACTACCTGCGCATCTACATGGGCCACCTTCGGCAAAAGCTCGAACAAGACCCGGCCCAGCCGCGCCACCTGCTGACCGAGACCGCCGTGGGCTACCGGCTTCAGGTCGAGGGCTGAGGCTCTCGGGGCCCTCAGCGGCGCGGGGCAAACACCGGCTCGCGCTTGGCCAGGAAGGCCTGCACACCCTCGGCGAATTCTGGCCGGTCGATCAACTCGCGCTGGCGCTCGGCCTCATGGCGCATCTGCTCGTTCAGGCTGTGGCTGGCGGCGTGCTCGTACACACTGCGGATCTCGCGTGCGGCATGGGCTGGCAGGCGGGCCAGGCGCTGCGCCAGGGCCAGCGCCTGTTCGCCCAGGTCGGTATCGTCCACACAGGCCCAGGCCAGGCCCCATTGAGCCGCCTGCTCGCCCGACAGGCGCTCGCCCAGCAGCGACAGGGCCACCGCCCGCGAGCGGCCCAGCAGGCGCTCCAGAAACCAGGTGCAGCCCAGATCGGGCACGATGCCCAGCCGCGGCATGAAGGGCAGGTAGAAATAGGCCGAACGCGCCACCAGCACCACATCGGCCGCCAGCGCCAGGCCCACCCCGGCCCCCGCGCAGGGACCGTTGACAGCGCTCAGCACCGGGAAGGGCATGCTGCGCAGGTCTTCGATCAGTCGGTTGGACAGCGCCTCCATGGCCGTGGCGGTCTGCTTACCCAGGCTCTGGCCAGCGGGCGGTGCCTGCATGCTGCCCAGATCGGCGCCCACACAAAAGCCCTTGCCTGCCCCGGTGAGCACCAGGGCCCGCACGCTGCGGTCGTCGGCCAGGCGAGCCAGGTGCTCGCGCAGCGCCAACTGCAGTGACAAGGCCAGCGGGTTCAGGCGCTGGGGCAGGTTCAGCCGCAGCAGGGCCACTGCGCCGTGGCGTTCTTCGAGCACGGGATCGGGGGCGGTGTTCATGGAGTCTCCTTTGCATCGCTCGGCGTCATCAAGGCTTGCGCTGCATCAGCGCCTGGAGTCGGCGCAGACCGCCGACCACGCCACCTGGCAGCACGAACATCAGCAGGATCAGCACCACGCCGTACACCGCCCAGGGTGCGGCCTTGGAGACCTTCTCGGCCAGGTTGGGCACAAACAGGATGAACAGCGCGCCGTACAAAGCCCCCCAGAGGGTGCCCACGCCGCCGACCACGATGCCCACCAGCAGGGAGATCGACAGGAACAGCGAGAACGAATCGGGCGACACAAACTGCACTGCAATCGCGGACAGGGCCCCGCCCACCCCGGTGTAGGCGGCCGACACCGCAAAGGCCGTGGCCTTGCAATGGCTGCGGTCCACGCCCATGGCCTCGGCCGCCATGGCGTGGTCTCGGATGGCGCGCCAGGCCCGCCCCCAGCTGCCCCGCAGCAGGTTGTGGGCCAGCCAGAACAACAGCAGGGCCACGACGAGCGAAAACAGGTACAGCCATTGGTCCGGGTCCAGGGGCAGGCCGAAGGGGGCGTCGGCCTTCATCAACACCAGGCCCTGGGCACCGCCGGTCCAGGCCTCCAGGTGCTTGTACTTGAGCAACTGGGGCATGGCCAGGCCCAGCGCAAATGTGGCCAGGGCCAGGTACAGCCCTTCGAGCTTGAGCGCGGGGCGCCCGAACAGGTAGCCGGCCCCGCCGCAAACACAGAAGGCCGCCGGCACGGTGGCCCAGTACGGCAGGCCTGCGTGCTCCATCAGCGCACCGGCAGCATAGGCCCCGAGCGCAAAGAAGGCCCCATGGCCGAGCGAGATCTGGCCGTTGTAGCCGGTGAGGATGTTCAGGCCCAGCAAGGCCATGGCATACGACAGCACCAGGGTGGCCTGGAACAACTGGTAGCCCTTGAGCACCCAGAGCAGGCTCAGGGCCAGCGCCAAGGCGGCCAGCCACAGCCCGCGTGAGCGCAGAAAACCGGAGGGGCTGGGCGCATTCAGCATGAGGGTCTTTCAGGGTCGGGGATTCAGTCTGCGGGGGGTCAGACCCGGGTGACCACACGGCGCCCCAGCAAGCCCTGGGGGCGCACGATGAGCACGCCGATGATCAGGGCCAGGGCGACTGATAGCTTGAGTTCGGTTCCCACCACGTAGGTGCCGATCAGGTTCTCGAGCACGCCAACGATGAAGCCCCCCAGCACGGCGCCCACGGGGTTGTCGATGCCCCCGATCAGGGCGCCCGCGAAGGCATACAGCAGCACGCCGGTCATCATGTTCGGGTCGAGGAACACCACGGGCGCCACCATCATGCCGGCGACGGCACCGATGGCGCCGGCCAGGCCCCAGCCCAGCATCAGCATGCGCCCCACCGAGATGCCCACCAGGCGCGACGACACCGGGTTCTGCGCCGCAGCGCGCAGCGCCAGCCCCACACGGGTGAAGCGGAACAGGCTGAACAGCAAGGCCACCATCAGCAGGGCCACCACGATGGCACCCACCTCGTGCGCCGACATCAGGGTCGAGCCGTACCAGGCGTCGCGCGGGAACGGGCTCGGAAAAGGCTTGATGGTGTAGCCAAACAACCAGCCCGCCAGGCTGTGGAAAATCACCAGCAGGCCGATGAAGACCACTACCACCGACAGCTCAGGCGCCCGGTGCATGGGCCGGATGACCACGAACTCGACCGCCGCAGCCACAACAAACGACAGCAGCACCGTGAGGGCGAAGGCGCCCCAGTACGGCAGGCCCGCATCGATCAGCGCCCAGGCCACGAAGGTGGAGAACATGGCCATTTCGCCCTGGGCGAAATTGATGTGATGGGTGGCCTGGTAGATCATCACCAGGGCCAGTGCCACGCTGGCGTAGATGCCCCCGGTGGCCAGGCCGGCCAGCATCTGGTGCAAAAACTCGTTCATGGGTTTTCTCGCTTCATTCGCCCAGGTAGGCCCGCTGCACGGCCGGGTTGCTGCGCAGCTCGGCCGCCGTGCCCGACAGCACCACGCGGCCGGTCTCCAGCAGGTAGGCCTGGTGCGCCAGGGCCAGGGCCAGGCGTGCGTTCTGCTCGACCAGCAGGATGGTCACGCCCTCTTCCTGGTTGATGCGCCGCATGATCGAAAAGATGTCTTTCACCACCAGCGGCGCCAGGCCGAACGAGGGCTCGTCAAGCAACAGCAGGCGCGGGCGGCCCATCAGCGCACGGCCGATGGCCAGCATCTGCTGCTCGCCCCCCGACAGGGTGCCCGCCTGTTGACGTGCCCGCTCACGCAGGCGCGGAAAGTAGGCATAGATGCGTTCCATGTCGGCCTCTGCGCCTTGCTGGCTGGCACGGGCATGGCTGCCCAGGCGCAGGTTCTCTTCGGTGCTCAGGCCCAGGAACGTGCCTCGCCCGTCGGGCACATGGCCCACGCCCAGGCGAGCGATCTGCTCGGTGCTGCAGGCCTCGATGGCCTGGCCACCCAGCGCCACCCGCCCCAAGGTCTGCACCGACAGGCGACACAAGGCCCGCAGGGTGGTGGTCTTGCCTGCGCCGTTGGCGCCCAGCAGCGCGGTCACCTGGCCCTGTGGCAGGTCCAGGTCCAGGCCGTGCAGCACCGGGGTGTTGCCATAGCGGGCGTGCAGGCCGCGCACCTGCAACAAAGGGGTGTCGGCGCCGGCGGGGGCGAGGGCTCGGGGTGTCATGCGGCCTCCTGCCGGGGGTCTTCGAGTTCGTCGCCCAGGTAGGCGCGGATCACCTCGGGGTGCTGACGCACTTCGGCCGGCCGGCCTTCGGCAATCTTGCGGCCGAAGTTCAGCGCCACCACCCGGTCGGACAGACCCATCACCAGGCCCATGTGGTGCTCGACCAGCAGCACGGTCACGCCCAGGCGGTCGCGGATGTCGCGGATCAAGTCGCCCAGGCCCTGCAGCTCTTCATGGTTGAGGCCGCAGGCCGGCTCATCCAGCAGCAGCAATTGAGGCTCGGCCGCCAGGGCGCGCGCCAGCTCAACGCGCTTTTGGGTGCCAAAAGGCAGGTCGGCCACGGGGCGGTCGGCGTCGGCCCCCAGTTGCACGAAATCGATCAGTTGCTGGGCCCGCTCATGCGCCCGCGACTCCAGCGCCGCCACCCCGGGCCAGCGCAGGGCGTTGCGCCACAGACCCGCGTGGTGTCGGCTGTGACAGCCCAGCAGCACGTTGTCGCGCACGGTCATGCTGCGAAACAGGGCCAGGTTCTGAAAGGTGCGCCCGATACCCAGGCGCACCATGCGGTGCCGCGGCAAGCGGCTGAGGTCCTGCCCCTCGAAGCAGATGCGCCCGGCGCTGCATTCATACAGGCGCGACAGGCAATTGAACAAGGTGCTCTTGCCGGCACCGTTGGGGCCGATCAGGGCGCAGATTTCGCCGCGCCGCACCTCGAAGGACACGCCATCCAGGGCCACGATGCCGCCGAAGCGCACCGTGACCTCTTCGACAGACAGCAGGGGCTGGCCGGTGCTCATGCCGGGCTCAGAGCCGTTCGATGATCGTGACATTGGCCATGCCACCCCCCTCGCACATGGTCTGCAGGCCATAGCGCCCGCCGCGCCGCCGCAGGGCATGGATCAGGGTGCTCATGAGCTTGGTGCCCGAGGCACCCAGCGGGTGGCCCAGCGCAATGGCCCCGCCGTGCACGTTCAGGCGTTCAGGGTCGGCCCCCAGGGCCTTCAGCCAGGCCAGAGGCACCGAGGCAAAGGCCTCGTTGACCTCGTACAGATCGATGTCGGCGATGTTCAGGCCAGCCTTGCGCAGGGCCCGCTCGGTGGCAGGGATCGGGGCTTCGAGCATGATCACCGGGTCGTGGCCCAGCACGCTCATGTGGTGCACGCGGGCCAGCGGGTTCAGGCCCAGCGCCTTGAGGCCCCGCTCATTGACCACCAGTGCGGCGGTGGCACCGTCGCACACCTGGCTGGCATTGGCGGCGCTGATCACGCCGCCCTCCTGCAGCAGCTTGACGCCCTGGATGCCGGCCAGCGTGGCATCAAAGCGGATGCCTTCGTCCACGCTGTGCAGGCTGCCGTCCTGGTCGCCACCCTGGTCGCCATCAGCCCGCCGCACGGGCACCGGCACGATCTCGTCGGCAAAGGCCCCGGCCTCGGTGGCCGCGATGGCGCGCTGGTGGCTCAGCAGAGCGAACTGGTCCAGCACGTCTTTGCGCAGGTTGTACTTGTGAGCCATCATCTCGGCGCCGGTGAACTGGCTGAACGCCACATCGTGGTAACGGCGGTTCACGCTCTCGCTCTGGTAGAAGCCCAGCCCCGCCTTCTGCGCCAGGGCCGAGGGGCTGAACATGGGCACCCGGGTCATGGACTCGACGCCCCCGGCCAGCACGATGTCCTGTACCCCCGACATCACGGCCTGAGCGGCAAAGTGCAGCGCCTGCTGCGACGAGCCGCACTGCCGGTCGATCGAGGTGCCCGGCACCGACTCGGGCAGGCGTGAGGCCAACACCGCATTGCGCGCCACGTTGGTGGACTGCTCACCCACCTGGCTGACGCAGCCCATGAACACGTCGTCCACCAGCGCCGGGTCCATGCCGGTGCGGTCGAGCACGGCATTGATCACCTGGGCCGCCAGCTCCACCGGGTGCCAGCCGGCGAGACGCCCACCGCGGCGCCCCCCGGCAGTGCGGACAGCGGCAACAACATAGGCTTCGGACATGGCGGGCTTCCTCAAAAACAGGGGATGGGATGGCTGGATTGTTCGCCCGCCCGACACGCCGGGGCGTCGTCGGAACAGACGATATTGAGGGGGGGGCAGGCCTCAGCGCGGCGCCATGCGGATCGCGCCGTCGAGACGGATGCTTTCGCCGTTGAGGTAGCCGTTGAGGATCAGGCTTTCGGCCAGTTGGGCGTATTCGGCGGGTTGGCCCAGGCGCTTGGGGAAGGGCACCGAGGCGGCCAAGGCTGCCTTCACGTGCTCGGGCGCGCCTTGCAGCAAGGGAGTGTCGAAGATGCCGGGCAGGATGGTGTTGACGCGGATGCCCTCGTTCATGAGGTCGCGCGCGATCGGCAAGGTCATGCCCACGATGCCCGCCTTGGAGGCGGTGTAGGCGGCCTGGCCCATCTGCCCGTCCTGCGCGGCCACCGAGGCGGTGTTGACGATGGCACCCCGGTCACCGTCCGCCAGCGGCGCCAGGCTGAGCATGCCGGCGGCCGACTTGGCAATGCAGCGGAAGGTGCCCACCAGGTTGATCTGGATGATGCGGTCGAAATTGGCCAGCGGAAAGTGCCGGATCTCGCCCGTGGCCTTGTCGCGGCTGGCGGTCTTGACGGCATTGCCGGTGCCGGCGCAGTTGACCAGCACGCGCTCCTGGCCATGGGCAGCACGGGCCTTGGCAAAGCCGGCATCCACCTGCTCTTCAGAGGTCACGTCGACCTGGCAGAACACCCCACCGATCTCGCGGGCCAGCGCTTCGCCCTGGGCGGCATGGAGGTCGAACAGGGCGACCTTCACGCCATGGCTGGCCAGGCGCCGGGCGGTGGCTGCGCCCAGACCGGAGGCCCCTCCGGTGACGACGGCGGCAATGCTGGAATCGAGTTGCATGGTGGGGCTCCGGGACAAGTAGGGCTTAGGGGGTTGATGGAAGAGAAGTCTAGAAATCCGGGGGCACTGATGCATCGTCTGAAACGACGAAATGCCCCTGTCGCGGCTGACGGCACCGAGGTGACTCCCGCCGCTGGACTTGTGTCGCAGAATGCCCCACGCCCCCAGCCCACCCGAACCCCCTCATGGATGCCGCTCCCCTCGCCCCGCACCCCGAGCCCGCACCGCCGGCGCGCACTTTCGAGACCAAGCTGCCCCCCCCCGCCCCCACGGCCACCCAAGTGGTACGCGAGGGCCTTTGTCAGCGGATCACCGAAGGCGCCGGCCAACTGGTGCTGGTGCGTGCCCCGGCGGGCTTTGGCAAGACCACGGCCATGGTGCAGGCCCAGGCCCGATTCGAGGCCCAGGGCGTGAGCACGGCCTGGCTCACGCTGGACCGATCGGACAACGATGTGTCGCGTTTTCTGGGCGGGCTGGACGAGGCGATCCAGCGCCTGGGGGCCGCAGCGGTCGGCACGGGTTCGAGGCTCGATGCGCTGCGTGCGCTGGCCTTGTTTGACGAGCCTTTTGCCCTGTTTCTGGACGACTTCGAGGCGGTACACGAACCCGCCGTGCTGGGCCTGGTGCGCGAGATCATCGAGCAGTTGCCGCGACGCGGTCACTTGGTGCTGGGCTCGCGCAGCCTGCCCGCCCTGGGGCTGGGGCGGCTGCGGGCGCGCGGCAAGTTGATCGAGGTGGATGCCGAGCGCCTGCGCTTCAGCCTGGACGACACCGCCGCCTTTCTGGCGCGCAGCCTGCCGCAAGGCCTGGGGGCCGATCTGCTGTACCGGCTGCACGAGAAGACCGAGGGCTGGATTGCCGCCCTCTGGCTGGCCTCGCTGGCGCTGGAACGACAAGGTCAGCATGCGCAGGCGGTGGAGCAGTTCGTGGCCCGCTTTTCGGGCTCGGACCGGGCCGTGGCTGATTACCTGGCCGAAGACGTGCTGCAGCAGCAACCGCCCGAAGTGCGCAACTTTCTGCTGCGCAGCAGCATCCTGCGCCAGTTGGATGCCGAAGTGTGCGCCGCCCTGATGCCGCGCGCCGACTGCCAACGCCTGCTGACCCGCCTGGATGAGGCCCACCTGTTTCTGACCCCCGTGTCCAGTGAGCAGCGCACTTGGCGTTACCACAGCCTGTTTGCCGATTACCTGCGCAAGGAGCTGCAGCGTGAGTGGCCCGACGAGGTGGCCCGGCTGCACCTGGCGGCGGCGGGCTGGTACGAGGCCCAGGGCCGCCCCGTGCCCGCCATTGACCACGCCATCGAGGGTGGCGACCACCCGCTGGCGCTGAATCTGCTGGACCTGCACGCCGAGTCGTTTCTGCGGGCCGGGCGCATGCGTTTGCTGGCACGCTGGCTTGCCGCCGTGCCCGCGCCCCTGCTGCACCAGCGCCCGGCGTTGGAGATGGTGGCCCTGTGGGCCACCTGCTTCACCCGCGGGCCCTGGGCTGCGGGCGAAGAATTGGAACAGGCCCTGCAGCGCCACCCGGACGACCCCCTGGTGCAGGCCCAGGCCGCCTGCATGCGACCGATGCTGCTGGCCATGCAGGATCAGAGTGAACAGGCCCTGGAAATCGGCCGTGAGAGCCTGAAGCGCCTGCCCACCGGCCTGCCCTTTGCCGACAGCACCCTGCTCAATGCGATGGCCCACATCCTGTCGGTGATGGGCGACCCGGGCGAGGCCCAGCAACTGCTGGATGCGGCGCGACGCGAGCAGGGCAGCGCCAGCACCTTCCACCGCATGTACACCGAGTCGACCGAAGGCCTCATGGACCTGCAGCAGGGCCGGCTGCGCCAGGCCACGGCGCGTTTCCGACTGGCCGTGGATGCCACCCACGCCGTGAACTACAACCACACCCATGGCAATGCCTGGGCCGGCGTGTTTTACGCCTGCGCGGTGTACGAGACCAATCAGTTGGACCAGGCCGATCACCTGCTCAATGTGTACCTGCCACTGGCACGCGATGTGGGCCTGCCCGACCACATGATCCTGAGCCATGCGATGCGCTCGCGCATCGCCTTCGTGAGCGGCGACGTGGACGCGGCCTCGCTGGCCCTGACCGAGCTGGAGTACCTGGGCCACCAACGCAAACTGCCCAGGGTGGTGGTGGGCGCCAAGCTGGAGCGCGCCCGACTGCTGCTGAGGCAAGGCAACACGGCGGCCGCACGTGACGAGCTGCACCGGGCCGAAGACCCCACCGTGTGGGCCCGCGAAGAGCGGCTGCGCCTGCTGGCGCACGACATCGAGTACCTGGGCCTGGCGCGGCTGCGCTGGCAGATCGCGGCAGGCCAGGCCGGTGAGGCATTGCCGACCCTGGAGCGCGAGATCTCGGCGGCCCAGGCCGTGGCCCGCAACCGCCGGGTGCTGAGCCTGCGCGTGCTGCGCAGCCTGGCCCTGGCCCGCAGCGGTGACGCCCCGGCCGCGGTGGCCCAGATCGGCCAGGTGCTGCAACAGGCCAGTGCCGAGGGCTTCATGCGCCTGATCCTGGACGAGGGCCCCGCCGTGGGCCCCCTGGTTCAGCGCTACCAGGCGCTGCACGACAGCGGCACGGTGCGCGATCCGATTCTGGGCGACTACCTGCAACGCCTGCTGCAGGCCTTTGGCCCCCTGCCCAGCGAGACCGACAGCACCCCAGAGCACCCTGACACCCCTGCGCGCAACCTGGTGGAGCCGCTCACCCGCAAGGAACTGCACGTGCTGCAACTGCTGGTGGAGGGCTACTCGAACAGCGCCATGGCCGAGAAGCTGTTCGTGTCCGACAGTACGGTGCGCACCCACCTGCGCAGCATCAATGCCAAGCTGGGGGCGCACAGCCGCACGCAGGCGGTGGCCTTGGCGCGGCGCCTCAAGCTGATCCCACCCTGAGTGGCCTTGGCGGCACTCAAGCCGAATCTTCAGGCTGGCGCTGGCGTCGGTCTTCGGCGTTGCGCTGCTGGATGTTGCGGCGCGCCTGCTCCCAGTCATCGTCAGTCCAACTGGCCATGCGGGCAAAGTTGCCGCCGGTGGCCTGGAACTGGGCGCCGTCGATGGCAATCGTCTGCCCCGTCAGGTACTCAGACCCCGGGCCCAGCAAGAAGACCGCCAGATTGGCCAGCTCGGGCATGCGGCCGGTGCGGCCCATGGGATTGCCCACCGCCTGGTGCTCGCCGCCCTGGGGGTTGAGCCTGGCGCTCATGCCTTCGGTGGGGAACAGGCCTGGCGCGATGGCGTTGAAGCGGATGCCGCGCCCGCCCCACTCCACCGCCAGCGATTGGGTCATGGCATGTATCCCGGCCTTGGCCATGGCCGAGGGCACGGTGTAGGGCGAGCCGTTCCAGACCCAGGTGGTGAGGATGGACAGCACCGACGCCTTCTGCCCTGCCGCCAGCCAGCGTTTGCCGCACTCCAGCGTGAGCACGAAGCTGCCGCGGAACACGATGCTGGCAATGGCATCGAAGGCGCGCGGGGACAGGTCTTCGGTGCGGCTGACGAAGTTGCCTGCCGCGTTGTTGAGCAGCCCGGTGAGCGCGCCGCCGTCATCCCAGATCTGCTGCACCATGGCCGCGATGGCCGCCTCGTCACGGATGTCGCACACCAGGGGCACGACGCGGCCTCCGTGGGCCGACATCAAATCGTGGGCCGTGGCTTCCAGTACGCTGCCGCGGCGCCCGCAGAGGTAGAGCTCGGCGCCCAGGATCAGCAGCGCCTCAGCCATGACGCGGCCCAGGCCGGTGCCTCCGCCACTGACCAGGATGCGTTGGCCGGTCATGAGGCCAGGTTGGTAGATCAGGTCGTCCAGGGTCATGAGCAGGCTCCGAGGGTTGGCAGGGTCGAGTCAGCGCTCGCTGTAACGTGGTGCGCGTCGGCCCAGAAAGGCCGCAATGCCTTCCTGAAAGTCGTCGGTCTGGCTGCACAGGATCTGGTTGCGGTCTTCCAGCGCCACCACGGCGTCCAGGCCGGCGGCGTCCACCGCGTGCCCCAGCGCGTCCTTGGTCAGGCGCAGGCCCAGGGGGCTGGCACGCAGCATGTCGTCGGCCAGTGCCTGTGCCTCTGCCTGCAACTCGGGCCCCGGCGCCACAGTGCTGACCAAGCCCAGGGCCTGGGCTTGGGCCGCGTCCATGAAGCGCCCGGTGAGCAGGTAGTGCGCGGCCACCGAACTGCCCACCATGCGGGGCAGAAAGTAGCTGACACCGACATCGCAGGCCGACAGGCCGATGCGAATGAAGGCCGCATTGAAGCGAGCATCAGGGGTGGCCAGGCGAATGTCGGAGGCCAGTGCCAAGGCAAAGCCGCCGCCGCTGGCCGCCCCTTGCACCAGGCTGATGATGGGCTGCGGGCAACGCCGCATGGCGATCATGATGTCGCGCAGGTCGCGCTGGACCGCCAGCATGCCAGGCACCCCCAGGGCACGGGCATCGGGGGCCTCTTTCAGGTCCAGGCCGCTGCAAAAGGCGGTACCAGCGCCTTGCAGCACCACCACCCGCAGTTCAGTGCGGCGATACAAGGCCTGAAAGTAGGCCAGCAGGGCTTGCACCAGCGCAGGGTTGAGGGCGTTGAGGCGCTCGGGCCGGTTCAGCGTGAGCCAGGCCACGGCGCCTTCTTCGCGCACCTGCAAAACGGCCTCATGCACGGGGGCCTCCGGGGGGCAGAACGGCCTTCAGGGCGGGCTCATCAAGGCCCCACCGACGCAACAGCTCGCTGGCTGCGGGGGCCGACCGGGTGCCAGGCTGCTCGGGGACGCTGCGGCTGAAGCGTGGCGCCGGTGCGGGCTGGGTCAGGCCCTGGGCCGTCACAAAGGTGCCGCGGGCCTGGTTGTGGGGGTGCTGAGGGGCTTCGTCCCAGTCCAGCACGGGGGCAAAGCAGGCGTCGCTGCCCTCGAGCAGGGCACACCACTCGTCTCGCGTGCGGGTGCGGAACACATCGGCCAGCCGCAGCTTGAGCAGAGGCCAGGCCGCAGGGTCCATCTGGGCATCGAAGGCCGGGTCGTCGGCGATGCCGCAGCGCTCGCGCAGCAGGGCATAGAACTGCGGCTCGATGGCGCCGATGGCGACGTAGCGCCCGTCGGCACAGGCATAGGTGGCGTAGAAGTGGGCCCCCCCGTCAAGCAGGTTTTCGCCGCGCTGGTTGCTCCAGCGACCGGCCGCCTTGAAGCCGTACATCATGGCGGACAGCAGGGCTGCGCCATCGGTCATGGCCGCGTCGATCACCTGGCCCTGCCCCGAGCGCTGCGCCTCGTACAGCGCACTGAGCACGCCAAAGGCGAGCAGCATGGCACCGCCCCCGAAATCACCCACCAGATTGAGCGGCGGCACCGGCCCCTCGCCGCTGCGGCCGATGGCATGCAGGGCCCCGCTGAGGGCGATGTAGTTGATGTCGTGCCCCGCAGCCTGGGCCAGTGGGCCGTGCTGGCCCCAGCCGGTCATGCGGCCATAGACCAGGCGCGGGTTGCGTTGCAGGCAGGGCTCGGGCCCCAGGCCCAGGCGCTCCATGACACCCGGGCGAAAGCCCTCGATCAGCACATCGGCCCGCTCGATCAGACTGAGCACTGGGTCTGCCGCCCCGGCGGCGCGCAAATCCAGCGCGAGGTGGGTGCGGCCCCGGGCTAGGATGTCGTGCGGCGTGTGTGGTGTGCCCGGGCGCTCGATGCGCAACACCTCGGCCCCCATGTCGGCCAGCAACATGGCACAAAAAGGCCCCGGCCCCAGACCGGCCATCTCGATCACCTTGAGCCCTTGCAGTGGACCGGCCATGTGCGTCTCCTGCCGCCACAGCGGCGGCTGTTGTTGTCGCCATGATGGTTCAGCCACGGTTGCGCTGGCATCGTCGGAACAGACGAAACTGCGGCAACGGTGATGGCGGTTCAGCAGCGCCTCAACGGCGCTTGCGACCCAGCTTAGGGGTCAGGCCCGGGAGCTTCTGGGCTTCGGATTTCAGGCGACGCTCCAGCTTCTTGGCATCTTCAGCGGCCGGCAAGTCCTCGGGCACGATGTCGCGCTGGGTCAGCAGTTTTCGCACATCGCGGTTGTTCTTGATGTGCTCGCGGCTGATGCCGGACTCGCCGTGCAGGTCCTGTTGCTTGACCTGGGTGTTGGTGATTTCGTTGGCGAAGTCCTTGGCTTTGATGGTGATGGTAGGGAGAAAATCGGCCAGGGGCCGGCTGTCAGGCACCGCCAAGCGCTGCTTCATGTCGTGGGTACTCAGGCCGCCGAACAAGGCCGCATCGCCTCGGCTGAGAATGCGACTGAAGCCGGGGCTGTCGATGCCGCGCTCGAACAGGACGCCCGACAACTCCTTTTGCGAGAGCGTCAGCTTCTCGCGGGCGCGAAGGCGTTCCCATTCGGCCATTCGAACCTCAATCAGTTCCTGCTTTCGGGTTTGTACCGCAAAGTAGGTCATGGCAAAGGCGACAGCATCCTTGCGTGGATCGCCATTCTGGGCGATGAGGTAGCAGGCATAGCGGGTCAGCGCGATGTCACTCACTTCGCGCTCAGCTGTCTTGCCGACTTCGATCATCTTGTTGACGTCAACAAAATGATCGGACACAGCTTGTCCAGCGTTTTGGGAAGCCACCTTGGCCTTGTCGATCACGAGCTCGAAATTGCGCCATTCCTTGTAGCCAAGCAGGGTCTGCAGCTCTCTGGCCAGCCAATACTCCACGTCGTCTTTCCGACGCGCACAGTCCTCAAAGTTCTTGTGAAGTTGGTGAATGACTTCCTTTTTCATGGGGGCTCCCTGGCATGAGGGCGGGTGCCCTCGGTTTGGAAAGCCCCATGGTGATGCGCCAGCGGCTGGCCCCTCGGGGCCAGCAGGCTGAGCGTAGGCGCTGGCGGGTCAAGCGGGTCAGGCCGCGCGCACCTCGATGCCTTTGAACTGGCCGGCCTGCGGTCCGCCTTGCGGGCGCGGGTAGCGCTGTGGATCCAGGCGGTGCAGCAGTTCGGCCTCGCGGCGGCGGGCGCGCTCAACATTGCGCGCCTTGACGTGGCCAAAGCCACGCATGGACAGCGGCAGGGCAAGCAGCTCCAGCGCCAAGGGCAGTCGCTCGGCGTTGATCAGGGGCAGCAGTTCATGCACCCGGGCCTCGTAGGCCTGGATGAGTGCGCGCTCCATGCGGCGCTCGGCTGTGTACCCGAACACGTCGAGCGGGGTGCCGCGCAAAGCCTTGCCCCGCGCCAGCAGGCGCATGGCGGGCAACATCCAGGCGCCGAGTCGCAGCTTGGCCGGGGGCTGACCGTTGCGCCCCCGCGCCAGCAGCGGTGGGGCCATGTGGAACGCCAGCTGCAACTCACCCTCGAACTGCTGGGCCAGAGCCTCTCGAAAGGCGGGCGTGCTGTAAAGGCGGGCCACTTCGTACTCGTCTTTGTAGGCCATGAGCTTGAGCGCGCTGCGTGCCACCGTCTGGCTCAGGGCACCGCCTGGGGACAAGCCCAGGGCCTGCTCGCGTGCCAGCACGGCTTGCACGAGTTCATCGTGCCGACGGGCATAGGCTGCATTCTGGTAGGCACCAAGCAGCTCACCCGCCTGCCGACGCAAGGCCTCCAGATCGCCCGGCACCTGCAGGGCCGAACCCTGTGCCGGGGCTTCCAGCAGGCTTTGGCACAGCTCGGGTCGGGCCGCCGCCAGGCGCCCCAAGGAGAAGGCCAGCAGGTTGGTGGGCACGGCCACGCCATTGAGCTCAATGGCGCGCAGCATGGCGGCCAGGCTCAAGGGCACCAGCCCGCGTTGCCAGGCATAGCCCATGGCCAGGATGTTGGCGACGATGGTGTCGCCCAGAAAATCTTCGGCCAGGGCTTGAGCGTCAAAGGTTTCGAGCTGGCCCGGACCGGCCGCGAACTCCAACTTGTCGATCAGCTGATCGACCTGCAGGCTGGCGTCGGGGTTGCGAATGGATTCGGCCACAGGCACTTCGTGGGTGTTGACCAGCAGCCGGGTGCGGCCGCGGCGCACGGTCTGCAAGGCTTCGGGTGAGGCCGCCACGACGATGTCGCAGGCCAGCACGGCATCGGCCTGCTGGGTATCGATGCGCACCTGGTTCAGGCGCTCGGGCACATCGGCCAGGCGCACAAAGGAAAGCACCGAACCACCCTTCTGCGCAAAGCCCATGAAGTCGAGCACGCTGGCGCTCTTGCCCTCGAGGTGGGCGGCCATGGCGATCACGGCGCCCACGGTGACCACGCCCGTGCCCCCCACACCGGTGACCAGCAGGTCGTAGGGGGCCTCCCACACATGGGCCGTGGGGTGCGGCAGTGCGGCGACATGCTGCTCGAAGGCTGCCGAGGCGGTCTGCAAGGCCCCCATCTTGCGGCGAGGCTGGCCGCCGCTGACGCTGACAAAACTGGGGCAGAAGCCCTTGGCACAGGAATAGTCCTTGTTGCAGCTGCTCTGGTCGATGCGGCGCTTGCGGCCCATCGAGGTTTCGTGGGGCAACACGGCCACGCAGTTGCTCTGGGCCGAGCAGTCGCCACAGCCTTCGCAGACGGCGTCATAGATGAAGAGTCGACGCGACGGGTCAGCCAGTTGGCCCTTCTTGCGACGCCGACGCTTTTCAGCGGCGCAGGTCTGCTCGTAGATCAGCACGGTGACACCAGGCACCTCGCGCAGGCGGCGCTGCACCGCGTCGAGCTGGCTGCGGTCATGGAACTCGGTCCCGGTCGGAAACCGATCGCGCTGCGCGGCATATTTGTCGATGTCGTCAGACAGCACCACCACCTGCTTCACGCCCTCGCTTTCGACCTGGCGGGCAATGGCGTCGACGCTGATCACGCCATCCACGGGCTGCCCTCCGGTCATGGCCACAGCATCGTTGAACAGGATCTTGTAGGTCAGGGTGGCCTGGGCGGCCACAGCCTGCCGGATCGCCAGATAGCCCGAGTGGTAGTAAGTACCGTCCCCCAGGTTCTGGAACACATGAGGCGTGCGCGTGAACATCGAGTGCGAGACCCAGTCCACCCCCTCGCCCCCCATCTGGATCAGGCCGGCGGTGTCGCGCTCCATCCAGTTGGCCATGAAGTGGCAGCCGATGCCGGCCCGTGCGGTCGATCCCTCGGGCACCACGGTCGAGGTGTTGTGCGGACAGCCTGCGCAGAAGTAGGGCAGGCGCTTGACACTGTCGGCACTGTTGGCCAACAACGGTGCGGGCACAAAGTCGACCACATGGCGGCGATGATCGTTGAAGGTGCTGTTGTCCGGAAAATGACGCAGCAGCCAGTCGGCCATCAGCTCGATCAGGCGCGAGGGCCGCAGTTCACCCAGGGCCGAGACCAGGGGCCGGCCTTGTGCGTCGTGCTTGCCGACCAGGGCCGGGCGGGTTTCGGGCGGGGCGTTGTAGAACAGCTCGCGCAGTTGCTGCTCGACCACCGCCCCTTTTTCCTCGATCACCAGGATCTCGCGCAGGCCCTGGGCAAAGGCACGCACCCGGGTGGTCTCGATCGGAAACGACAAGCCCACCTTGTACAGTCGCACACCAGCCGTCGCGAGCATGGCCGGGCTGATTTCCAGGCGGCGCAGCACTTCCATGAGGTCGTAATGGGCCTTGCCACAAGTGATGATGCCGACCTGGGCATGGGGCGACTCGATGATGTGGCGGTCAATGCTGTTGACCTGGGCGAAAGCCGCCACCGCGGCCAGCTTGTCGGCCAGCCGCGACTCGATGCGCAGCGAGGGCAGATCAGGCCAGCGGTAATGCAGACCGTCGGCTGGGGGCTGGTGGCCGGTGAGGGTGCGCACCGTCTCGGCACCCTGCCACTTTGCCACGCGGGCGTTGACCTCATCGAGGTTGACCGTGGCCCCGCTTTCAACCACCTCGGACAAGGCGGTCAGCCCGACCCAGTTACCGCTGTAGCGTGACAGGGCCCAGCCATACAGGCCAAACTCCAGGTATTCCGCCACATTGGCCGGCGAGACCACGGGCATGTGAAATGCCTGCATCAGTTGATCGCTCTGGTGCGGCATCGAGGACGACACACAGCCGTGGTCGTCCCCAGCCACCACCAGCACGCCGCCACGCGGTGACGAGCCATAGGCATTGCCGTGCTTGAGCGCATCGGCGGCGCGGTCAACGCCCGGTCCCTTGCCGTACCACATGGCGTAGACGGCATCGACGGTGCGCTCAGGGTCAGACTCGACGCGCTGGGTGCCGAGCACCTGGGTGGCACCCAGTTCCTCGTTGACGGCAGGCACGAAGCGCACGCCATGATCGGAGAATTTTTTTCCGACTTTCCAGATCGCCTGGTCGAGCATGCCCAGCGGCGAGCCACGGTAGCCACTGACAAAACCCTGGGTGTTCAGGCCCTGGGCCGCATCGCGGTTGCGCTGCATCAGCAGCAGACGCACCAGGGCCTGGGTGCCGGTGAGAAAGACCTGCCCGCGCTCGGCCCAGAGGTTGTCGGACAGTTTGAAATCAGGGCGCAACACAGGGGCTGGCGGCGCCATCAGGGGGGTGGATGTCTCCATGTTCTTCTCGCGCCCCGCAGGGCTTTGGGGAAGCCATGAGCTTGCCGGAGGCGCGTGAGAATTTGATTCTTAGTTTTTGGTCAATTGCGTAGATTCGAGAATTTCATTCCTAAAATCAGCCATGCATGAGAATTTCACACTTGATGCCGCCAGCCTGCTGATTCTGCAGGAACTGCAACGCGACTCGCGCCAGACCGTGCAGCAGATCGCCACCAAGGTCGGCCTGTCAACCACGCCGTGCTGGAAGCGCATCAAGGAGCTGGAGGCGGCCGGGGTGATCCGGGGCTACACAGCCCTGGTAGACCGCAGCAAGGTGGGCCTGAACCTGCTGGTGGTGGTGGAGGTGAACCTGAGCCAGCACACCGAGACCACGGTTCGCCAGTTCGAACGCGAGGTGGCGGTCTCGCCCCATATCGTGCGCTGCCTGAGCACGACCGGGCAGGCCGACTACATCCTGACCGTGATGGCGCGCGATGTGGCGCACTACGAGCAACTCTTGCACGGCACCATCTTCAGACTGCCAGGGGTGTCGCAGGTGCGCTCCAGCATCGTGCTCAACGAGGTCAAGTCGGAGGTGCGGCTACCGGTGGGCGAGGCCTGATGACCCCTGACGCCCGGCGCCAAACGGAGCAGAATCAGGCCTCCATCAGGCTGTTACCCCATGACTCTCGCCCCCTTCACCCCCGACATCACCCCCTACCTGGGTCAGTTGATCGGCTTTCGCCGCGACTTGCATGCCCACCCCGAGCTGAAATACGAAGAGCAGCGCACCGCCGCCCGTGTGGCGGCCTACCTGGAGGCCCTGGGCCTGCCGGTGCACCGGGGCCTGGCGCAGACCGGGGTGGTGGCCACGCTGCACGGCCGTGGCCGCAACGCCGCCAACCCGGGGCCGGCGGTGGGGCTGCGCGCCGACATGGACGCGCTGCCGGTGCAGGAGCTCAACACCTTCGGCCACGCCAGCCAGCATGAGGGCCGCATGCACGCCTGTGGTCACGATGGCCACACCACCATGCTGCTGGGGGCGGCCACCTTGCTGGCACGGCAAGCCGACTTTGACGGCACCGTGCACTTCATCTTCCAGCCCGGCGAGGAAGGCGGTGCCGGCGCCCGGGCCATGATGCAGGAGGGCCTGTTCGAGCGCTTTCCGATGCAGGCCGTGTTTGCACTGCACAACTGGCCCGCCCTGCCAGCCGGCCAGATGGGTGTGCGGGTGGGGCCCATCATGGCCTCGGCCAACCGCTTCGAGGTCCGCGTGACGGGGCGTGGCGGCCACGCTGCCCAGCCGCACGCTGCGTTGGACCCGATCCCGGTGGCCTGCGCCATCGTGGGCCAGTTGCAGTTGCTGGTGTCACGCCAGACCGACCCGCTGGACAGTGCGGTACTCACGGTCGGCAAGATCGAAGGCGGCACAGTGGAGAACATCATTCCCGACGAGGCCGCCCTGTACGGCACCTGCCGCACCCTGCAGCCCGAGACGCTGGAACGGCTGGTGGCGGGCATCGAACGCATCGCCACCCACGTGGCCGAAGCCCATGGCTGCACCGCGCGCGTGATCATCAAGCCCGGCTACCCCTGCACCGTGAACCACGCCCGCGAGGCCCGCTTCATGGGCGAGGTGATGGCTGAGGTGGTCGGCCCGCAGCAGGCCCACACCGACGTGCTGCCAGCAATGACCGCCGAAGATTTCGGCTTCATGCTGGAGCAGGTGCCCGGCGCCTATGGCTGGATCGGCAACGCAGCCACTGGCCAGACCGGTGTGAACCTGCACGCCGCGCATTACGACTTCAATGACGACATCCTGGGCCTGGGCGCCACCTTCTGGGACCGACTGGCACGCCAATGGTTTGCCCGTGGCATGGGCCGCGCTTGAAATACCGGGCCAGGCCTGACGATTCAACGCACCGGTGACGGCGCCAGCGGTTCGAGCGCCTGCCGCCCCAGCAGGGCCAGGCCTTCGGCCACGCCGCGCAGACGCAGACTCAGCGCCTGGCTGAGCAGCGACGCCAAGACGGCCTCGGCCTGGGGCCGGGCCACCACGTCTTTCACCAAGGCCCACAGGGTGAGCACGCCGCGCTCGGTCTCGACCAGGGTCAAGGGGGCGGCTTCGGCCCAGTCACCGCCGCCCTGCAGGGCTTCGGCCAGGCCTTGCTGAGTCAGCAAAATGGCCGTGGCCCGGATCGAGCCATCGTCCACCGTGGCCTTGAGACGGGGTGCGGTGTCTGGGGCTGGATGGAAGCGGCCCCCCGACGGGGTACTGGGATCTTGCAGATGCGGGATGCGCATGGTGTCTCCGGGTTCAGTGCGGCGCTTCGGCGCCAGGCCGAGCCAGCGGGGTGCACCCAAGGGCCAAAACAGTGCGCGACGCCCCCCGCCAAGCGGAAGCACCGGGATCCGTTTCACTTAAAAAACATTGTTTTAGATTTGCACTCATCACAGTCATCTCAAGCAAGGCACATGCCTGGGTTGTCTCCTGACACAGCTTCCCATGATCAACAGGAGGCGAGACCTCTTGCTGATCAGGGTCAAGCACAGCACTCAAGTCGGGCCTATGCTGCGTTCTTTTCGGTGCCCCGCCACCCAAGGAATACCCATGGACACTGCTGTCACCGCCACCGCCGCGGCGCTCGCCCCTCAAAGCATCACCACCGAGGTGCTGCAGGAGAAATACTGTCAGGCAGAACTGGGTGAAACCTCGGCCGGCCAGGTGTTCGAGCGCGTGGCGCGGGCGGTGGCCTCGGTCGAGCGCACCCCCGAATTGCGCGCCGAGATGGGCGAGAAGTTCCGCCTCAACATGTTGGCCGGGGCCATTGGCGCCGGGCGCATCATGGCGTCGGCCGGCGCGGGCCACAACGCCACCTTCATCAACTGCTTTGTGCAACCCGTGGGCGATGCGGCGGTCGGCTACGACGAAGATGGCGTGCCTGGCATCTACACGGCGCTGTCGCAGGCCAGCGAAACCCTGCGCCGCGGTGGCGGTGTGGGTTACAACTTTTCGGCGATTCGCCCGAAAGGCGCCTTGGTGAAAGGCACAAACTCCGACGCATCCGGCCCCTGCACCTTCATGGATGTGTTCGACGCCTCGTGCCGCACGGTGATGGCGGCCGGCTCGCGGCGGGGCGCGCAGATGGGCATCCTGAACATCGACCACCCCGACGTGCAGGAGTTCATCGAAGCCAAGCGCACCAAGGGGCGCTGGAACAACTTCAATGTGTCGGTGGGGGTGACCAAGGCCTTCATGCAGGCACTGGCCGCGCAAGGCCAGGTGCAGTTGGTGCACAAGGCGCGCCCGACACGGGCCCTGATCGAGCGAGGCGCCTTTCAACGCGACGATGGCCTGTGGGTGTACCAGGAGGTGAGTGCCAGCGCCTTGTGGGACCGCGTGATGCGCTCGGCCTACGACTACGCCGAGCCGGGCATCATTTTTCTCGATCGGGTCAACGAAGACAACAACCTGCGCTACTGCGAAGAGATCGTCGCCACCAATCCCTGCGGCGAACAGCCGCTGTGTGCCTATGGCTGTTGCGATCTGGGCCCAATCATCCTGCCGAGCTTCGTGCAGCAGCCCTTCACGCCGGCGGCGCGCTTCGATGAAGCCGGCTTCGTCGCCTCGGTGCGACTGCAGGTGCGCTTTCTCGACAACGTGCTGGATGCCACGCCCTGGCCGCTGAAAGAGCAACAGGAACAGGCCATGGCCAAACGGCGCATCGGCGTGGGCTTCACCGGCATGGGCAATGCCCTGGCCATGCTGAACCTGCGCTACGACAGCGAGGCCGGCCGACGTCAGGCCGCCCACATCGCCGAGTTGATGCGTGACGCGGCCTACGCCGCCTCGATCGACCTGGCGATCGAACGCGGGCCGTTCCCGGCCCTGCAGGCCGAGGCCTATCTGGCGCCCGGTACCTTTGCATCGCGCCTGCCCGAGGCCCTGAAGGCACGCATCCGTGAGCACGGCATCCGCAACAGCCACCTGCTGTCGATCGCCCCCACCGGCACCGTGAGCCTGGCCTTTGCCGACAACGCCAGCAACGGCATCGAGCCGCCTTTCTCGCTCGCCTACACGCGCAACAAGCGCACCCCAGAAGGCGGCACCCAGGCCTTTGCCGTGGTGGACCACGGCCTGCGGGTTTTTCTGGGCACGCTGGAGCCGGCCTTTGGCAACGCCGTGCTGGACGCCGTGTGCCGCTATCAGGATGAGTTCAGCCACGAAGGCCAGCGCCTGCGCGTGAGCCAGGTGCTGCCCAACTCGATGGTGACCGCGCTGGCCATGTCCTGCGATGAGCACCTGGCGATGATGGGCGCGGTGCAGCCCTTCATCGACACGGCCATCAGCAAGACCGTCAACGTACCGGCCGACTACCCGTTCGAGGACTTCAAACAGCTGTACCTGCGCGCCCATGCCTATGGCCTGAAGGGTTGTGCCACCTACCGCCCCAACGACACCCTGGGCGCGGTGCTGGAAGTACCTGCCACCGCAGCAGCCGGCGCCAATCCCTCCGGCGCCAGCCCCAGCCCCGCGCCGGCCCCGCTGGACATGGACCCGCTGCGCATCAGCATCGAAAAGCGCCCCGAAGGTGAGACCCCGGCGGTGACCGAGAAACTGGTCTACCACACCTCCGAAGGCCAGAAGTCGCTGTACCTGGTGGTGTCTTTCGTGAGCGTGGAAGGCTTTCTGGATGGCCAAAGGGTAACGGTGGAGCGCCCGCTGGAGGTGTTCATCCCGGCGGGCCAGAACGACGAGGCCCAGCAATGGGTGACCGCTGTGGCCCGGGTACTGTCGCTGACGGCCCGCGATGGGCGACTGCCCAAGGCGCTGGCCGATCTGCGCAAGGTGACCTGGGACAAAGGCCCCGTGCGCTCGGGCTACTACCGCAAGGCCGACGGCACCCGGGTGCCACGCTTTCACAGCTCGGAAGTGGCGGCCATCGCCTACGCGGTGCAACAGATCCTGTACCGACGTGGCTTTCTCGACGACGAAGGCCGGGTGATCCCGGCGCTGCGCCAACAGGCGTCGCGGGCTGCGGCCCCGGGCCAGGCCCCAGCGCCGGCGCCAGGCGAACCCGCCATGCTGCCGCACATGGAGGTCACGCCGGGCAAGCCCTGCCCCGAATGTGGCGCCCATGCGCTGGTCAAGAAGGACGGCTGCGAGTTCTGCACCCATTGCGGCTACCTCGGCTCTTGCGGTTGACGACGATGAGCCCGCTCAAGGCCGTTCTGCGTCCTGCAGGCCAGCCTGGTAGCGGCAACGAAGTTCGGTGATGCGCACACCCTGTGGCGCACTCTCCAGCGACTGCGCCTTGGGCTCCAGCCCGCCCCAGCGGTTGCGCACCTGGTCGATTTGGTAAGTGCGATCCCAATGGGGCCCCAGGCCGCGCGCCATGCAGCGTTGCACATCGGCATAACGCTGGGCCAGATCACCGTCGCCGTCTTCGGCATGGGCCTGGCCCAAGGGCAGCAACAAAGGAGACAGCAGGAGGATGGGGAGAAGAAGGCGCAGCAGCATCGGTCAAGAACAAAGAGGAACAAACGACAGAAGCCCCGCCGTGAAACGACGGGGCCGAACCGGATCGACAGGAACCCATCCGGGCAGGCTCACTGTGAGCGATGCCGTCTGAGTTGGTTCCGTGCTGAACACTTGCCCAGTGAAGAACTTGGATGCGTCAGGCGCTCTCAGAGCCTGACGCGCCCGCACTCACTTGATTGAGGCACCGCTGTTCACACTGGCCTTGGCGGCCTTGGGGTGCACGGTCTTGTGCCCTGCCTTGGCATGCAGGGGGGTGGGCGACTTGGCCTTGGCGGTCGGTGCTGGCGCCGCCTGGGTGGGGCTCACCTTGTCCGATGCGGAGGGTGTGGCGGCAGGGCCCACGGTGCTGGCCACCGCAGGCTTGACCTCAACGGGTTTCACCCCTGCCGCAGAAGCCGCGACCGCCGGTGTGACCGGGGTGGCGGCAGTGGCGGCAGTGGCGGCCGCCGGGGCCTGGGCCCAGGCGCCCATGGAGACGCAAGCAGACAGCACGGCGGCGGGAAGGATGGCGAACAGCTTGTTCATGGCAAAGCCCTTTTCTCTCGTTGAGCCCCAGGCAAAAGGCCTGGTTGCTACCTTCAACGCCCCGGTTTCAACCGTCGATGACCTCTCGTGCGCCAAGTTGTAACTGTCAGTTTCCCGCTCGGGCGCTTCAAATCGGCAGGGGCTGGCGAAACCCCACGTTGAGCAGGTTCCAGGCGGCGATGGTGGCGATGGCAAAGCCCAACTCAGCCATCTCGGCAGGTGAGAACTGCTGAGCCAGGCGGTCAAATTCGGCATCGCTGGCATCGCCATTCGGGGTGGCGTTGATGATCTCCGCCCAGCGCAGCGCGGCGCGTTCACGCTCGCTGAAAAAAGGCGCCTCGTGCCAGCCGGCCACCGCATTGAGTTCGCGCGGCGTCACGCCCTGGCGCAGCAGATCCTGTCCATGCATGTCGATGCAGTAGGCGCAGCCATTGAGCTGCGACACACGCAGCCACACCAGGTCGATCAGCCGCTCGCCCAGGCGGCCTTTCTTCAGTGTTTGAGACAGGTCGAGCAGGCTTTGAAAGGCCTTGGGGGCCAGTTGGATGTAGGGGACACGGGCAGCAGGGGTCTGCATGGCATGGGCTTTCTGTTCAGTTCGGAGGCCACCCGATGCGGCCTCTCCCCTGTTAGACGCCCGGGGCTGGCCACTTGTGACAACACGCCTCAAGCCTGCAAGGCAATGCCCGCCAACTTGTCAGGGTTGCGCACCACATACACCGCCACGATGCGCTCGCCATCCAACACAAAGGCCTGGGCTGATTCAAGCTGCCCACCCACATAGCGCAACAGCCCCGGCTCGCCATTGACAAGCACCTGTCGATAACGGATCTGGTCCCCCAGCCGGCGCGCCACGGCCCAGTACAGATTCGTGACACGGAAAGCACCGCGCAGCACGTGCGCAACCGATGCCACGCGACCGCCGCCGTCGCCCATCAGTTCCACATCGTCGGCCAGCAAAGCCTGCAGGCTGGCGCGATCGCCCTTCTGGGCCGCTTGCATGAAGCGGGCAAGCAAAGCGCGGTGACGCGCCCGGGGCACCGTGAACCGCGGCGGCGGCCCACCGTGGGGCTGCTTCACGCGCAGGCCCGCTCGGTGCACCAATTGACGGCAGGCCGCCTCACTCTTGCCCAGGGTGGCAGCGATGTCAGCGTAATCGTGATCAAACACCTGGCGCAGCAAAAAGGCCGCCCGCTCCTCGGGCGACAGTTGCTCCAGCACCCGCAGCAAGGCCATCGACAGATCGTCGGCCAACTCGGCCACGGCCTCGGGTCCCTGATCGTCCACGGCCACCAGGGGCTCGGGCAGCCAGAAGCCCACATAGGCCTCGCGCTCGGCCTTGGCCGCACGCAGGCGGTCGATGGACAGACGCGTCACCACCGTCACCAGCCAGGCCTCGCCCGATTGAAGCGCGGCCCGATCCGTGCGATGCCAGCGCAACCAGGCTTCCTGCAGCACATCGTCGGCGTCGGCACGCGTGCCCAGCATGCGATAGGCCATGCCAAAGAGCCGCGGCCGCAAGGCCACAAAGGTGTCGGTATCGGCGTCAGACACTGGAAAAAGGGAGGGGCAAGTGCGAAGACAGGTCATGGTAGTCCCTAGACGGCCCAAACCCTGGCCTTGTGACAGATGGCCACCACCACGTTCGATCTTTGCCGCAAGGCGATGCAGCAAACAGCCCAGAAACGAAAAAGCCCTTGAAGATCAAGGGCTTGAACGTGTTTGGTGCGGCTGGCGGGGATCGAACCCACGACCCTTGGCTTCGGAGGCCAATACTCTATCCACTGAGCTACAGCCGCGTGCCTGATGACAGGCAAACGATCCGCGGATTATGGCACGGGCCGGAGGGCTTGCGATGCAACGGCGCCAGCGCCATCAAGTGGCATTGCTGGGTTTCATGGCGCGGGATGGCTGAAGCCCAGGCCGGCCAGGTAGGTGTCCATGGCCTGCTGACCGATGGTCACCACGTCAAATTCTTCGGGTGACAACAGCCAGTTCTGGATCAAGCCATCAAGCAGCGCATGCAGGCCGATGACCGCGGCCTGCACCGGCAGGTGCAATGTCACCCCCCGCAATTGCGCTGCGGCCTGCAGGCTGCGGGTCATTTCAGCCAGGCAGTCGTTGCGGGCCTCCAGGTGCCGGCCCTTGATGGCCAGGGCCTCGCCCACGTACTCGACCTTGTAACTGGCCACCTCGAAAACCCGCTGGGTTGTGGGGTCTTGCGTCATCTTGCGCAACACGTCCAGGGTGGCGCGGCGCAGGTCGTCCAGCGGGTCTCGCCCGGGCTCACGCCCCATCTGCTGCAAAGCCTCCTCCATGGGCAGAGTGACGCGGTCCATCATGGCGTTGAACAGATCGGCCTTGTCCTTGAAGTGCCAATAGATGGCGCCGCGCGTGGTGCCTGCCGCCACGGCAATGTCATTCAGCGACGAGCGCGAAACCCCTTTTTCAGAGAACACGCGCTCGGCCGCGTCCAGCAGGCTGTGCCGGGTGGCAAGGGCATCTTCTTTGGTTCGGCGGGCCATGGCGTCTCCTGTTGTGGGTATGAATTGCAGCCCACATCATACATTCACGAATGTATGTATACTGCCCTTTCGTTTTTTACATGAACAAGACACAGTACGGGTTGACCCTAGCAAGTCTTACCCGATACCAACACACTCACACCGGAAAACGGACATGACCGAATCCCAACCTGCGGCAGTCGCCGCACCGCAGCGCCGGCCCTTGCTGAGCCGCCTGCCTCTCTTCATGACTGTGGGCACGCTAAGTGCCGTTCTTGCCGCTTGCGGTCCTTCGGGTGCGCAGGGAGGGGCCGGTGGCCCGGGTGGCGGCATGCCGCCCACCGAAGTGGGCGTGGTCACGGTCACCCCGGGCGTGGTGGGTTTGCAAACCGAGTTGCCGGGTCGCCTGGAGGCCTCGCGCGTGGCGCAGGTGCGGGCACGTGCGGCCGGCATCGTGCAAGAGCGCCTGTTCCGCGAAGGCAGCGACGTGAAGGCAGGCCAGCCCCTGTTCCAGATCGATGCAGCGCCCTACAAGGCCACCCATGACAGCGCCCTGGCCGCCGTGGCCAAGGCCGAAGCCACGCTGATGCAGGCCAGCGCCCAACTGACCCGTTACAAGCCGCTGGTGGAGGCCAATGCCATCAGCAAACAGGACTACGTGAACGCCGAAGCGGCACAGAAACAAGCCGAAGCCGACTTGGCCTCGGCCAAGGCGGCCCTGCAGACCGCCAAGATCAACCTGGGCTACACCACGGTGACGTCGCCGATCTCGGGCCGCATCGGCCGCGAGCTGGTGACCGTGGGGGCGCTGGTGGGCCAAAGCGAGGCGACACAGATGGCGCTGGTGCAACAGATCGACCCGCTGTATGTCAACTTCACGCAGTCGGCCGCCGAGGTGATGAAGCTGCGCGATGCGCTGGCCAATGGCCAACTGAAGCGGGCACCTGGTGCCGAAGCAGCCAGCGTGCGCCTGGTGAAGGATGACGGCAGCGAGTTCCCCAAGGCCGGCAAGTTGCTGTTCTCGGACCTGACGGTGGACAGCACCAGCGGCCAGATCACGCTGCGTGCCGAGGTCCCCAACCCGGGCGGCCAATTGCTGCCGGGCCTGTATGTGCGGGTGCGCCTGGAGCAGGCCCAGGCCAGCGATGCCATCACCCTGCCCCAGCAGGCGGTCACCCGCAGCGAAAAAGGTGACGTGGTGATGGTGGTCAGCCCCGAAGGCAAGGTCAGCCCGCGCCCGGTCAAGGTGGCGGCGGGCAAGGGCAATCAATGGGTGATCCTGGACGGCCTCAAGGCCGGCGAACAGGTGATGGTGGACGGCTTCCAGAAGCTGCGTGGCGATGCGCCCGTGAAGGCCGTGCCTTGGCAGGCACCGGGCAGCGCGGCCCCCGCCGCGGCCCCGGCCGCCAAGTCCTGAGGAGCCTGATTCATGGCGAAATTCTTCATTGACAGGCCCATCTTTGCCTGGGTGATCGCTCTGTTCATCCTGGTGCTGGGCGGGGTGTCCATCACCCAGCTACCCATTTCTCAATACCCACCGGTGGCACCGCCCTCGGTGGTGATCAGCGCCAGCTACCCAGGGGCCTCGGCCCAGACGCTGGAAGACAGCGTGATCAGTGTGATTGAGCGTGAAATGAACGGCTCTCCGGGGCTGCTCTACATGGAGTCGGTCAGCCAGGCGGACGGCACCGGCACGATCACGCTGAGCTTTGACCCTTCGACCAGCCCCGACCTGGCCCAGGTGGACGTGCAGAACCGGCTTTCGCGCGCCACGCCACGCCTGCCGGCAGCAGTGACGCAACAGGGGGTGCGCGTGGACAAGTCACGCAGCAACTTCCTGCTGTTCATCATGCTGTCGTCGGACAACGGCGCACTGGACCCGATCGCGCTGGGCGACTATGCCTCGCGCAACGTGATCCCCGAAATCCAGCGCCTGCCCGGCATCGGCCAGGCCCAGTTGTTCGGCACCGAGCGCGCCATGCGGGTGTGGATCGACCCGGCCAAGCTCACCGGCTATGGCCTGGCGCCCGCCGACGTGAACACCGCGATCACGGCCCAGAACGCCCAGGTGTCTTCTGGCGCCATCGGCGATCTGCCCAACATCACCGGCCAGGGCATTGCCGCCACGGTGGTGGTGAAGGGCCAACTGGCCTCGGTGGAGCAGTTCGGCCGCATCGTGTTGCGCGCCAATGGCGACGGCTCGACCGTGCGCCTCAAGGATGTGGCCCGCATCGAGCTGGGGGCCCAGACCTACGCCACCTCGGCCCGCCTGAACGGCAAGCCGGCCACCGGCATCGGTGTCCAGCTGACCCCCTCGGGCAACGCCCTGGCTTCTGCCAAGGCGGTGAAGGCCAAGATGGAAGACCTGCAGCGCTACTTCCCGGCCGGCGTGTCCTACGCCATTCCGTATGACAGTTCGGGCTTCGTCAAGATCTCGCTGTCTCAGGTGGCCGAGACCCTGGTCGAAGCCGTGGTGCTGGTGTTCCTGGTGATGTTCCTGTTCCTGCAGAACTGGCGCTACACCCTGATCCCGACCATCGTGGTGCCCGTGGCCCTGCTGGGCACCTTTGCCACACTGCTGGCCCTGGGTTTCTCGATCAACGTGCTGACCATGTTCGGGATGGTGCTGGTGATCGGCATCGTGGTGGACGACGCCATCGTGGTGGTGGAGAACGTCGAACGCATCATGAGCGAGGAAGGCCTGCCCCCGCTGCAGGCCACGCGCAAGGCCATGGGCCAGATCTCGGGCGCCATCATCGGCGTGACCGTGGTGCTGATCTCGGTGTTCGTGCCGCTGGCTTTCTTCAGCGGTTCGGTGGGCAACATCTACCGCCAGTTCTCGGCCGTGATGGTGTCGTCGATCGCCTTCTCGGCCTTCCTGGCGCTGTCGCTCACGCCGGCGCTGTGCGCCACGCTGCTCAAGCCGGTCGAGGCCGGGCATCACCACGAGAAGAAGGGCTTCTTCGGCTGGTTCAACCGAGGCTTCAGCCGGGCCGCCAAGGGCTATGAAGGCTGGGTGGCCAAGCTGCTCAAGCGGGCCGGCCGCTTCATGCTGATTTATGTCGCCATCGGTGCGGCTGCCGTGGTGGTTTACATGCGCCTGCCCACCTCGTTCCTGCCCAACGAGGACCAGGGCACGATGCTGGTGAACGTGCAACTGCCCCCGGGCGCCACAGTCGAACGCACCCGCAGCGTGATGGAACAGGTGGAAGGCTTCATCCTGAAGCAGCCTGAGGTGAAGAGCATGGTCGGCGTGCTGGGCTTCAGCTTCTCGGGCCAGGGCCAGAACGCCGCGCTGGCTTTTGTGACCCTGAAGCCCTGGGACGAGCGCCATGGCGAAGAGCACTCGGCCCAGGCTTTGGCCGGCCGTGCCTTCGGCGCGCTGATGGGCATCCGCGATGCCTTCATCTTTCCGCTCAGCCCGCCACCGATCCCTGAGTTGGGCAACGCCAGCGGCTTCACGTTCCGCCTGCAGGACCGCGCCGGCAAGGGCCATAAGGCCCTGATCGATGCGCGCAACCAGTTGCTGGGCATGGCCAGCAAGAGCCCGGTGCTGACCCAGGTGCGCCCCGACGGCCTGGAAGACGCGCCTCAGCTCCAGATCGACATCGACCGCGACAAGGCCCAGGCCCTGGGCGTGCCGTTCAACGCGATCAACTCGGCCCTGTCCACCGCGCTGGGTTCCACCTACGTGAACGACTTCCCGAACCAGGGCCGTCTGCAACGCGTGGTGGTGCAAGCCGATGCGCCAGCGCGCATGCAGCCAGACAACATCCTGCAACTGCGCGTGCTCAACAGTGCCGGTCAATTGGTGCCCTTGTCCACCTTTGCCAGCACCCGCTGGGAGAACGGTGCCATGCAGACCGTGCGCTACAACGGCTACCCGGCCGTGCGCATCAGCGGCGGTGCAGCGCCCGGACGCAGCACCGGCGAGGCCATGGCCGAGATGGAGAAGCTGGCCGCACAACTCCCGGCAGGCTTTGGCTACGAATGGACAGGCCAGTCGCGTGAGGAGAAGCTGGCCGGCTCGCAGGCCGTGATCCTGTACGGCTTTGCCGTGCTGGCCGTGTTCCTGTGCCTGGCCGCCTTGTACGAAAGCTGGTCGATCCCACTGTCGGTGATTCTGGTGGTGCCGCTGGGCGTGCTGGGCGTGCTGCTGGCCACCTGGCTGCGGGCGTATTCGAACGACGTGTACTTCCAGGTGGGTCTGATCACGATCATCGGCCTGTCGGCCAAGAACGCGATTCTGATCATCGAGTTTGCCAAGGACCTGCAAGCGCAGGGCCGCGGTGTGATCGAGTCGGCCCTGGCGGCGGCGCACCTGCGCTTCCGCCCCATCGTGATGACCTCGCTGGCCTTCATGTTGGGCGTGGTGCCGCTGGCCATCGCCACGGGCGCCGGCTCGGCCAGCCAGCGTGCCATTGGCACCGGCGTGGTGGGCGGCATGATCACCGGCACCGCCTTGGCGGTGTTCTTTGTGCCCATCTTCTTTGTGGTGGTGCGCAAGCTGTTCAAGGGCAGCGAGCGCCAGCGCCAGATCTATGCAGAACATGCTCGACAGGCCGGTGTGGCCGAAGCCGCAGGAGGCCAAGACCATGCGTAAAACCCCAAGCTGGCGACTCCGCCTGCCCCTGGCGCCCGTGGCGCTGGCCCTGAGCGCCCTGCTGGGCGGCTGCAGCATGATCCCGGCCTACCAGCGCCCGGCCGCCCCGGTGGCCGAACAGTTTCCGGCGCTGAAGGCCGATGTAGCCCAGGCCGCCGGCAACAAGGCCGCGGCCGACCTGGCCTGGCAGGATTACTTCAGCGACCCGGCGCTGCGCCGTCTGATCGCCCTGGCGCTGGACAACAACCGCGACCTGCGCGTGTCAGTGCTCAACATCGAACAGGCCCGCGCCGCGCTGCAGATCGCACGGGCCAACCAGTTGCCTGCGGTCAACGGCGTGATCTCGGGCTCGCGCACCCCCAACACCAGCGGCGGTACCACCAGTGTCTACACCGGTGGCCTGCTGGTATCGTCCTGGGAGATCGATTTCTTCGGCCGCCTGCAGGCGCTGAAGGAGCAGGCTCAAGCCCAGTACCTGGCCACGGGCGAGGCCCGCAAGGCAGCCCAGATCAGCCTGGTGGCCACGGTGGCCAACGCCTGGCTGGCCCTGGTGGCCGACGAGGAGTTGCTCGACCTGTCGGGCCGCACCCTGGCCACGCGGGAAGACTCACTCAAGCTGACCCGGCTGCGCTTTGACCAGGGCTCGGCCTCCGAGCTGGACTTGCGTCAGGCCGAATCGCTGGTGGAGAGCGCCCGCGCCACGCTGGCCCAACAAGTGCGCCAGCGCGCCCAGGACGAAAACGCCCTGGTGCTGGTCTTGGGCCAGGGCCTGCCCGACGATGCACGCCAGGCCCTGCGCCAGGCCCACCTGAGTCAGGCAACGCTGCCCGAGGTGCCCGTGGGCCTGCCCTCTGAGTTGCTGATCAAGCGCCCGGACATCCGCCAGGCCGAACAGTCGCTGATCGCGGCCAACGCCAACATCGGTGCGGCACGCGCGGCGTTTTTCCCGACCATCAGCCTGACCACCGGCATCGGCAGCGCCAGCAGCGCCTTGTCGGGCCTGTTCAAGAGCGGCTCCTGGGGCTATACCCTTTCGCCCCAGTTGTCGGTGCCCCTCTTCAATGCCGGCCGCACCCAGGCGGGCGTGGAAACGGCGCAGGCCGCCCGCGACATTGCCGTGGCACAGTATGAGAAAGCCATCCAGACAGCCTTCCGCGAGGTGGCCGACGCCCTCGCCGGGCGTGACACCCTGGGCGACCAACTGCGGGCCCAGCAGGCCTTGGTGAAAGCCACCACGCGGCAGACCGAGTTGTCGGACCTGCGCTACCGCAATGGCGTGGCCAGCTACCTCGATCTGCTGGACGCGCAGCGTTCGCTGTTCACCGCCCAGCAGGCCCTGGTGCAGACACGCCTGAGCCAGTTGCAAACCCAGGTCACCCTGTACAAGGTGCTCGGGGGGGGCTGGACCGATGGGGTGGCCGCGGCCCCCCAACAGCCCACGCATTGAGCCCCCTGCAGCGGCGGTCACCACCGCCCTGCCCCCTGAGAGCGGGCTCAAAGTCTTCCACGGATCGTGCGAGACATTCAACACGCGCTTAAGGCCCCGGCTCGGGGCCTTTCTTTTTGGCGGCCTGGCTTTCGGCAACAAATGCCCACAAAGCCGCAAGCCAGGCTTGCACTTGTTGCATTTACGAGCCCTGACCCCGGCGGATGATGCGGCGAACCCCGTTCGCCCCCCCTCGCCCCCGAAGGACAGCCATGCCCGAAACGCCCCCCGCGGCCACCCGACAGCCTGCACGCAGCCGTGCCTTGGTGCAAGCCAGGTGGCCCGCACTCCCGCTGGCCCTGTGCCTGGCCTTGACCACCCTGTTGAGCGCCTGTGAACGCGCCGGCAAATCTCCGCCGCAGGGCGCGATGCCACCGCCCGAGGTAGGTGTGGTGGTGGTTGAGCCAGGGCCGGTCGGCTTGCAGACCGAATTGCCCGGTCGCATCGAGCCGTACCGGGTGGCACAGATCGGGGCACGGGTGGCGGGCATCCTGCAAGCGCGCCTGTTTGAAGAAGGCAGCGAGGTGCAGGCCGGACAAGCGCTTTACCAGATCGACCCCGAGCCCTTTCAACTGGCACACGACAGCGCGCAGGCCAATGTGCTGAAAGCCGAAGCAGCCCTGGCCCAGGCTCAGGATGTGCTGCAACGCTACGGGCCCCTGGCCGAGGACGGCGCCGTGAGCCAGCAGGCCCTGGTCGCTGCGCGGCTGGCGGTACAGCAGGCCACGGCCGATCTGGCCGGCGCACGAAGCGGTGTGCAAACCGCGCGCCTGAACCTGGGCTATGCCCGGGTCAGCAGCCCGATTGCCGGCCGCGTGGGCCAGACCCTGGTGACCGAAGGCGCGCTGGTCGGCCAGGGCCAGGTCACGCCCCTGACCACCGTGCAGCAACTGGATCCGGTGTACGTCAACTTCACTCAGTCGGCCGACGAGGTGCTGCGCCTGCAACGCAGCCTGGCCCAGGGGCAGCTCAAGCGCGCCCAAGGTACCCAGGCCGCCAGCGTGCGCATCGTGCTGCCTGACGGCAGTGAGTATCCACGCCCGGGCAAGCTGTTTTTCTCAGGCGTTACCGTGGACGCCAGCTCGGGCCAGGTGACGCTTCGCGCTGAAGTGCCCAACCCCGATCGCTTGCTGATGCCCGGGCTGTTTGCGCGTGTGAGGCTGGAGCAAGCACGCGCCAGCGATGGCCTGCTGCTGCCCCAACAGGCCGTGACCCGCACCCAGACCGGCAACACGGTCATGGTGGTGGCCCCCGATGGGGCCGTCGGTGTCAGAGCCGTGCAGATCGCCCAGGCCGTGTCGGGCCAATGGGTGGTGCTGAGCGGGCTGAAGGCGGGGGAACAGGTGATGGTGGACGGCTTCCAGAAATTGCGCGGCAACGCCCCAGTGAAGCCCGTGCCCTGGAAAGCGCCCCCGGCAGCCACGCCGCCCGCCCCGGGCGTCAAGCCCTGAGAAAGCTGCGCCATGTCCAATTTCTTCATCAGCCGACCCATCTTCGCTTGGGTGATTGCGCTGTTCGTGGTCGTGCTGGGCTGTGTCTCCCTGACCCAACTGCCGATTGCCCAGTACCCCACGGTGGCGCCCCCCACCATCGTGCTCAACGCCAGCTACCCGGGGGCGTCGGCCGAAACGCTCAAGAACAGCGTGATCAGTGTGATCGAACAGCAAATGAACGGTGCGACCGGCCTCATGTACATGGAGTCGGTGGCCCAAGCCGATGGCACCGGCACCCTCACCCTGAGTTTTGAGCCGGGCACCGACCCGGCACTGGCCCAGGTGGATGTGCAGAACCGCCTGAGCCGGGCCACGCCACGCCTGCCTGCGGCCGTGAATCAGCAAGGCGTGGTGGTGTCCAAGGCGTCGAACAACTTTTTGTTGTTTGCCCTGCTGTCTTCAGACGACCCGGCCTTCGGTCCGATCGAGATCGGCGACTACGTGGCCCGCAACGTGGTGCCCGAGATCCAGCGCCTGGCGGGCGTCGGGCAGGTGCAGCAGTTTGGTGCCGAACACGCCATGCGGATCTGGCTCAACCCGGCCAAGCTGGTCAGCTACAAGCTGTCGCCGGCCGACGTGAACGCCGCCATCGCGGCGCAAAACGCGCAAGTGGCCTCGGGGGCGATCGGTGACCTGCCCCAATTGCCCAGTCAGGAGATCTCGGCCACCGTGGTGGTCAGTGGTCAGCTGGCCTCGGTCGAAGACTTTGGCCGCATCGTGCTGCGTGCCAACCCCGATGGCTCCACCGTGCGCCTGCGCGACGTGGCCAGGGTCGAGCTGGGCGGTTCCAGTTATGCCACTTCGGCCCGGCTCAACGGGGTGCCGGCTTCGGGCCTGGGCGTGCAGTTGTCAAGCACCGGCAACGCCCTGGCCACGGCCACCGCAGTGCGCCAGAAGATGGGCGAGTTGGAGCACTACTTTCCCAAGGGCATGAAGTGGGCGATTCCCTACGACACCTCCAACTTTGTGCGAATCTCCATCAGCCAGGTGACCGAAACGCTGTTCGAAGCCCTGGTGCTGGTATTTGTGGTGATGTTCGTGTTTCTGCAGAACGTGCGCTACACAATCATCCCGGCCATCGTGGTGCCGGTGGCCCTGCTGGGCGGGTTCACCACGATGCTGGTGATGGGCCTGTCGATCAACGTGCTGACCATGTTTGCCATGGTGCTGGTGATCGGCATCGTGGTGGATGACGCCATCGTGGTGGTTGAGGCGGTCGAGCGCATCATGGCCGACGAAGGGCTTGCACCGATGGAAGCCACCCGCAAGGCCATGGGCCAGATCTCCGGTGCCATTGTGGGGATCACCGTGGTGCTGATCTCGGTGTTTGTGCCGCTGGCCTTTTTTGCCGGCGCCGTGGGCAACATCTATCGCCAGTTCTCGGTGGTCATGGTGTCCTCGATCGCCTGCTCGGCCTTTCTGGCGCTGACCTTGACGCCTGCACTGTGTGCCTCAATGCTGAAGCCGATTCCCGCGGGCACCCAGCACGAGCGCAAGGGGTTCTTCGGCTGGTTCAATCGGGGCTTCTCGCGCACCGCCTCGGGCTATGAGAGCACGGTGACGCGCCTGCTCCAACGCAGCGCACGCTATCTGGTGCTGTATGGGGCGCTCATCGGTGCCGCCCTGCTGGTCTTTGAGCGTCTTCCCACGGCCTTTCTGCCCGATGAAGACCAGGGCAGCATCCTGATCAACGCCCAACTGCCGGCCGGGGCCTCGCAAAACCGCACGCTGGAGGTGATGCAGGACGTGGAGCGCTACGTGCTCGCGCAGCCAGAGGTGAAGAGCATGGTGAGCGTGCTGGGGTTCAGCTTTTCAGGCAGCGGACAAAATGCCGGGCTCGCCTTCGTCACGCTCAAGGATTGGTCGGATCGTCAAGGCCCGGAACATTCGGCGCAGGCCGTGGTCGGGCGGGCCTTCGGGGCCCTGATGCAGGTGCGCGACGCCTTCATCCTGCCACTGAACCCAGCCCCGATTCCCGAATTGGGCAACTCCACCGGATTCACCTTCCGGCTACAGGACCGCGGTGGCAAAGGCCACGAGGCCTTGATGGCCGCACGCGCCCAATTGCAGGCCGCAGCGGCCAAGAGCCCGCTGTTGTCACAGGTGCGGGTGGACGGGTTGGACGATGCCCCGCAACTGCACCTGCAGATCGACCGCGACAAGGCCCAGGCCCAGGGCGTGAGCTTTTCTGCCATCAACGCCGCTTTGTCAGCCCTGCTGGGCAGCAGCTATGTGAACGACTTCCCGAGCAAGGCCCGCATGCAGCGCGTGGTGGTGCAGGCTGATGCGGCGCACCGGATGCAGGGTGAAGACTTGTTGCAGTTCCAGGTGCCCAGCAACACGGGCGCTTTGGTGCCGCTGTCCACCTTCGCCACCACCCACTGGCAAAACGGCCCCATGCAGGCCGTGCGCTACAACGGCTACGACGCCGTGCGCTTCAGCGGCAGTGCAGCCCCGGGCCACAGCAGCGGGGAGGCCATGGCCGAGATGCAACGCCTGGCGGGCGAGTTGCCCGAGGGCTTCGGCTACGAGTGGACCGGACAGTCCTTGCAGGAGAGCCAGGCGGGATCGCAGTCGACGGTGCTGTATGGCTTCGCGCTGCTGTCGGTGTTTCTGTGTCTGGCCGCCTTGTATGAGAGCTGGACGATCCCGCTGTCGGTGATCCTGGTGGTCCCCCTGGGCTTGCTGGGGGTGGTGTTGGCCACCCTGTTGCGCGGTTACTCGAACGACGTGTACTTTCAAGTGGGCCTGATCACCATCATCGGTCTGTCGGCCAAGAACGCGATCATGATCGTGGAGTACGCCAAAGACACCCAGGCCGCCGGCAAGGGCCTGCTGGAGGCCACGCTGGAAGCCGTGCGACTGCGCTTTCGCCCCATCATCATGACCTCGCTGGCCTTTGGGCTGGGAGTGCTGCCACTGGCCATTGCCCATGGCGCCAGCGCTGCCAGCCAGCGCGCGATTGGCACCGGGGTGCTGGGTGGCATTCTGGTCGGTACGACGCTGGCCGTGTTCTTTGTGCCGGTGTTTTTTGTGGTGGTACGCACCTTGTTCAAGCCCAGGCGTGCCCAACCAGCGGCCCATCCTTTGCCTGGAGTCCCGCATGACTGAGCCCTTGCTCCACCCCACCAAACCAGCGTTGCCTGCCGTGCGCCTGCGTCTGCCTCAGCGCCTGCATCTTCTGGCCCTGCCCTGGCTGCTGGCCGCCTGCAGCCAGTTGCCGGACTACCAGCGGCCTGTCGTGTCGCTGCCGGCGCAGTGGCCTGCCTCGGGATCGGCGCAGGACTCGGCAGGGCCTGTCCGCAACGGGGACTGGGCGGACTATTTCAGCGACGCCCGGCTGCAGCCCTTGATCGCCCAGGCCTTGGCCAACAACCGTGACCTGCGGGTGACAGCCCTCAAGGTGGAACAGGCCCGGGCCCAGTTTCAGATCAGCCGCGCCAATCAGTGGCCAACCTTGAATGGATCGGCAGGCGGGTCACGTGCGCCCGTGGCCACGACCATGGGCACGGTGCAAGGCAGCAGCTACTCGGTCGGGTTGACCGTGACGGCCTTCGAACTCGACTTTTTCGGGCGTGTGGCCAGCCTGAAGGAACAGGCCCTGGCCCAATACTTGGGCAGTACCCAGGCCTACGAAAGTGCCCGCCTGAGCCTGATTGCCAGTGTGGCCACGGGTTGGTTGACCTTGCTGGCCGATGAGGCCCAGTTGGCCTTGCTGCGCGAGACGATGCTCAACCTGGAAGCCACCCTGCAACTGACCCAGCGCGCAGCGCAGCACGGCACGTTGGCGCGACAGAATTTGCTGCAGGCCGAAAGCCAGACCCAGGCCGCACGTGCAGCCCTGGCCCAGGGTGAGCTGCAGCACCAACGCGATGAAAACGCGCTGCAGTTGTTGCTGGGTCTGCCCGACTCGGTTCCCCTGCACGACAGCCTGGACGCCAGCACCCTGGATGTGTCCCCCTGGGCCGACCTGGCGCCAGGCCTGCCCTCCGAACTGCTGCTGCGGCGGCCCGACGTGGCCCAGGCCGAGCAGGCGTTGGTCGCCGCCAATGCCAATGTGGGCGCAGCCCGGGCTGCCCTGTTCCCCCGCATCAGCCTGACCGCCGGCGTCAGCAGTCTGAGCCCCCAACTCTCGGGGCTGTTCAAGAGCGGCTCGCAGGGCTTCACACTGGCACCCCAGGCCAGTCTGCCGCTGTTGGATGCGGGGCAGAACCAAGCCCAGGTGGACGCGTCCAAAGTGGGCCGCGACATCGCCACCGCCCAGTACGAAAAAGCCATCCAATCGGCTTTCCGCGAGGTGGCAGACGCACTGGCCGAACGTCAGGCCGTTGTGCAGCAACTCGATGCGGCCGAGCGTCAGACCACGGCGGCGCAGGCCCAGGCGAACCTGGCCGAACGCAGCCTGGAGATGGGCGTGAGCAGCCGACTCGATTGGCTGGCCAGCCAACGCAATTGGCTGAGCCAGAAACAGCAACGGGTGCAGGCGCAACTCAATCGGCTGCAAAACCAGGTTTCGGTCTATCAGGTGCTCGGCGGCCACTGGCGCGCGGACCGGCGCTCATCGGATCCGACATGAGCAGCCGAAAGACAGGCCCAAAAAAGCGGGACGGCGCCTTCCGGCGCCATCCCGTCGCAATGGAGCACCCCGGCCTGCGCCCAAGCGCAGGTGGCGCCCCCCCTCATTCAACCGCTGGCCCAGCGGCACCAGCACCGAAGTTCAGGTGCGTGCCAAGCCCGACTGGTTCACGGGTTTGAGCGTAAGCGGCAGATGTGACGGACGCATGACCTTCACGCACGCCGCAGCGAATCAGGCCCGACACAAGCGATCAACTTGGCTTGCATGCAACACCCTCGGGGCAAGCCCCTGGTCAGCCAAGGGTGCCCCGTCGTTATAATCAAAAGTTAAGTTTCAAGCCTTACCACAACATTGAGGACGCCATGAGCGACATCCACGAAGACGCACACACCGGCCCGATCAAAAACCCCAAGCAACTGCTGGTGGCGGTTATTTTTTCGTTTGTCATCCCGGTGTTTCTGATCATCGGCTTGGTCGCGTATGTCACCTCGGGCAACAAGCCGGCGGTGGGTTCCGGCAATGAAGAGCGGGCTCTGGCCGAACGCATTCAAAAGGTGGGCGCAGTGGACATTCGCGATGCCAACCGCCCTCTGCGCTCTGGCGAAGAAGTGTTCAAAGCCCAATGCTCAGCCTGCCACGCCACGGGTGCAGCAGGCTCGCCGAAGTTTGGCGACGCAGCGGCCTGGGCTCCGCGCATCAAGACCGGTTTCGAATCGCTGGTGAATTCTGCCCTCAAGGGCAAGGGTGCCATGGGCGCTCAGGGCGGCGGCGATTTCTCTGACGTTGAAGTGGCGCGTGGCGTGGCCTACATGGCCAACAATGGCGGTGCCAATTTCCCCGAACCCAAGGCGCCAGCCGCCGAAGAAGCCAAATAAGGCATCCTGCCGTAGCCCTCGGGCTGCCAGTGTGAAAAGCCGGTCTCATGAGCCGGCTTTTTCATTTCTGCATCTGTCTTTGGCTCTGCCGCGACGGCAGCATTCATGGATCACGGCGCGGTACTGCCCGCAGCGGGGCTCAGGACATAGCCAAAGCGGGTGGGCAGGCTGTCTGAGGCCACTTCCGTCGGCGTCCAAAGGCCCGCCTCCACGGCATTGGCAACATGGCCCACATCGAGGGTGTGCACCAGCCCCAGGCCCAGATCAGTCCCCAGGTAGACCCGGCCCTGTTCGTCCAGCAGACAGTGTTGCACCTGAGCCTCGCGGCCCGAGTGGCTGCTGACCTGCAAAGCGTCATTGATGCGCCAGATCCATGGCGTGGCTTCCAGCTCAACATAGACGCGCTGAGGCCCGTTCTGAAAATACCAGCAGCCCCGGGCATCGGGCTCGTAATTGCGCTGAATGAAGTCGATCAGTTTGTCGTGCCGCAACACGGAGCCACGGGCACCCGGTTGGCCACTGGCGAAGCTGCCAAGGGCCTGCGCACGGTCGTCACGCATGTACCACTGGCCACGCGCATCCAGGCCCAGCCAACCATAGCAGTCAGGCACGTTGGGCCACTTGGCCATGGCCTGTCGAACGATGTCATCCATATCGCTTCCTGATTCAAATGTGGTCTGCCAACCAGCCGCCCACGGCGTCGGGCATGCCGCGTACATGCCCCGGCAGCCGCCCATGCGGAAAGCCCACGTGCCCCCCGTGTGCGGGTTGCCACAAGGTCACGTGCCGGCCAACCTCACCCTGACCGGGCAGGCACCAAGCCGGCACAAAGGGATCATTGCGAGCGTTGACCACCAGGGTGGGCAAACGAATGCTGGCCAGATGCGGTTTGGCAGACGCGCGCGCCCAATAATCTTCGGTGCTGCGGAAGCCGTGCAAAGGGGCGGTGAACACGTTGTCAAACTCGTACAAATCCCGCGCCTCGGCCAGGGCCTGTGGGTCAAACAGGCCTGGAAACTGCGCCAATTTCTGCAAGGCCTTGGGCTTCATGGTCTTGAGGAACATGCGCGTGTACACCAGCCGGTTGAAGCCCCTCCCAATGGCCCACCCACCCGCGGCCAGATCAATCGGTGAGCAGACCGCGGCCACGCCCTTCACGACCTGAGCCGCTGTGCTGCCGGCTTCCTCGGCCCAGCGCAGCAAGGCATTGCCACCCAATGAGACCCCCACGGCGATCACGGGGCCCCTGTGGGCGGCTTTCACGCGAGACAGCACCCAACCGATCTCTTCATGGTCACCCGAGTGGTAAGCGCGAGGGGCGAGGTTGATTTCACCACTGCAACCTCGAAAGTGCGGCACGGCGTAGGCCCAGCCACGCTCGCGGGCGTAGTCGGCAAAGGCCTCAGCGTAGTGGCTGCCGGAAGACCCCTCCAGCCCATGAAACAGCACCAGCATGGGGGCCGAGGCTGCGGACTCCGGTCCCACGCCAGGCTCCAGGAAATCGACATCGATGAAGTCGGCATCCGGCGTGCTCCAACGCTCTCGCCGGTACCGAGGCGCATGACCAAAGACGCGGCGGGAAAAGAGCGCCGGCCAGATGGTTTGAAGATTGCCACCTGGCACCCAGGCGGGGGCGACATAATTCATCAACACGGCCAAGTTGCATGGCCCCTCAATGCAGGACGGCAGGGCCATCCGTCAAGGGCAAGGGCTTGTGTGGGGTTCCGGGACTGGCATGGTGGGCCACCATGCGCCATCCCTGAGCTGTCTTGTGGTAAACGTTGGTCGCGATCACCCAGGCCTCGTGCCGGCCCGCCGGTGTGTCAATTTCAATGCGTTCGATGACACTGTGCACCGAACTGGCCAACGCCTCCACACATTGCACATGCTCCAGATGAATGGGCACGGCGCCTTGGGCCAACAGAGATTCAAAAGCGGCTCGGATGGCTCCGGCCCCAATCAGGCGGGCCCCCCCAGGATGCACGCAAACAATGTCGTCCTCGTCTGCCCAGCATGCCATCAACTGGCCGACATCCCCTTTTTGCAAGGCGTCGTAAAACGCCACTTCAACTTCAGCGGCGGAACCGCCTACGGTGATGGCCTGAAGTTTGGCTTTGGGCATGACGATGGGCTCGGGTTCGCTGTGGGCCTTTATTCTGCCGCGCTTTGGGCAAGCGGTGCAGTTTGCCGGTCAATCGCCCCAAAAACAAAACCCCGTGCAGTTGAGGGCACGGGGTTGATGCGAGGCCCGAGCCATGCACCAGGGCATGGCCGAAAGCCGGGGCGCTTCAGCGCTTCTGACGGAACTTGCGCAGTGCCGCAATCTGAGCAGCCATGACGGCCAACTCGGACTGGGCACGGGCCAAGTCGATGTCGCTCTTGGCGTTCTTGATGGCCTCTTCGGCCGCAGCGCGGGCCTGTTTGGCCTTTTCTTCGTCGAGGTCCTTGCCGCGGATCGCGGTGTCAGACAGGACGGTCACGCAGTTCGGTTGCACTTCAAGAATGCCACCGGCCACGAACACGAATTCTTCACCGCCATCGGCCGTCTCGATGCGCACCGAGCCGGGTTTGATACGGGTGATGAGCGGCGTGTGGCCCGGCAGAATACCGAGTTCGCCTGCCTCACCAGGCAAAGCCACAAACTTGGCTTCACCCGAGAAGATCGACTCTTCGGCACTCACAACGTCAACATGAATGGTTGCCATGGCAATCCTTTTCTGGAGGCTTGACTGCACCGGAGAGGGGCTTTTTCAAACCCGACTCTCCGATGACAGAAGGCCTTAGATCTTCTTGGCCTTTTCGAAGGCTTCGTCGATGGTGCCAACCATGTAGAAGGCCTGCTCGGGCAGGTGGTCGCACTCGCCGGCCACAATCATCTTGAAACCACGGATGGTTTCAGACAGGGGCACGTACTTGCCGGGCGAGCCGGTGAACACTTCAGCCACGTGGAAAGGCTGCGACAGGAAACGTTGGATCTTACGAGCACGGGCCACCACCAGCTTGTCTTCTGGTGCCAGTTCGTCCATACCCAGAATCGCGATGATGTCGCGCAGTTCCTTGTAGCGCTGCAGCGTACCCTGCACGGCACGGGCCGTGCTGTAGTGGTCTTCACCCACCACGTTCGGGTCCAGCTGGCGGCTGGTCGAATCGAGCGGATCCACGGCGGGGTAGATACCCAGGGCGGCAATGTCACGGCTCAGCACCACAGTGGAATCCAAGTGGGCAAAGGTGGTGGCAGGCGACGGATCGGTCAAGTCATCGGCAGGCACGTAAACGGCCTGGATGGAAGTGATCGAGCCCACCTTGGTCGAGGTGATCCGCTCTTGCAGACGGCCCATTTCTTCAGCCAGCGTCGGCTGATAGCCCACGGCGGAAGGCATACGACCCAGCAGAGCGGACACTTCGGTACCGGCCAGCGTGTAGCGGTAGATGTTGTCCACGAAGAACAGCACGTCACGACCTTCGTCGCGGAACGATTCAGCAATGGTCAGACCGGTCAGGGCCACGCGCAGACGGTTGCCCGGGGGCTCGTTCATCTGACCGTAAACCATGGCCACCTTGGACTCGCCGAGGTTCTCCAGGTTCACCACGCCGGAATCGGCCATTTCGTGATAGAAGTCGTTCCCTTCGCGGGTACGCTCACCCACACCAGCGAACACCGACAGACCCGAGTGAGCCTTGGCGATGTTGTTGATGAGTTCCATCATGTTCACGGTCTTGCCCACGCCGGCACCACCGAACAGACCCACCTTGCCGCCCTTGGCGAACGGGCAGACCAAATCGATCACCTTGATGCCGGTTTCCAGCAGTTCTTGCGAAGGCGACAACTCGTCATAAGCGGGTGCCTTGCGGTGGATCGAGGCGGTCAGCTCTTGGCTGACAGGACCACGTTCGTCGATAGGCGCGCCCAGCACGTCCATGATGCGACCCAGAGTGGCCTTGCCCACAGGCACCGTGATGGGTGCATGGGTGTTGGTCACGATCAGGCCACGACGCAGACCGTCGGACGAACCCAGCGCAATGGTACGCACCACGCCGTCGCCCAGCTGCTGCTGAACTTCCAGGGTCAGTGTAGATCCTTCGAGCTTCAGAGCGTCGTAGATCTTGGGCATCTGGTCACGCGGAAACTCCACGTCAACCACAGCGCCAATACACTGAACAATTTTTCCTTGAACTTGAGCCATTTTTTGCTCCAAAAATTTTTAAACCGTGACGACGACGAGGGTCAAACCGCAGCCGCGCCGGAGACGATTTCCGAAAGTTCTTTCGTGATCGCTGCCTGACGGGTCTTGTTGTAGACCAGCTTCAATTCGCCGATGACACTGCCCGCGTTGTCGGTCGCGGCCTTCATGGCCACCATGCGCGCCGACTGTTCGGATGCCATGTTTTCTGCCACGGCCTGGTAGATCAGGGATTCAACGTACCGAACCAGCAGATCGTCGATGACGGCCTGAGCATCGGGCTCGTAGATGTAGTCCCAACCATGTTCGGTCTTTTCAGCCTGCATCTGGTCGGCGGACAGGGGCAGCAGCTGCTCCAGCACCGACTCTTGCTTCATGGTGTTGATGAACTTGGTGTAACCCAGGTAGACCGCATTGATGCGGCCTTCTGCGTAGGCATCCAAGAGCACCTTCACGGGGCCGATCAACTTGTCCAGATGCGGGGTATCACCCAGACCCGTGACGTGCGAAACCACTTTCGCGCCAACACGGTTCAGGAAACCCAGACCCTTGTTACCGATGGCGACAGCCTCCACCGACACGCCTGCACCTTGCAGTTCGCGCAGCTTGGTCGTCACGGCACGCAACACGTTGGTGTTCATGCCACCGCACAAACCCTTGTCGGTCGTGACCACGATCACCCCAGAGGTCTTCGCATCGTTCGTCTTCATGAACGCGTGCGTGTACTCGGGATTGGCCTGACCCAGGTTGGCGGCAACGTTGCGGATCTTTTCGCTGTAAGGACGGGCAGCACGCATCCGGTCCTGCGCCTTGCGCATCTTGGATGCGGCCACCATTTCCATGGCCTTGGTGATCTTCTTGGTGTTTTCCACCGATTTGATCTTGCCGCGTATTTCCTTGCCTGCTGCCATATGTGCTCCTAAAGCGTTTGTTGGGTGCTTGGAGAGCTACTTAAGCAAACGACTTTTTGAACGCACCAATGGCGGCGGTCATTTCAGCTTCGGCGTCCTTGTCCATGGCCTTGTCCTTCTCGAGCTTGGCGAGCAGGGCAGCATGGCTGGTCTTCAGGAACTGGTGCAGGCCGTGTTCGAAGGCCAGAACCTTCTTGACGTCGATGTCGTCCAGGAAACCCTTGTTGACCGCGAACAGCGTAGCGCCCATCAGCGAAATGGGCTGCGGGCTGTACTGAGCCTGCTTGAGCAATTCGGTCACGCGGGCACCGCGGTCGAGCTGCTTGCGGGTGGCTTCGTCCAGGTCGGAAGCGAACTGCGCGAAGGCAGCCAGTTCACGGTACTGGGCCAAGTCGGTACGGATACCACCGGACAGGTTCTTGATCAGCTTGGTCTGGGCAGCACCACCGACGCGCGACACCGAGATACCGGCGTTGATGGCGGGGCGGATACCGGCGTTGAACAGGCTGGTTTCCAGGAAGATCTGGCCGTCAGTGATCGAGATCACGTTGGTCGGAACGAAGGCAGACACGTCACCAGCTTGGGTTTCGATCACGGGGAGAGCGGTCAGCGAACCGGTCTTGCCCTTGACTTCGCCCTTGGTGAAGGCTTCCACGTAGTCGGCATTCACGCGAGCGGCGCGTTCGAGCAGACGGCTGTGGAGATAGAACACGTCGCCAGGGAAAGCTTCACGGCCTGGGGGACGGCGCAGCAGCAGCGAAACCTGACGGTAAGCCACAGCTTGCTTGGACAGATCGTCATAAACGATCAGCGCGTCTTCACCACGGTCGCGGAAGTATTCGCCCATCGTGCAGCCCGAGTAGGCCGACACGTACTGCATGGCAGCCGATTCAGAAGCCGAGGCAGCCACCACGATGGTGTAGTCCATGGCGCCTGCCTGCTCCAGAGAGCGCACGACGTTCTTGATGGACGAAGCCTTCTGACCAATCGCGACGTACACGCAGGTGACGCCTTGGCCCTTCTGGTTGATGATGGCGTCGATGGCCACGGCCGTCTTGCCGGTCTGGCGGTCGCCAATGATCAACTCGCGCTGACCACGGCCCACGGGCACCATCGAGTCGATGGACTTCAGACCGGTTTGCAGCGGTTGACCCACGGATTCACGGGCGATCACACCAGGTGCCACCTTTTCGATCACGTCGGTCATCTTGGCGTTGATCGGACCCTTGCCGTCGATAGGCTGGCCCAGGGCGTTCACCACACGGCCAATCAGTTCGGGGCCCACGGGCACTTCCAGAATGCGGCCCGTGCACTTCACGGTGTCGCCTTCGGAGATGTGCTCGTACTCGCCCAGAATCACGGCGCCGACGGAGTCGCGCTCCAGGTTCAGGGCCAGACCGTACGAAGGCACGCCTTCAGCGTTGGCCGGGAATTCGAGCATTTCGCCCTGCATCACGTCAGACAGGCCATGCACGCGAACGATACCGTCGGTCACGGACACCACGGTGCCCTGGTTGCGGATGTCAGCGCTGCCAGCCAGCCCTTCGATGCGGCTCTTGATCAATTCAGAAATTTCTGCGGGATTGAGTTGCATGACTCTTTCCTTCTTTCTTTGTTTAGCCGAGGCACAAGGCCGCGGTTACGCGGCCAGGGCCGCTTTCATTTGTTCGAGGCGCGCTTTGACCGAGGTGTCGAGCACTTCGTCGCCCACTGCCACACGGACACCACCAATCAAGGTGCTGTCGGTTTCGACGGTCAGGTTGAGCTTGCGGCCAAAACGCTTTTCGAGCGAGGCGGCGAGGTCTGCCAGGGCAGCACCATCGATCGGGAATGCGCTGTACACAACGGCATCCGACGAACCGCTCTGGGCATTGACCAGCTTGCGGAACTGGGCAGCGACTTCGGGCAGTGCCTGCAGACGACCGTTGTCGATCACCGTTCGCAGGAAGTTCTTGCCCTGATCGGGCAGAACGTACTTGGTCAGGCCGGCCACCAGGTCAAAGACCTGCTGGGCACTGACCTTCGGGCTCTCGGCAAACTGCTTGAGCTGGGCGTCGGCTGCAATCGCAGCCAGCTCGTCCAGCCAGCCGGCCGTGGCGTTGAGATCAACGCCTGCGGTCGAAGTGCTGGCCTTGAACAAGGCCTCGGCGTAAGGACGGGCAATGGTGGCGAGTTCAGCCATGGTTGCTCCTTACAGCTCAGTCTTCAGGCGATTCAGCAGATCGGCGTGAACGCCGGCATCGACTTCCTTGCGCAGGATTTGCTCGGCACCCTTGACGGCCAGCACGGCGACCTGCTCACGCAGGGCCTCGCGGGCCTTGACCGATTGCTGCTCAGCCTCAGCCTTGGCAGCGGCAACGATCTTGTTGCCTTCTTCGGTGGCACGGGCCTTGGCCTCGTCGATGATGGCCTGAGCACGACGCTCGGCATCAGCCAGACGCGATGCAGTTTCGGTGCTGGCGGCGGCCAATTCCTTCTTCACGCGCTGATCTGCAGCGGCGAGTTCGGTTTTGGCACGGTCGGCAGCAGCGAGACCATCGGCGATTTTCTGGGCACGTTCATCCAGCGCTTTCGCGATCGGGGGCCACACGAATTTCATCGTGAACCACACCAAGATCAGGAATACGATGGCCTGAATGAACAGGGTCGCATTGATACTCACGGCAACACCTTTCTAGAGTGGCGTTGAACGGGAATTACTTGGGCAGGTTGGCCAAGAAGGTCGAAGCAAACGGGTTGGCGAAGGCGAACAGCAGAGCGATAGCCACGCCGATCAGGAAGGCTGCGTCGATCAGACCGGCCAAGATGAACATCTTGGTTTGCAGTTCGTTGATCAGTTCAGGCTGACGAGCCGACGATTCGAGGAACTTGCCACCCATCAGGGCGATGCCGATAGAAGCGCCGATAGCGCCCAGACCAACGATCAGACCACAAGCCAGAGCGACGAGACCGAGAATGTTTTCCATGATGACTCCTAATTAAGAAACGGATGGTTGAGGAAAGAAAAAACGAAACGAAATCAGAGGGCGCCTGGTGAGCGCTTAGTGGGCGTTGTGCGCCTGACCCAGGTAGATCAGCGCGAGCATCATGAAAATGAAGGCTTGCAACGTGATCACGAGGATGTGGAACAGCGTCCAGATGGTGCCGGCGATGATGTGGCCGACAGGCAGCAGAACACCAGAGAGCGAGAGCGCAGCGGCGCCGCCCATCAAGGCGATCAACATGAACACCAGCTCGCCAGCGTACATGTTGCCGAACAGTCGCATGCCGTGAGACACGGTGTTGGCGACGTATTCGATGATTTGCATCAAAAGGTTGATCACGCCCAGAACCAGGGCAAAGATGGGGTTCTTGCTGGTGCCAAAAGGCGCAGACACCAGTTCGTGAGCCCAGCCGCCGGCGCCCTTGATCTTGATGCTGTACCAGAAGCGCAGCAGCAGGACGGCAAAAGCCAGGCCCAGGGTGGTGGAGAGGTCGGCCGTGGGAACGATGCGCAGGAAAGCATGATGGGCTTCACCGCCATTGGCTTCGTAGACTTTGCCCCAAAGTGCGGGCAGCAAATCGACCGGCAGCATGTCCATGAAGTTCATCAGGAAGATCCAGACAAAAACCGTCAGACCCAGGGGAGCGATGAACTTGCGGCTTTCGGCGCTGTGGATGTTGGCCTTGGCCTGGTTGTCGACCATTTCAACCAGGATTTCGACAGCAGCTTGAAAACGGCCCGGCACGCCCGAGGTGGCCTTGCGCGCAGCAGTCAAGAGCAAGATCAGCGCGACGACGCCCAACAGACCGGCCACGATCAACGAATCAAAGTTGATCACTGAAAAATCAACAATCGCCTTCTGCTGGACGTTCTGCAGATGCTGCAAGTGGTGAACGATGTACTCACTCGCTGTCGGACCGTGTTCTGCTGCGCTCATCTTTCAACTCTTTCTTTTGACTCTTCAAACGAAGAGTCAAGTCGGTTTAACAGACCTGGTCTGCACCCACAGTGCAAGCCAGTACATTTTCAGCGTGACGACCATGCCGGCCAACAACGCCAGCCAGACCACCTCAGGCAACACCCAAGGTGCAGCAGCCAGCAAGGCCACCGTCAGGACGATCTTCACGAGCTCCCACCCAAACAACCCGGTGACCGCAGTACCCGGATTGCCAGACGACATGTGCTTGCGCACCCCTCGGGCGAACAGTGCGGCAGGAATCACCACCGCCATCGCGCCGTAGGCAGCAGTCCAACCGGCTGCTGGCCGTCCAGTCAGGCCCCAGGCGGCCATTGCCACCAGACACCCAACCAGAGCCTGAACCGCCAGAACACGCCCCAATGAAACGGGCGCAATTCTTGCACGAAGCTGCTGCGCTTCTTCAGCAGTCAGCGGCTTGAAATCAGACTCTTCCGCCTCATCTTCAGGAACTGGCGCGATTGTGTTCATTCTTGGTTACGCCAGGGTTACACGCCTGAATTTCAGCAAAGCCATTGATTATAAGTAAAAACCCGCAACGTCAACGCTTGTAAAGCAGTCCACTCGGGAAAGGCCCTAGGTCAAAGGTGTTTTGACTTAGGTCGAGCGAATGGGCAAGCTTGGGTCAGCCACGTCTGCACGGCCTCAGGCCTGCGGGGATAATTTCACCATGCAAGCACTACCCGACACCCTCTGCTACCTCAACGGCGACTATACCGCCCTCCAAGATGCCCGCATCAGCGTGCTTGACCGAGGCTTCATTTTTGGCGACGGCATCTATGAGGTCATTCCGGTCTATCAGGGCCGCCTGTTCCGCTTCGATGAACACCTGGCTCGACTGTTCCGCTCGCTGGCCGAGGTGCAAATTCCCAACCCCCACACGCCTGAACAGTGGCGCCAGATCGCAGATGCGCTGGTCGAACGCAACGCCGCAAGTGCCACAGGCGAAGAGACCGTCTACATCCAGGTCTCCAGAGGTGTGGCTCCGCGCGATCACGCCATGCCCCAAGGCATCACCCCTACGGTGTTCGCCATGATCAACCCGCTGAAAGCTCAATCAGCCGCCGCCCGCGAAAACGGCGTGACATGCGTGACAGCCGAAGACTTCCGCTGGAAGAAAGGGCACATCAAGAGCACCAGCCTGCTCAGCGCCGTGCTGGCGCGCCAGATCAGCGTCGAAGCCGGCGCCACCGAGACCATCCTGTTACGGGACGGTTACCTCACCGAAGCCTCGTCCAGCAATGTCTGGGTGGTGAAGGATGGCCGTGTGCTGGGCGCGCCCCGCGATGGCCTGGTACTGGAAGGCATCCGCTACGGTCTGATCGAGACCCTGTGCAAAGAAGCCAACATCCCCTTCGAACTGCGTCGCATCAGCGAGGCTGAATTGCGCAACGCCGACGAGGTACTGCTGTCGTCGGCCACCAAGGAGGTGCTGGCGGTGTCACGCCTTGACGACCAACCAGTGGGCAGCGGTCGCCCTGGGCCGGTGTACGCCCAGCTCTATGCCGGCTACCAACGCGCCAAGCAAGGCGCCCCTGCGGCGCCCGCCATCGATGCAGTGCCGGCAGCCCCAACCGCCGTCACGCCTCCTGCACAGGAATCACTGATCGAGTTTCCCAGCCTGTTTCCGATCAAGGTGATGGGGCCGAAAGTGGAAGGCTTTGTCGAGACCATGACCGCGATCGCCACCGAGCACGACCCCAGCTTTGAGATGACGCGCGTGCAACTGCGCGACAGCTCCGGGGGCAAGTACCTCAGCGTGACCCTGACCGTGACGGCCACCAGCCGCGAGCAACTCGACAACCTGTACCGGGCACTGACCGCCCACCCCCTGGCCAAATACGTGCTCTGAGACCCCATGCAGCTGCGCCCCCTGGGTCAGGTACCCTACGAACCGACGCTGGAGGCCATGCGCGCCTTCACGGACGGCCGCATTGAGAGCACGCCCGATGAACTGTGGCTGTGCGAACACCCCCCTGTCTTCACCCAAGGACTGGCAGGGCTGGACAGCCACCTGCTGGCCCCGGGCGACATCCCCGTGGTAGCCACCAACCGCGGGGGGCAGGTCACTTTTCACGGACCGGGCCAGGTGGTGGCCTACCCGCTGATCGACCTCAGGCGGGCGGGCTACTACGTCAAGGAGTATGTGTACCGCATCGAAGAGGCCGTGCTACGCACCTTGATCCACTTCGGTGTAACAGGGCACCGGGTTGCCGGAGCGCCGGGCATCTATGTGCGCCTGGATGACCCCTTCAGCCATGCGGCACTGAACGGCCCGATGCCCGAGCACGACCCTTTCCGGGGCCTGGGCAAGATCGCGGCGCTGGGGATCAAGGTGAGCCGCCACTGCACTTACCATGGCGTGGCACTCAATGTGGCGATGGACCTGTCGCCCTATCAACGCATCAACCCTTGTGGCTACGCGGGTCTGCAAACCGTGGACCTTTCTACAATCGGGGTTCAATCCACTTGGGAAGACGCAGCAGCGGTCCTGGGCCAGAAGCTCCAGACCTTCCTCGCGCCGTAATCAGATGAGCACCAACGAAGTCGTTCGAGAAGCACAGGGCGTAGACGCCTACAACCCGCTGGCCAAGCAGAAAGCTGCGGCCAAGCTGTCCCGCATCCCTGTCAAGGTCGAGCAGGCTGAGGTGCTGAAAAAGCCGGAATGGATCCGAGTCAAGGCAGGCTCCCCCACCACCCGGTTCTACGAGATCAAGCAGATCCTGCGCGAGAACAAACTCAACACGGTGTGCGAGGAGGCCTCCTGCCCCAACATCGGCGAGTGTTTTGGCAAGGGCACGGCCACCTTCATGATCATGGGCGACAAGTGCACACGTCGCTGCCCGTTTTGCGACGTGGGTCATGGCCGGCCAGACCCTCTGGACACCAACGAACCCGAAAACCTGGCCAAGACGATTGCCCGCCTGAAGCTCAAGTACGTGGTGATCACCAGCGTGGACCGGGACGACTTGCGCGACGGCGGAAGCGGCCACTTTGTGGAGTGCATCCGTCAGACCCGGGCGCTGTCCCCCACCACCCAGATCGAAATCCTGGTGCCCGACTTCCGCGGGCGTGATGACCGGGCGCTAGAAATCCTCAAGGCCGCCCCGCCGGACGTGATGAACCACAACCTGGAAACCGTGCCGCGCCTCTACAAAGAAGCCCGTCCAGGCTCGGATTACGCCTTCAGCCTGAACTTGCTCAAGAAGTTCAAGGCACTGCACCCCAACGTGCCGACCAAGAGCGGCCTGATGGTGGGTCTGGGCGAGACCGATGAAGAAATTCTGCAAGTGATGCGCGACATGCGCGAACACGGCATCGACATGCTCACCATCGGCCAATACCTGGCCCCCACGAACAGCCACCTACCGGTGCGCCGCTACGTGCACCCGGACACCTTCAAAATGTTCGAGACCGAGGCTTACAAGATGGGCTTCAGCCACGCCGCTGTGGGGGCCATGGTCCGCTCCAGCTACCACGCAGACCAGCAAGCCGGGCACGTGCTCGAATCCAAGGCCTGAAACGCCAGGCCGCCCTGCCCACCCGCAATGGGCGTGGCAGCGGCGCTGGCGACGAAAATCAGTTGGGCATCAAGCGTGACGGCTCATCGTCGTTGAGCACGGCCTGAGCCCAGCTTGCCAACTTGCGCGTATCGCTGCGCAAGATCTCTTGCTTGACCGCCAGGATCTGCGAAGGATGCATGGAGAAGCTGCGCAGGCCCAGGCCCAGCAGCAAACGCGTGGCGCTGACATCGCCCGCCATTTCACCGCACACACTCACGTCCTTGCCTTGTGCCCGGCACTCGGCAATGGTCTCGGCGACCAGCTTGAGCACCGCCGGGTGCAGGGGATCGTAGAGGTGCGCTACCGACTCGTCGGCACGGTCAATGGCCAGCGTGTACTGGATGAGGTCGTTGGTGCCGATGGACAGAAAGTCGAAGTACTTGAGGAACATGCGCACCGACAACGCGGCCGCCGGTATCTCGATCATCGCCCCCAGTTGAATCGGCCCATGAACCACCCCCAGGTTGTCGAGTTCGGCACGGGCGTGGTCGATCTGCGCCAGGGCCTGGCGTATCTCGGAACCGTGGGCCAACATCGGAATCAGCAATTTCACCTTGCCATGCACGGCGGCCCGCAAGATGGCGCGCAACTGTGTTCGGAACATGGCGGGGTCTGCCAGGCTCCAGCGGATGGCCCGCAAACCCAACGCCGGGTTGAGGTGAGCGTCATCGCGGTGGGCATAGTCCAGGGGCTTGTCAGCCCCTACATCCACCGTGCGGATGGTGACGGGCAACCCCTGCATGCCCTCGACGGCACGCCGATAGGCTTGGTACTGCTCTTCTTCGCCGGGCAGCTTGCCCTGACGGCCCATGAACAGAAATTCGCTGCGGAACAGCCCCACCCCCAGTGCCCCGGCAGCCAGCGCGGCGGGCGCATCATCGGGCATCTCGATGTTGGCCAGCAACTCGACTTTTTCACCATCCATGGTGACGGCAGGGGTGTGCCGCAAGCGCGACAGGCGCTGACGTTCAAGCTCACCCTGGCGTTGTTTGAAACCATACTCAGCCAGAATGATGGGCGAAGGGTCGACGATCATCACACCGGCGTCGCCATCAATGATCACCCAGTCGTCCTGGCGCACCAACTGGCTGGCACTGCGGGCCCCCACCACGGCCGGGATGTCCATGCTTCGCGCGACGATGGCCGTGTGAGAGGTCTTGCCCCCCACATCGGTGACGAAACCCGCGAACACGCTTTGTTTGAACTGCAGCATGTCCGCCGGCGACAGGTCATGGGCCACCAGCACCAGCGGCACGTCGACGGTGTCGTCGAGCAGCAGTTCCTGCTGATTGCGACGCGGCGAGGGCGGGGGCGGCGAGACCGGTGACGCGGCCCCTTTCATGTGCCGCAGGATGCGCTCGGCCACCTGCTCCAGGTCGGCCTTGCGTTCGCGCAGGTACTCGTCCTCCATCTCATCAAACTGGCGGCCGATCACTTCAAGCTGGGTGGTCAAGGCCCACTCGGCGTTGTACAGGCGCTCGGTCACCCAGTGTTTCACACCCGAGGTCAAGGCCTCGTCCTGGAGCAACATGAGGTGCACGTCCAGCAAGGCCGTCAGTTCTTGCGGCGCATCGTTGGGCCCCATCTGGGACAGGCCTTGTTGCAGTCGCTGCAACTCATCCACCACCGCGTTGCGGGCGACGCGGATGCGGTCGATTTCTTCAGGTATGCGCGACGCATCGATGAAGTAGTGGGCCACATCGATGCGGCTGGATGCCACCAGCACCGCCCGCCCGATGGCAATGCCCCGGGCCACAGCCAGACCATGGACGGTGAATGTCATGGATGTCTCCGTTGCAGGGAAAGTGAGTCCGGGAGATGCCCCGGGCAGCTCACTCGCCTTCCCCGAATTTGTCGGCCATCAACGCCAACAAGGCGTCCATGGCTTCTTGCTCTCGCGGCCCCTCGGTTTCGAGGCTGACCGTGCTGCCCAGACCGGCTGCCAGCATCATCACACCCATGATGCTCTTGGCATTGACGCGGCGCTCACCTTTGGAAATCCAGACTTCGCAGGGGAAACTGCCTGCGAGCTTGGTGAGCTTGGCCGAGGCCCGCGCATGCAGGCCGAGCTTATTGCTGATGGTCGTGGTGGATTTGATCATTTCTTCTCCTTGCCTGGTTCTGGGGCGCCGTGATGGCCACCTGCAGGACGCCCTGCGTGCCACCCACCACGGCCCGTGACACCAGGGCATCCAGGGATTCATGCCGATACGTCACCGTGCGCAGCAGCATGGGTAAATTGACACCGGCCACAAGCCGGGAATGCACGCCATCCACCAGCCGCTGGGCCACGTTACAAGGCGTGGCACCGAACACGTCCGTCAGCACCAGCGTGTCACGGGCTGAAAGCTCAGTCATCGCGATGCGCGCAGTAGCCAAGGTCTCTTCCGGAGAGATGTTGGGCTGCACGTCGACGGCGACGATGTCACGCTCGCAGTCTGGAAACACGTGCAGCGCACATTGACGCAAGGCATGGGCCAAGGGCGCGTGGGCGATGATCAGAATACTGTTGCTCATGGGGAATTTGGTTGCCGTGCATTATGGCTTTTCAGGGCCAGGAAGTAGCCGTAACTCAGGACACTGAGGGACAGGAATACCCCCATGGCAGCACGAAATGCATCGACTGATGAAAAGCCCAGCGAGGAGAACAGGTCCACCCCCAGGCCAATCCCCCATTGCAAGACAAAGACGCCGGCAAAGACCACCAGGTTGTAGGCGGACAGCGCACGCCCCGCCAATGCCGGTGCAAACGCCAAAGCCACGGCCGGCTGGGCCAACGAAATCACAGTTGAAGTGACGCAGAACAAAGCCCAGGCCGCAGCCCCGGCACGCTCACCCGCCAACAGAATGCCCGACAAGGTCAGCAGGCTGGCCGGCAGTCCAAAGGTGATGAGCCGGTCTACCGAAACGCCCCTTGAAAACAGCCAGGGGGTCAACATGCCCCAAGACCAGAAGGTGCAGAGCATGCACAGATTGATCGCAAACAAGCCCGTGGCGGCCTCGGCCGCACTGTAGCCAGCCACTTTCACCATCCAGGGGCCCGCCCACAGCGTCTGAATGGCCACCATGCCGCCGTAACTGAAGAAGCCGATGGGGGTCATTCTTCTGAAATAAGGATCTGACCAAACTGCTGCGTAGCCCTTCGGCATGACAGGCGGCTGAGCCCCCACCTCAACCGGCCTGATGAGCTGGCCTGAGTGCCAATGAGGAACCAGCCAAGCGATCAAGGCCATGCCCAGAGCGGTCAATGCGGCGAGGCCCCAGAACAGAGGCCGCCAACCGATTTGCGGCAGCAACCACTGAACAGGCAAGGTGGAGGCCACCATGCCAAATGATCCCGTCATCAGCATCCACGAGTTAGCCCGCAACTGGGTTTGAGGCGCCATCCAGCGCCGAAAGCCCGTCAGCGGTGCCATCAGGCAGGCGCTGACACCCACGCCACACAACACACGGGCGGCCATCAAGCCCGAGAAGCTGGTCGCCATGGAGAAGGCCAGACAACCCAATACGGCCAGGGAAAGAAAGCACAAGATGACCTTGCGTGGTCCATGCCGATCAAGCCAGGCACCCAGGGGAAGCTGGGTCACGGAGAAGCCCAGAAAGTAGCCACCGGCAAGCAGCCCCAGATCACGCGCCTGCAAAGCCAGTTCCTGGGTGAGCACCGGCGACAAAGTGGCCGTGACCGCCCGGATGAGTGCCGAGAAAAAATACGCAAATGCGAATGCCAGGAAGATGGCGATCAAGCGACCGCGCTTGAGTGCTGTGTTCAAGAGCACCTCACTCGAAATGCAGTCCGGCCAGAAGCGTCTCCGCACCTTCCGCCTCAGACGCTGGCGCATAGACCCCCGCCTGGTAAAGATAGGCCCCGCCCGACGAGACCCGGGCAAACCAGGCCAGATCAACCTCCAGTGCGGCCCCATCGGGCGTTTGCCCTCGCACATGCACCCTTGTTGACTGTGGTACCTCCAAGGCGCCCCGGGGCACAAACGAACGGCTTGCTGCGGCAGCGTCGGATCGCAGATGCGCCAGCGTGATTTGCCTCCAATGGGCCAAGCCCTCGCCGACAGACATGTTCTGGGGTAGCGCCATAGACGCAATGGTCCACATCGCCCCCCGCGCCTCACAGCCGACGAGTTTCATGTCAACGGCTTGCTCGGCCCACGGCACTTGCCGAGCGGCTCGCTCTGGCTTGCAAGGCAGCGCTGCCTGCAGCGACAGGTCGTCGATGCGCACACTGCGCCAATTGAGGGCCGGGCTGCAGGCCAGCAACGACATCAACACGCCCAAGGGCCAGATCGACTTCAGTGAACTCATGTCATCATTATCAGCCGCACCACCAGCTTGGTGCACTGCTCAGCAAAGCAGTGTTTGCAACGCACTCTTTTGACGCTCAGGAGATCGACCCATGGCCCACTTCTTACTTGTTCACGGCGCCTGGCATGGCGCCTGGTGCTGGCAGCACGTGACGCAAGCCCTCATTCGCGATGGGCACAGGGCGCACGCAGTCACCTTGACGGGCCTGGGGGAACGCGCGCATCTGATGTCACCCGCCATCACCCTGGAGACCCACATCAGCGACGTGGTGAACGCCATGGAGTCCGAGGAATTGCATGACGTGGTGTTGGTCGTGCACTCCTATGCGGGCATGCTTGGAACGGCGGTGGCAGATCGCCTGCCGCACCGACTCAAACACCTGGTGTACGTCGATGCGGTGGTGCCCAAAGTGGGCGAAAGCTGGAGTTCGACCCACGCCAGCGCCACGCGACAGGCCAGACTGGTCGCTGCGCAGAGCCATCCAGATTACAGTTTTCCGGCACCCGATCCGGCGATTTTCGGCTTGGCAGATGCTGACTATCAGTGGGTCAAGCGGCGCCAGACACCCCATCCCGGGCACACCTACGAAGCACCGTTGCAATTCGATGCGAAACGAGTGGCTCAAACGCCGAGAACCTTCATCAACTGCACTCGCCCCACACTGGCCACGATCGATGTGATTCGTACCCGTGTGCAAGATCCTCGCTTTTGGGATGGCGCCTGGCTGCCTGGATCACGACGTGTCGACATGGCCACGGGTCACGACCCGATGATCAGTGCACCCGAGGAGTTGACGGCAGTGCTGCAGGAATGTGCTGTTTCAAGCGCTTGACGTGCAGATTGCCAAATGGCACAAACCCAACGATCAGAATCGGTGTTACCGTTCACTTGATCGGTGAAGGATACGCCCGATGATGGAAGCGCTTGGCCTTGAAACCTGCGGCCAGACACCCTTGATCGATGCCGTCCTTTCCTGGCCGACCCAACCGCTCGTTTTCAATGGAACCCGTCAAAAGCAGCCCCCCCCAAGCCAACGCAGGAGCCACGCCACCACCACGGCCAGAGTACCTGCTGGCAGCCTCCATCGGTGCGGAGCTGTCTGGCCCTTTGCTTGAAATGGAGCACATCGTCCAGCAATTGCTTACGACGGGTAAATTGTCTCGACCGCAAGTCAATGCGTTGATGAGCTCGTTGGGCACGGCCAGGCGCATTGCAGCTCAGAGTCAATTGTTGGACCACCTGGCACACAGTCCGATCAGGCAATCCCACGAGCATGTGGCACTCGACGCCCGATTGCGCCAGGCACTGGCCGACAACGCAGGCATGCTGCAAAGCCGGGCGGTCGATCTGGTGCATCGATTGCAGGCCGTGGAGGTGATTCTGGACCCCAGCCTTCTCGAAACTGTGTTGCACGCAGCGCTTTCATGGATGGCGCGCCCCGGCTACAGACTGAACATCACGCTTGAAATGCAGAGCATGCCCGAACATGCACTTTTGAGCTTCAAAGCCCGCCCCACGGTGTCGGACTCAAACCCTGAGCATACCCATGCGCCCGCGCCTTATCGTCTGAGCTGGTGGCTTCTGGTGGAGTCGGCGTCCCTGGCTCAGATTCCAATTCAACACACCGAGTCGGCGCAGAGCCTCAGCTTGGTCCTAGAGTTCAGGCGCACGGTGAAACAATTGGAAAAGGCCAACCCCGTGGACCTGAGCAGCGGCATGGACTCCTGGGCCAGCAGCCATTCCAGACTCCCGGCGGGTCAACGCATTCTCCTGGTCACCGCAGACGCCGGTTTGGTGGACGTCATGACCCCCTTGTGCCGCTCCGGCCAAGTCATCCTCGAGAGCGTCAGCTCACCAGAACAAGCCAAGGCTCGCTGTGAAGCCGAGCGCCCGCAAATGCTGATATTCGACCAACGCTTGAACGGTGTGGGCCTTGAAAGCATCCGGCGACAGCTGCTAGCAGCAGACCCGCAGATGCCGGTACTTGAGGTGACGGATGATCAGCACTCCCTCACGATGACCAGTTGGGCTGACGATGCGATTGAACGCATCAACAGGGACAACCTCACCAACAAGCTGCCTTCTGTACTTGCCAGGTTGCTCAGCAAGAACACATGACACGCCGCCCTGCGTCATCAGTCAGGGTTTGAGCGCACCCAGGGCCTTTTCGATCACGGCGCTGCCTGCTGCCAAGGGATTGCTGCGAAACTCCCGCTCCTTCTCACCAATCACCAAATACAGACCATCCAGCGCTCTTGCGGTGACATAGGTGTCAAGCTGGGCATCCTCCTGCTTCAGCAAGCCAACGCTGGCAGCCTTGCTTGCCACTTGCTTGTATTTCTCTGCGACCCCGACCCTGGCTGTCACCTTGCTCACGTCAGGTAAAAAGCGCTGACTGAGGGGCTCACGGGTCTTGCTTTCAAAAAACTGGGTGACCGAATTGTCGCCGCCACTCAAAATGCTTTTGGCGTCCTGGATGGACAGCGACTGTATGGTGTCGTGCAACAGGCTTTTGGCAAGTGGGATGGCCTGTTCGGCCGCGCGATTCATGGCCGTGACCAGTTCATTAAGTTGGCGGCCTTGGCCAAATCGGCGCAGCATGCCAGCGACCTCATCCAAAGGTTTTGGCAAACCAATTCGAACTTTCGGGTTGCCCATGAATCCATCCTCTTGACCGAGCAAACTGATGGCAGCACTGGCCCCCTTCTCCAAGGTCGCCTTCAGGCCAGCCGTAGCATCCGCATTGCTCAGCCCCGAGAGATTGATGGCCTGCGCCAAATCCGAGACGCCGGCAAGTGCCAAGACAAGCATGGCTGACGCGTTGGAATTAAACTGTCGACGATGCATGGAGTTCATCCTTAATATGAAAAAGGCTATTCTTGTGACGGCTGGCGCCTTCGCTTTGGCGTTGGCCATCGGCGCTACTTGGTGGAGTGCCAAGCCCGTTCAAGCACCCGAATCCACTTTTGTTCTGCTGGATGGTAGTAGCAAGAGTTCGTCCTCCCTCAAGGGACAGGTCACTCTCGTGAACTTTTGGGCAACCAGTTGCACCACGTGTGTCGCGGAGATGCCCAAGGTGATTGCGACGTACCAGAAATACCATCCTCAAGGCTTCAACACGATGGCCGTGGCCATGAGTTATGACCCGCCAGCCTATGTGGTGAATTTTGCGCAAACACGGCAACTACCCTTTCAAGTAGCCATCGATAACACCGGCTCCATCGCCAAAGCCTGGGGCGATGTGCAACTGACGCCCACCACTTATCTGGTCAACAAACAGGGGCAGATCGTCAAGCGCTACATCGGTGAGCCAGATTTCAATGAGCTTCAACAGCTGATCGAAAAGTTGTTGATCGAGGCCTGAAAACGCGTTTCTGACACCTTATCGCCCGCACAGGCCACTCGCAAGTGTGCGGGACACCGAAGACCGCGTCGGTCCTCCAAGTCATAATGCATGCAACAAAGCTTGTTGATGCGCCGTCCGTGAATCGTCCCGATATCCAGATCATCGTCTGCGAAACTCCACAGCAAATCGAGTGCGCTCGTGACATCTTTCGCGAGTATGCGGCGAGCCTGGCTGTAGATCTTTGCTTTCAGAATTTCGAGCAAGAGCTGCTGAACCTTCCGGGTGAGTACGCAGCACCTCGTGGCACGCTTCTACTGGCCTTGGTAGAAGGCTCGATCGCTGGTTGCTGTGCGCTTCGCCCGCTGGATGCAGCAGACTACCCTAACGCAGCAGAGATGAAGCGTTTGTACGTTCGCAAGGCATTTCGTAGATTCGGTCTCGGACGAATGTTGGCAGAGTCCATCATGGACAGCGCCCGCCAACTTGCTTACGCCTGTGTCTTGTTGGACACTCTGGATGACATGGAGTCCGCCAGGGCGCTCTACGCAGAGCTCGGTTTCATCGAAATCCCACCGTACTATCACAACCCTATTGCCGGGTCTCACTATCTCAAGGCAGATCTTTGAGGCATCTTGAGAGAAAAAAGGCGCCTATCTTTCGATAGGCGCCTTTTTCATTGCGGACTTGGAGGGTCGCAACGCTTTGAAAGCTATCAGTTTTTGGCCTGACCGAGCAGGGTCTGCGCATCGCTGACTTCGAATTTTCCAGGTGCTTCAATGTTCAAAGTCTGGACCTTTCCATCCTTGACCAGCATCGAATAGCGATTGCTACGAAGCCCCATGCCGCGGCCGGTCAAGTCCAATGTCAAGCCAGTGGCCTTGGCGAAGTCGGCACTGCCATCGGCGAGCATGCGAACTTTGCCGGCCACCTTCTGATCGCGCGCCCATGCGCCCATGACGAATGCATCGTTGACGCTGAGGCACCAAATTTCATCGACACCTGCTGCCTTGAAATCATCTGCCAATTCCACGTAACCGGGAACATGTTTGGCCGAGCAGGTCGGCGTAAAGGCACCAGGAAGTGCAAACAGGGCAATGGTCTTGCCCGAAACGGCTTTCGCAACGTCCACCGGATTCGGACCGATGCTGCAGCCTTCTCCTTCGACTTCCGAGTACTCCATCAATGTGGTGGACGGCAGGGTATCGCCAACTTTGATCATGCTTGCTCCTTAAGCGCTGGGGGGAGGCCATGAAAACACGGCCCAAAAAGAAAAACGACCCACATTGTGGGTCGTTTCTCAAACTCTCACCGTCAAAGTCAAATAAGACTTAAACGATGCCAGCCTTTTCAACCAGACGGGTAGCAACCCAGTTCTTGGTCTTGGAGATGGGGCGGCTTTCAGTGATCTCAATCACGTCACCCAGTTGATAAGTACCAGCTTCATCATGAGCGTGGTACTTGCTCGACTTGCCCACGATCTTGCCGTAGAGCTCGTGCTTCACACGACGCTCAACCAGCACAGTCACGGTCTTGGCACGCTTTGCGCTGACAACCTTGCCGATCAAGGTGCGCTTGAGGGATTTTTTAGCTTCCGTCATGTTGGCTCCTTACTTGGCGGCTTGCTTTTCAGCAAGAATGGTCTTGGCACGAGCAATGTCACGACGGGTCGTGCGCAGAGTCGACGTGTTGTTCAGTTGTTGCGTGGCTTTTTGCATACGCAGACCGAAGTGGGCCTTTTGCAAGGACTTCACTTCAGCTTCGAGGCCGGCAACGTCTTTTTGGCGCAGTTCAGCAGCTTTCGTCATTTCGATTTCTCCTGAATTACTGGCCGAGCATGCGTGCCACGAACGTGGTGCGCAAGGGCAGCTTTGCAGCGGCCAGACGGAACGCTTCGCGAGCGAGCTCTTCGGGCACGCCAACGATTTCGTACAGCACCTTGCCGGGCTGGATTTCAGCCACGTAGTACTCCGGGTTACCCTTACCGTTACCCATACGCACTTCAGCAGGCTTTTGGGAGATTGGTTTGTCGGGGAACACGCGGATCCAGATGCGGCCACCACGCTTCACGTGACGGGAGATTGCACGACGTGCAGCCTCGATCTGGCGGGCCGTCAAACGGCCACGGTCCGTGGATTTCAGGCCGAAGTCACCGAAAGCCACCGAGTTACCTCGGGTGGCAATACCGGTGTTGCGACCCTTTTGCTCCTTGCGATATTTGCGGCGAGCAGGTTGCAGCATAGTTATTCTCCTTTACCGTCCGCTGCTGTAGCGGGCGCGGTGACCTTGCGGACGCGCTTAACGGCAGATTTAGCATCAGCACCACCGGCTTCAGCAGGCTTGTCGCTGCCGTCGGCTGGGGCAGTATTGCCACCGACCGGACGACGGGGACCACGGCGATCAGCACCGGGACGGTCGCCTGGGCGGCCATCACGACGCGGGCCACGGGGGCGACGCTCTTCTTCAGCACGGGGCTCAGTCACGGCGGGCAGATCATTGCGACCCAGCGTGTCACCCTTGTACACCCACACCTTGACGCCAATGACGCCGTAGGTGGTCTTGGCTTCAGAGAAGCCGTAATCGATGTCCGCACGCAGGGTGTGAAGAGGCACGCGACCTTCGCGGTACCACTCGCAACGAGCGATTTCGATACCATTCAGACGACCCGAAGACATGATCTTGATGCCCAAAGCACCCAGACGCATGGCATTTTGCATGGCACGCTTCATGGCACGACGGAACATGATGCGCTTTTCGAGCTGCTGGGTGATCGAGTCAGCGATCAGCTTGGCATCGATTTCAGGCTTGCGCACTTCTTCGATGTTCACAGCAACCGGCACGCCCAGACGAGTTGCGAGTTCCTTCTTGAGGTTCTCGATGTCTTCGCCCTTCTTGCCGATCACAACACCCGGACGAGCCGAGAAGATCGTGATGCGGGCATTCTTGGCAGGACGCTCGATCAGGATGCGCGACACAGCGGCATTCTTCAGCTTGGCCTTCAGGTACTCGCGAACCTTGATGTCTTCAGCCAGCATGCCAGCGAAGTCACGGTTGCTCGCGTACCAGCGGCTGGCCCAGTTACGGCTGACCGCCAAGCGGAAGCCAGTAGGATGGATTTTCTGTCCCATATTTCTGACCAGCCTTTCAGTTGCCAACCGTCACGTACACATGGCACGTGGGCTTGCTGATGCGGTTGCCACGACCCTTGGCGCGAGCAGTGAAACGCTTCAGCGTGGCACCTTGCTCAACGTAGATCGTCTTGACGCGGAGTTCGTCAATGTCGGCGCCGTCATTGTGTTCGGCGTTGGCGATGGCAGATTCAAGAACCTTCTTGACAATGCCAGCGGCCTTCTTTTGCGTGAACGTCAGGATGTTCAGAGCCTGATCCACCTTCTTGCCGCGGATCAGGTCGGCCACCAGACGGCCTTTATCGACCGACAGACGAACGCCCCGGAGGACTGCACGTGTTTCCATGGTCATTCCTTATTTCTTCTGGACTTTTTTGTCCGCGGGGTGACCCTTGAAGGTGCGCGTCAGGGCGAATTCGCCCAGCTTGTGGCCCACCATCTGGTCGGTAACGTACACAGGCACGTGTTGCTTGCCGTTGTGCACAGCAATGGTCAAGCCGATGAACTCGGGCAGAACCATGGAACGACGCGACCAGGTCTTGATTGGCTTCTTGTCCTTGGTAGCAACGGCCTTTTCAACCTTTGCAACCAGGTGATGGTCAACAAACGGACCCTTTTTAAGAGAGCGAGTCATTTGTTACCCCTTACTTTTTACGGCGCGACACGATCATGACCTGAGTGCGCTTGTTGTTACGGGTACGGTAACCCTTGGTCAGATTGCCCCAAGGATCGACAGCATGACGGCCTTCGCCGGTACGACCTTCACCACCACCGTGCGGGTGATCGATCGGGTTCATAGCCACACCGCGAACGGTCGGGCGAATACCCATCCAACGCTTCACACCGGCCTTGCCCAATTGGCGCAGGCTGTGTTCTTCGTTGGCGACTTCGCCGATGGTGGCACGGCATTCGATGTGAATCTTGCGAACTTCACCCGAGCGCAGGCGAACCTGAGCGTACACGCCTTCACGGGCCAGCAGGGTGGCAGACGAGCCAGCCGAGCGAGCGATCTGCGCACCCTTGCCGGGTTGCAGTTCAATGGCGTGAATGGTCGAACCCACGGGGATGTTGCGGATCGGCAGCGTATTGCCAGCACGGATCGGGGCTTCCGAACCGCTCAGCAGAGTTGCACCAGCTTCAACGCCACGGGGAGCGATGATGTAACGACGCTCACCGTCGGCGTAGCACACCAGAGCGATGTGGGCCGTGCGGTTCGGATCGTATTCAACGCGCTCAACCTTGGCAGGAATGCCATCCTTGTTGCGCAGGAAGTCGACAACACGGTAATGGTGCTTGTGACCGCCGCCCTTGTGACGGGTGGTGATGTGACCATTGTTGTTGCGACCGGCCTTCTGGAATTGAGGTTCCAGCAAAGCAGCGTGCGGAGCACCCTTGTACAGGTGATCACGCGTCACCTTCACCACGGCACGTTGGCCAGGCGAGGTGGGTTTCATCTTGATGACAGCCATGATTACGCAGCCTCCCCAGAGAGGTTGAGCTCTTGACCGGGCTTCAGGGTCACATAAGCCTTGCGAACATTGTCGCGACGGCCGATGGACTTGCCAAAACGCTTGGTCTTGCCTTTGGTGTTCACCACAGACACGCCCTTGACCTCAACCTTGAACATCAATTCCACAGCGGCCTTGATTTCGGGCTTGGTAGCGTCCTGCAGCACTTTGAACGTCACAGCATTGGATTTCTCTGCAACCAGGGTGGCCTTTTCGGACACGATGGGAGCGACGAGAACTTGCATCAGACGGCCTTCGTCAAACTTCACGGTGCTCATGCGAACATCTCCTTGAGTTTGTCGATTGCGCCCTTGGTGACGAGCACTTTCTTGTAATGAACCAGCGACAGCGGATCAGCGTAACGGGCTTCAACGACGAGCACGTTCGGCAGATTGCGCGAAGCGAGGTACAGGTTTTCGTCAACTTCGTCGGCAATCACCATCACCGATTCAAGGTTCATCGCCTTGAACTTGGCAGCGAGCAGCTTGGTCTTCGGAGCGTCCACCTTCAGGGTGTCCACCACGGCCAGACGGCCTTCACGCACCAGTTGCGAGAAGATCGAAGCCATACCAGCGCGGTACATCTTCTTGTTGATCTTCTGGCTGAAGTTTTCGTTCGGCAGGTTCGGGAAAATCCGACCGCCCCCACGCCACAGAGGCGAGGAAGTCATACCAGCACGAGCGCGACCAGTACCCTTTTGCTTAAAAGGCTTCTTGGTCGAGTGCTTGACCTGCTCACGATCCTTCTGGGCACGGGTGCCTTGACGGGCGTTAGCTTGGTAAGCCACAACGATCTGGTGAACCAGGTCTTCGTTGTAGTCACGGCCGAACACGGTTTCAGGAGCTTCGTACTTCGAAGCAGCCTGGCCTTGGTCATTCAGGAGTTCGAGCTGCATCAGTTCGCCCCTTTGGAAGCTTTGGCCTTGATCGCCGGACGCACCGTCACGAAGCCACCCTTGGAGCCCGGAACAGCGCCCTTGATCAAGAGCAGTTGGCGTGCTTCGTCAATGCGAATCACGTCGAGATTTTGAGTGGTAACCAGATCGACGCCGAGGTGACCCGACATGCGCTTGCCCGGGAACACACGACCCGGATCTTGCGCCATCGAAATGGAGCCCGGAACGTTGTGCGAACGGCTGTTACCGTGGGATGCGCGCTGCGAACCGAAGTGGTGACGCTTGATGGTGCCGGCGAAGCCCTTACCAATGGTCGTACCTTGCACGTCCACCTTCTGGCCCACAGCAAACACAGCAGTCACAGGCACGGCAGCACCAGCTTGATACTGAGCAGCAGTATCAGCGGTCACGCGGAATTCCTGGATGATTTCACCGGCTTCAACACCTGCCTTGGCAAGGTGACCGGCAACGGGCTTGGTCACGCGCGATGCTTTGCGCGAGCCGAACGTCACTTGCAGGGCGACGTAGCCGTCTTTCTCTTGGGATTTGACCTGGGTCACGCGGTTGTTGGACACATCCACCACCGTGACAGGGATTGCATCCCCATCATCGGTGAACAGACGCATCATGCCCACCTTGCGACCCAGCAACCCGAGGGAGTTGCTCAGACTCATGTAGTTCTCCAAAACTTCCACCGCCACGACTTCAATTGGCCGCGACGCTTGTGTGTGAAAGAGAGTTGATAAATTCTCGACTACAAATGCAGCCGAGCCCAAAAGTATAACGCGAACTTGTCCATAGGACAAGTCCGCATTATTTGATCAGCTATCCACCCGCGTCACTGCAGGCAGATACCAGTACAGCTGGATTTATTGCAGCTTGATTTCAACGTCGACGCCAGCCGGCAGGTCGAGCTTCATCAGAGCGTCAACCGTCTTGTCCGTCGGGTCCACGATGTCCATCAGACGTTGGTGGGTACGGATTTCGAACTGGTCACGGCTGGTCTTGTTGACGTGCGGCGAACGCAGGATGTCGAAGCGCTTCATGCGGGTCGGCAGGGGCACGGGACCCTTGACGATCGCGCCGGTGCGCTTGGCAGTATCAACGATTTCAGCGGCCGATTGGTCGATCAACTTGTAATCGAAAGCCTTCAGACGGATGCGGATCTTTTGCTTGGTAGACATGGTAATTCTCCTTATTTTCTTATCAAGAATTACTCGATGATGGTCGCAACCACGCCGGCGCCCACAGTCTTGCCACCTTCACGGATGGCGAAACGCAGACCTTC
>NZ_JBWKOU010000014.1:0-158128 GCF_059416245.1 Curvibacter sp. GW821-FHT09D12 | reverse complement strand
AAAACTTTTTTTCTTTTCTACCTCAGCAGCTTCACCATCTGGCAACCACCGCTTTCAGCAGAGCCTCGAATTATACACCGCTTTTTACAGCAGCAAACTCAAAACCAGAAAACTTCTCAAACCACTCTCAACATCCACCCAACCAAGCACCCAGAGCCATCAGGCCCCAGCCACCTCGCTAAGCACTGTTCTGTGCAGTCAAGCCCGCTAGTATACACAGAAAATGTCGGCCGAATGACGATCAGCCAAATTTCGAATGCTTTGGCTTTTCGCCCCAACAGCGACGAGACCCGCATGACAAGCAAGCCACCCCTTTTGTGATCTGTCGACGTGTTGCCGGTGGGCCCGACCAAACGTGAGAAGCGAAGCCGTCGCTTCAGATCGCTTTTTGGACCAACCAGCCTTTGAAAAGATAAGGAAGCCGCGGCCCCTGGCGGTCATTGACGCCTCCTTTTTCTTCGACACTGATCGCAAGCTCAGTGACACCAGTCAGGTCGGTGGCCTTTGCAGGTAACTGCAGGGTCTTATAGCGACTCAGCACCAGGCCCAAGGAACGCGGCGGCTTGTTCCCAGCCTCCAATGCCCACACCTGCATGCTGTCTTCCGGGCCCTCGGTGACATTGTTGAGGCGCTGTAGCTGCAACATGCCCGCCCCGGGATCAAAAGTCACCAGCAGAGCCGCTTGCTGCTTATCGTCCAATAACACGGAGATGTAGCGAACTTGGGGAACCAGTTGCAGCTTGGCTTGAAGGTGTCCGATCTGGGCCTTCAATTGTTCGTACATGCTTGCACTCGCTGCCCACCCCACCAACAGCACAACCATCATGGAGATAGCGGCGAAGCGCCACCATGGGCTGACCCTACGCTGGATGATCTCAGGTTGATTGGGAACTTGCGGGTCAGAAGAAGACATATTAGGCATGGGTGACGCGTTCAAAAAATGTGGAGATCAGTATCCAGTCGCGGGACAGTATGCATCGTTGTCCACGATGGGTCTTGGCCCGCAATGCCTTTGGATGCGCCAGCGACCTCCTGGTCAAATCGACTGAAGGACTGTACTTGCTGGCTATTGCAGAAACTCATGACGGCAGGCGCTCCCCTGTCTGCTTTTGGGTAAAGAAGGTGGAAACGACAGCGCTCATGCGTGAGCTGCCGCAGGGTCCATAACCTGGACGATCGGCTCTGAATTGCCCCATCGAGGATCAGGCAGCCACGACGCTAACCAGTGGGGCACCTGCGCGGCACACATCGGAGGGGCGATGGCCAAGCCCTGGCCCCAATCGCAGCCCAGTTGAAGCAAGACTTGACCATGTGCAACGGTTTCCACACCTTCAGCGATCACTTTGCGGCGGAATGCCTTGGCCAGCCCCAGCACCCCCTCCAAAATGGCCAAGTCTTCTGGATCCTCCAACATGTTGCGCACGAAGCTCTGATCAATCTTCAGCAATTGAGCCGGTAACCTGCGCAGGTAGGTCAGTGATGCATAGCCCGTCCCGAAATCGTCCAACGCAAATCCAATTCCGATGTCGCGACACTCACGCATCAAACGTGACACTGTCGGGATGTCGTCCAGCGCGCTGGTCTCGAGAATCTCCAATTCAAGTTCACCAGCCTTGAGCTTGGGGTGTCGTGTCAACGCGGCCTTCAGCTGTTCCATGAATTGCGGATGCTGCAGATGCGCTGCATCGACGTTGACACTGATCGGAATGGATAACCCCTGCGCCCTCCACCGCCCCAATTGATCCAACGCGGCGTCGAGTACCCACTCGCCGACCTGGACGAGGAGGGGCTCTCCCTGAAGGGCCGGCATGAATGCAGCAGGCAAAAGCAAGCCCTGCTGAGGATGGTGCCAACGTATCAGCGCCTCCACGCCGACCAATTGGCCTGTCCGCATGTTGACTTTGGGTTGGTAATACAGCTCGAATGCATGGTCTCGCAACCCTTCACTGATGGCGGCCAAGGCCTTGTGCTGGCCTTGCAATTGGCTGTCCTGCCGGGCGTCAAACATTTGGTAGCGGTTGCGTCCCATCAGCTTCGCCAAATACATGGCTTGATCTGCCTGCCGGAGTAGTTGATCGGCGTCCACATCATCGTCCTGTGGATAGAAAGTCACTCCCATGCTGGCGGAAACTTCCAGATCAAGACCATCAATTCGCATCGGTTGTGATGCACGCAGTCGCATGCGCTCAAGAATGGGGAGGACCTCCTCGGCATCGGTCAGTTCCCCCAACACAGCGACAAACTCATCACCCCCCAAGCGAGCCAAGGTGTCTCCGTCTCGCAGGGCCTGCTGCAATTGCGCAGCCAAGACAAGCAGGAGTTTGTCGCCTTTGTCATGACCAAAGCCGTCGTTGACGGCCTTGAATCCATCGAGATCCAGAAATACGAACGCCAACTTTTTGCCATTGCGCTGAGTCTTTCGCATGGCCTCATTGAGGCGCAGGGACAGCAGAACGCGGTTCGGCAACCCCGTCAGTGCGTCGTAATGCGCGATGCGTTCGAGTTGCATCTCATGCTGCTTTTGAACCGAGATGTCCGAAAACAGGGCGACATATCTGAGCGGCAGACCATCAGGCCCCATCACTGCATTGATTGTCAGCATCTCTGCAAACACCTCACCAGACTTGCGCCGATTCCAGATTTCCCCGGTCCAACGGCCATCGTGGCGCAAGGACTCCCACATGGCCGCATAGAAGGCTTGTGTTTGCCGACCCGAATTGAGCATTCGAGCGTTGTGCCCAAGAACCTCTTCACGCTTATACCCGGTGATGCGTTCGAACGCCTCATTGACTTCCACCAAATCGGCATCGGCGGTCGTGATCATGATGGCTTCATTGGCATGGGTGAACACGCTGGCAGCCAGTTGCAGGCGCTCTTCAGCCTCTTTGCGTTCACTGACGTCAGCAATCAAGCCGGCGTAGTGGCTGACTTGCCCACTCTCGTCTCGCACGGCGTTGATTCGCAACAAGGCGGTGTATGTGTGTCCCGCCTTATGGCGATTGATGATCTCCCCTTGCCAACGTCCGACCTTCAGAATTTCTCGCCACATTTGCGCGAAAAACTGAAGATCATGTTGCCCCGAGGCCATAAAACGAGGATTCCGCCCAAAGGCCTCAACCGCACTGAATCCAGTCACCCGCTCAAACGCAGCATTGGCCGACAAGATCCGAGCCTCTGCATCTGTCACGATGATGGCATCGGTGCTGCTGTCAAAGACGCTGGCGGCCAGTCGCCGCTGTTCGGCCAGTTCTGCCTTTTTGTGATCCAACCGACGTTGCCACCAGACCAGGGCAATGCCAACGCACAAGAACGACAGCAGGGTAGGAACGACGACGCTCAATAGCTGGCGGGTTTGCACAACCCAAGCTGTCAGCACCGCGTCCTGATGCATTTGCACTGCCAGCACCATGGGGTAACGACTCGACGCCCGGTAGGCACTCAATACAGTCTGGCCATCGGGTAGCACTTGGCGCAACGTACCGCTTTCGGTCGCATTCAACAGATCCGGCACCCGTCCGGCCATCCCAGCCTTGCCAGGCTCTTCGACACTGCTGGACGACATCAGCAGTACATCGTCATACCGCAACCATTGCACATGGCCGAGTGAATTGGACAACAAGCGTGCAGCGTGGTTGATGAAGTAATCAGGATTCAGACTGGCCAGCAGCCAAAGGCGGCGTGAATCCCCGGGCAATCGCCTCACCATCGGAACGAACCATGGCTGGTCTGGCTCCAGGCTACTGCCCGCTTGATGCTGACGAGCAGAATATAAGTCCCGTCCTGACACAGGCAGACCAATGCGGATGACATCCGCATCAGGTTGCGCCATGGGGAAATAGACCTTCAAGTCCACCACCATGCCAAGATTCGCCGGATCGGAGCTGGCAACCACACGGCCATGCTCATCCACCAACGACAGTGAGCGCAGCGATGGCGATGGGCGCAATATGTCAAGCAACCGAGGCGTTGCCTTCTCCGCATTCGCAGGAACGCTCAATCCCAGGGCACTGAAGTCGACGATTTGCAGAGTCTGCGTCAAATGCTCCTCAAAATTCCTGGCGTGAATCTCGGCCGTGAGCAGGGCATTGTCGAGTGCGTCTTGCCTGGACTTCCACAAGACAAAGCCCAATGCGGCCAACCAGCCGGCGAACAACGCAAGCAACAGTGCCCCAAGAAGGGGGCTTTTGTGGGCAGCCGTCGACATGGGGCGCGCTGCCACAGAGGGCCGAAGCGATTCAATCATTCGCACAAACAAACAGCCACTTACTTGGCTACGATGGGTTCAAGACCATAGCGGCGAGCATTGAGCAGCAATCGGCCGTCCCGTTTCATGTCTGCCAAGATCTGATCGACACGCATTTGCAGGCGCACATCACCGGGAGCCATCGCCCACGCGTATGGGGTAATGTGATACGTCTCGGGAGAGGTGACCAGCCGGGCCCAATCATTGAAATCGAGCATGCGGCGACTGAACGGATAGTCGGTCATGAAGACATCCGCACGCCCGGATTGCACTTCCTGCTCCCGGGCGGCAGGTGTGTCCACGATGCGCAGCTCTGCGGCCACCAACTTGTCCTTCATCACCGATTCATGCAACGTGCCTTTGGCCACCACCACAACCGAGCCAGGCCGATCGATGTCCTCCCAACGCTGGACGCGGCGATTGCTTTTGGTGGTAATGGCGTAGATATCACTTGCCAAGTGAGGCTGGGTGAAGCGCAACTTGTCTTTGCGCTGTGGCGTGATTCCAATCGCGAACATGGCGATATCGCAGCGATCCGACACCAAATCATCGACCAGCGTCGCAAAAGAACTGTCGACGAAATACACAGTCGCACCCAAATCCCGCGCGACATCGCGGGCGTTGTCGATATCGATCCCCGCCAACTGCTGTGTCTTGGGGTTGCGGTATGAGATTCCGTAGTAATCGGGCCAAATACACACGCGCAGCACGTGCTGGGTCTCGACGCGGGTCAACCGATCTGGCCCAGCGGCCCACGACGACGAGACAGAGAGAAGCAAGCCAGCGCTCAGGGCATACCTGAGCGGCGTTCGGAAATTCATAAGGTGCGACCTGGGCAAAAAATTGATGCCAGATCCCCTTGGAGTGAACGCTTTGAATTCTGCGCAGCAAGCCTTGTGCCATCTCACCCATCCAGCAGGGTCGAAGAATAGCGAAGGCCCCCCGCCTGGAGGTTGACTCGAATCAATCTGCCGGCAGACAGACAAAGCACTTCAGAGTGCTTGAGCAGGCCTCATGTCCTCAAATGCCCTCTAGCACAAACGCTGTTCGCTTGGCAGACGCTTTGCTGATCGGCAGGATCGCTTGGTACTCCGCAGAGTCGTAAAAGCGATTGGCTGAAGCCACATCCGGAAATCGCACCACGACGACCCGGGTCGGAGCCCAAAGATCCGTCTCTTTCATCACCATGGCACCTCCACGTGCCAAGTATTCTCCTCCAAACGATTCGGCAAGCGGTTTGGCTTTGACTTTGTAGTCTTCATAGCGCGCGGGGTCGTGAAGGTGTGTATCAACAATCAGATAGGCCGGCATGAAAAGTCCTTTGCGCAATGTGAAATGCCTTCAATGCGCCCCGGTGCTGTCGTTAGGCTGGGAGATACATTGCTGGCGGAGTTACTTGTGAAACAACATTTTTGATCATTTCAGGATGTCTATGGTGTTGAGACCGGCATTCGTCTTCAGTCGACATCCGTTTTCACCACAGAAAGCGCCGTGTCATCCTGTTGGTACGCACCGGTGATATAAAAATCGAGCCTCAGAATGAAATTTGGGTCATCCCGTATCGCTGGGCTTTCACATTTTTTCAAATGATCCCAGATTCCCAGCCCCCGCACGCGCACAGCGAAACATCCACCCATTCGCCCACTTCCGCCCACTCTCGGCATGCCACAGCGGGGGACATTTTTTTCATCCTTTTGTTGATCGCTGTCGTTCTTGCCATCGTTGGCATGCTTTGTTTTGGCCTGTACACCAAGCTGACGCGTTGATCAATGGATGCGACGTCCAGGCCCACCGTTGCCCTGTCAAGCGGTACAGGACCATCAAGTACTTGGCTGTGACGATCTTTCACGCGTGAATATTTTTTGAGGTGGCCCAAAGAATGTGATCTCCCGCAGGAGCCACCCTTCTGGAGAAATGGCGTGCCCCAACCGCGGGCAGGCGCTTGCCACCGCCCTGATCAGCCATGATGCTGCAATACTGGGCACCGTCGGGGTTGAATGACTGTGCCTCTTGAATCAACATCAGTCTCTGTGCGCCCGATGCAAACACACCCTACGAATCCACGACCCGCGGGTGACGATTTTTTTGACCTCTGGTTGGCTTTTCGCCAGAGAGATCCCTACGACCCCGTGTGTGCCACCGCGACACGCCGCTTGTATACCAGCATCTGGACATTGTGGCTGAGGCATTTAAGTCATCGTGCCGTGCACTGGATGGACGCCAGTCCACTTGACGTGGCTCAATTTTTGAAGCAGCTCAAAGCACGGCGAGCCCAAACCGATGATGGCAGGGTCAGACTTGTGAGCGAGGTCTCGCAAAAACGTTACTGGCAATTGCTCCACTGGGTTTATGACCATGCATCGAAGCTAGGGCATTGCCAACATGTGCCTACCGGCGAAATGCACGAGTCTGATCGCCCCCGCAAACTCAATGATGATCCCACGATCCTTGACCCCGCTCTGTGGCGCGCATTGCCTCTGGCCTTTCCGCAGACTGGGCACTGTGACATTTACGGAATACGTGATCTGGTCATTTTGCGACTGCTTTATGAACACGGGTTGACCAGTGAAGAGGTGCGCGACATGCGGATGACGGATCTGGTGTGGAGTGATTCACAAGAGCCAGAGCTTCGTGGGAGCGTTACCTCAAGGGTGACAGGCGCCCACATTCGAGGGTCACGTAGTTGCCAAGAGCGAACAATTGAATTCTCAAGACCTCTCTGCAATGCAATGGATCATTGGCTGACTGCCAAGGCATTGCAGGCCAAATACGACGCACGGGAATGGGTGTTTTTGTCTGATCGTGCCAACCAGATCTCTGTACGAATTCTGTTTCATTTGGTCAGCCGAACCATCGTCAGTGCCGCTCAACAGGCGGATCTGCCATTGCCATTGCGCTGTGGCCCGCAGGTTATCCGCAACACCGTGATCCGAGAAAAACTAGACCAGAAATGGCCCGTCGACAAGATCGCTACCTTCGCTGGTCTTAAGAACCGTGAGAGTGTCTGGCGGCATGCCAAATGGAACCCAGGTCAAGGATTTTCCTGAAACTGCGGACCACATGGGGTCTGGGCCCCGTCATTGATGCATCTTTTTGACGTCGCCAAAGACTGGTTTAACAAGCGTACACATCTGAAGCAGCGCTGAATCAGACTTTGGTTCCTGAAGCGGTTTGAAGAAAGTCAGCCACGGCTTTGTCATCTGGTTCACCCCAAAGGCGAACGGCCAGCCAGTCATAAAAATGAACTTGGACAATCTTGGCCTCCAACCCTTTTCTCTTGGCGGTTGAGGCAAGGGTCTTGTTCCCAAACGACTCCATCTGGCTCAAATACTCGTGCCAGATGTTGTCACTTTCCCGACGGGTCATTTCCAGGAACAGGTTTTGTGCTTCTGTGCGGCGATGTGACACCAAATCCAGCCGCGCTCGCTTTGCATCCCTTTCCATCTGTGCCTGATTGAATTGGGCAGGCGCTTGGGTTGCTGCGGATTGTTCTTCGAACACCATCCCGTCTGCGTAGTTGTTCTTGATGGCGGCTTTGAGATACGCCGTGGGGTTGCGCAAGGCGGCTGATTCTGACACCGCAGCGCTTCTTTGCTTCACATAGGTCACGTTCGCCATCACACGTTCGGCGCCGTAGGTGGTGACGATTGAAATGGCTTCGGTGGCCTTCAACCCCAGGGCTCGCAATTCAGCCTCCGCCACCTTGATCGCCTCTTTTGCGGCATCACCCAGCAACAAGGGGAGAACTTCAACGGTCTTGGGTTCAATCCTGAACTGAATTTCGACGACGACACGACCTTCCTTGTGTTCGATCAACTCCAAGTTCAGGTGAGTCAACCGGTTCACTTCTTCAATGGCCGGCAGCAAGGTGTCTCGCTTGAAGTATTTGTATTCAAACGCCGCTCCATGGCCTTGGGGCTTGACCCTCAAGTACATGTCCCATTCCTCTGGGGGTTTGCGGAAGGTCAGTTTGGACGGGTTGGTTTCGTACGCGACCGCAATTCGGTACAAGTTCAAGGCCGACTGATTCTTCAGTTCGCGGGCCATGATGAGGTTCAGTTCGGAAAACTGCTCAAGTTCACGCACGCCCCGACTGATGTCGGGGGGAAGACTGACCTCGACGATGTTTTGGGAAGGGCTTCGAATGATCTTTGCTTGCGAGAGCAAGCTACTGACGGTCCATTGAGTACCGCCGGAATTCACCTCGTTCCACTCGACTTGCACGGCATTGAGAGATCGGAGGGTCGATTTCAAGCGTTCGTAGTTGCTCTTGTCCCCGAGAAAGTCCATCAGGACCGGCATGGGAATCTTGTAGGTGTCTGCTTTGGGCTGCTGCTGGATTTCTCTGACGATCTTCAGCCAGGTCAGCATCATCTGGCGGGTGATGGCCCCATTCATGGGTTTGAGCGCAATGCTTGGCATTGGCTGTTGGACCACCTGCGCGACAGCGGTCGCCCCTTTGCGGGCCGCCTGCTGGGCGGGACTGTCTTGGGGCCCCTCATCCATGAACCCTTCCGGGTGCTCGTGGAAGTCCTGTTCATCGAACAGACTTTCGGAAGGGGTTTCAGTTCGCTTGCGTCGCGTGGCCATGGTGAAAGTTTACCACTTGATTTTTTTCACCTGAGGCAAGTCACGAAACACCCTCGGTAGAGTGTTTAGAAGATAACACTTGAATACTTAGAAAAGACATAGAGAAGGCGGAGATCGTTATCTGGCGCGGCTTCCAGGGCATCGAGGTGAGTTTTTTGTTGGGATGCAGTGAGACTTTTGTTGTGGCAAGGTGAGTGGATTGTTGTGCGTTGCGCACTTTAGGTGAGTCGCTTGTTGTACTTAGGTGAGTGAGTTGTTGGGATAAATGCACCTTAGGTGAGTGTTTTGTTGGGGCTGCATTTTTTTCAGATTCATTGCGGCCTCCCGGTGGCAATGTGCCCTGGCTCATGGCGTGACGCAAGGTTTTTGGCCTTTTTGACCGCTGTGATCTTGAACCGAGCAGTCAATTCGTCGAGATCAAGTCGCCTGCCCCTCCTTAGGTGAGCTTTATGTTGGGGGTGTCCTGTCGTGGTGTTCATTGACAGGTGAGAGGTTTGTTGGGTGCTGAGCTGCCCCTGGCACTTGGGTGAGAGTTTTGTTGGGGGATCAGTCTGGTGATGTGTGTCAAATTTTGGTGAGAGGAATGTTGGGGGTCTGACATGGTCGGTGATCAGGTTTCAGGTGAGCTATTTGTTGGGTTCGGCCTTCTTTGCCGTCCAAATTCAAATGGTGAGACTTTTGTTGGGGGGCGTTAAGGGCTTCTCTTTTCGTTGACCCATGGGCACCCAACAAAAGTCTCACCTTTTCGACTTAAAACCCTTCGGATACCCCAACAAAAGGCTCACCTTGCCCTGTTCCTGATGTCGAAATCCACGCAAAGGACCCAACAAAAGTCTCACCTTTCGAAGGCTCACGGATGGCCTCGATACGCTGTCATCCCAACAAAACGCTCACCTTGGTGGAAGATTTCCGATCTAGGTGTTTCAGCCTAAATCTGATGCAGCGCCTTCTCTCCAGGCCCAACATTTTTCTCACCCAAGACCATCAGGTGAGAGAAATGTTGGGGGTGTTTTTGAAAAAAGTAAGTGCTGGCTTTCGCAAAATGACCTGAATATCCTCATATCTCTTGAATTCAGGTGCAAAGGTGAGAGTTTTTTTGGGGTCCAAAAAACAAGCAATGCCCTCCCCCAACAAAATGCTCACCTAGAGGGTCTTGCCATCAACGCCGGCGTGTTGTGGGTACGAAATGGTGCCGCGTTGAACGTTCACGTTCTGGCCGGTACGAGGCGCTGTAGAACTCCATTTGCCTTGTGACGAGGCAAGGTGAGCTATTTGTTGGGGTCGCCTTGTTCAAACTGGTCAATTCCTTCCATTTGAACGCGCGTTGATACCCGTCTGTGGCCGGTCAGAAGCTGAAAAATCTCGAAAGGTGAGCTTTTTGTTGGGGGGAAGCGTTCGAGCCGTTAATGCCTCCCGCTGCAACCTCACCTTTCCCGAAGGGGCAGGAATTCGGGTGGCTTCAAGCCAAGGTGAGGGTTTTGTTGGGGGATGTGGAGCCCCCACTCTGATGGGGAGGCTGCTGCTTCATTCGATTGAAGCAGCAGCGGCGCCGATGGCGCCACGTGACCGTGAGCCCCATGTCCCGGTCAGCCGGTCAGTTTGGCACTCAGCTCAGGATTTCAGCCGCGGGTCCGGAATTGTTCGGTGTTTCGGCCAGGTCGAACCTGCTGCGCAGTTCTGCGACCAATGCTTCCCGGTCAGTCGTATCGGCCAGGACAATTTCAAACGACACCTTGCCCGAGTCCCATTCTTTGAGGTGGCCAATCAGCTGTCCGTTGCGTTGAATCTTGTACTGACGAGAAATCTCCTTGCGCTTGCGCTCCCGTGGAGACTGCACTTTTGCCCTTGCCTCCTGAATTTCCTTGCGGCCGGCTTCCCCGTCCTTGACCAACTTGGCCATGGCCAACGCACTGGGGGTGTCAACGGCCTGCTCATAGAGCACCAACTCATACAGTGCGCTCATGGCGAATGCCTTGGGGTCTTCTTTGAGGACCTCGAGCACTGGGGGCGAAAGGCGCAGTATCGCCAAGGTTTTGTTCACGTTGGGCTGTGATTGGCCTGTGGCCTCAGCAATCTCGGTTTCACTGGCAAACACACCCTGATCCAGCAAGGATCGCCATGACAGCGCGTTGTCCAGCGCAGTCTGCGTTTCCCGTTCGGCATTTTCACGATAGCTGTGTGAATACAACTCACGATCGTTCAAGGCGTCATAGACCATCAGGTCCATGGTTTTTGCGCCAATCAACTTCAGAGCCCGCAGCCGATAGTGACCTGCAGCCAACACGTAACGACCGCCTTGCTTGGCAGCCAGCCCCGGAATCTCCTGACCATGGGCACTGATGCTTGCTGCCAGCTCACTGACTCTTTCAGGTCGGTAGATATGGCGTGCGTTGAAAGGGTTGACGTCGATCAGTTCAATGGCCACCTTTTCGAAGCGAGCCCCTGAAGAATTGGTTGGCTGCACCTCTGGGATGGCCTGCGCTTGCGAATTCAGCCCGATCGGGCTGTACGACGATCTTGGGGTTTCGTCCGCAGGGTGCGTGTGCACCAGGTCCTGGGCATGGCGAAGTCGGTCCCCGATGGTTGGCGCACTCTTGGCGGCCAGGGCTGCACGGGCAGCCATATCACCTTTTTTAATATTCATTTTTTATTTAGCCTTAGATACTTTCATTTCCAACAACCCAGTCACCTCGTCAACCAAGGCGTCGACTTCCGATGCCGCCACAGACTTGCCAAAAGAGCGAACAACACAACCATAAAGCTGAGATTCGGGGAACACATTGCGCATTGCCAACGTGGATTTCAGGATAGGGATCTGCGCGCCAGACTTGAGCGTTTCCAGGCAACTGTCAAAAATATTGCCTCGGCGAACCATGCTGAGCAGGTACACCGCTTTCAGGTTATCGCCCCCACGGGAGGCGCGGGCTTGGCGCGCCTCCAGTACCAGCTCTTCTGCTTGCTTGGATGCCCAAACGTTGTCCATGACGGGGACCACTGGAATGATGGCCAGATCCGATGCCACCAAGGCCGCCCATGGCACCCGCGATCCCAGTGCTGGCGGGCAGTCGATGATGATGACGTCGTACTTTTCTGCGATGGCCGAGAGCTTTTCAAGAAAGGCTTCCTTCAACGGTGCCATGGACAACACCTCTGCCGGGAAAGGGGTTTCTGCAGCCGCTTGATGAAACCACAGCGCGGCGGTGTTCTGGGGATCCATGTCCACCACAAAAACCCGCAGCCCCCGCAAGCCCAAAGTGCCTGCCAACTGCATGGTTGTCATGGTTTTTGCGCATCCACCCTTTTGGTTGAACACGGTAACGATTTTGGCTGTCATGAGCACCCCTTATGCCTCTGTGCGTCTATTCACGCGTGAATGAAATGGCCTTGCCCATTTTATCTAAATAATTTGTATGAAAATTAAAGAATCACATTAATTTGACGGGTTGGATTGATTTTGGTCGGTTCAGGTTCAGGTTCAGGTTGAGGTTGAGGTTGAGGTTGAGGTTGAGGTTGAGGTTGAGGGGTATTCACGCGTGAATGAGCTGTTGATGGCCTTCGGGCTTCGTGCGGGGTCGGGTGTTTGCGTGTGGAGAGCCTCATTGCAGCGCCAACGCTTGATTGCCCAGCAGCCCAACAGCCCATGCTCCTATTCACGCGTGAATGTCTGGGCTGCGCGATGCTGTGCTTCTCGGTGGCGCACCGAGGTCGATGGGTGATGGGTCTGTGTTGATCTCTTCGTGCGGCGAGGGAGTGCGTCGCCGATGCGTTGAGTCAGGCCGAGCAGGGTCGGTTCGATTGCTCGTTGTCAGGCCCGGATGGGTGCGAATTGTTGGCGGGTCCGTGGTTGGCGCCGTGCAGTCAGTCGGCTGACCGACCGACCGACTGCTCAGAGCGTCGCGCCCCTTGGCCTATGCCTGGCAGAGTTCGGTGTTTGAGTTCGGGGCGGGTTTGTTGAAATGGTGGCGGAGCCGCCTGGGTGGTGTTGAAGGCCGTGGCTTACAGGCACCAATTGTCGGACTGCATTCAAGCCGATGGTCGTCAGGTTTGAATGCGGGCGCAAATTGAGCGTATCTGCTGCCATCGGGCGGTTGGGGCAAAGGTATAAACCACCGTCCCTGTGAACTTGATGGCCTGGCAAGGGCTTGCTCTTTCTCCGGGTGGCGGATGTCCTGGGTGAAATGAATGCGCCTTTGTGGAGGGCGAGGTTGTTGAGGTGGCGCGCGGCTGAAAATCTTTGATGCTGGAGCGGGCAGGGCCCCGTCCATGGCGCGACCAAGGTGCATTGCCAAGTGTGCTCGTCTGCATGATGTGTCGCGTGTGCTGTTGGTCAAAATCACCGTCGCAAGTTCAATGCATCCGCTTGGTGTTGGTCGGGGCGGCCCCTCGCAACGTCGGTGTCGTGGCAACCCGCAACCCGCAACCCGCCGATGCCGTTTGTTGGATGCGAAAGGCTCGGCTTACCCCCCCCAAAAAAAAAAGCGCTTGTCGTGCCCAATTTCTATTGGGTTCTTTTGCTCGTTTTGGGTGTTGCGGGTTTTATTTTTTTAGAAGGAGTTCTGGTCGTGGGTGGGGCGATGTGGCAGCCCGCGGAGAATCGATCCACGAGGTCCATCGTCGATGGCGCCAGGGGCAAAACGCAGTGCACTGAATCGTTTTTGCTGATCAATGACTGAAATCACAGATATTTCATTGATTTCATCATTGTCTTGAGTGTCCCCAAAAGGGGTAGATCAGCGTGGCCTTGAGGGCGGGTTGGTTTCATCCAGCTTCATCTCCAGGCTGGCAACCCTGTCCGACAAGCGACTGATGCCTGCCGCAATTCGACTGAGCTCCAGGATCGAATCGCCGCCCCTGCCGTCCGTACTCCCTCCCCGGTTTGATTTGAGCTCGGCGATCAACTGCAACTGCATGGCGTTGGATTCGTCGTATTTGCGCATCAGCGCCATTCGAGCCACCCGAAAGTCGGACGCATCGCGTTGGATCTCTCGCAAGCTGCCCATGGCCTGCTGCACTTGCTCTCCAAGCCGCTGGATATGAGCCTGCATGGCTTGAAAATCGGCCAGAGGCAGCGCCACCATGGGGGCTGGGGCCTGTGCCGAAGCGTGGGCTGCAAGGGCCTGGTTTCCAGAAGGTGAGTGGCCCTCGCCCGGCTTGGCCGCATCTTGCCCGGCCATCGGGGCGCCGGCATCTCGTCTCGGGCTCCAGCGGGCCAGAATCAGTCGCCGCGCTGTGGCCAAGTCAAACCTGACTCGCTGGCTGTGGCCGCTCTTGGCAGGCTCATGATGCCTGGCGGCGTCCAACAATCCGGTGGCGGCCCAGCGTTTGAGTGTGGCGATCGAAGGCCCCAGGTTGTCCAACTCCTGGTTCAGACATTCTTGCAGCGCAGGCAGTGAAAGGAGTCTTTTTTGGCTCATATTGGTATCAACTTGGAATCATGATACCGAAATGCCGATGCCGAATAAAGATCGCGTGAAACATTTTCCTGTGAAGCTGATCCATGACATCTGAATAATGCTTCAACTCATTGTTTTTATTGAATTTATACAGAGCCATGCCCAGGCCCGTGAAACATCGAAGGCAAATGGGCAACTCGGTCGATTCGGCATGACGATGTACCGGGGTGGGGTATCCGCTGCGTCACCTGCGCGCGAGGCCTCAGGTGCCTGGCTTTGCCGTGCGATGGGCGGCATCACCGACCTGCGACCGCTGCTCGGCGGCACAGATGCCGAAAGTCTGCTTGTACCAACGCGAGAACGCGCTTGAATGAGCAAAGCCCAGCAGTTGGGCAATGTCGGTCAATGAGCGCCGTCGCTCAGCCACATAACGCTGCGCCAGTTCCATCCGGGCCGACTGGACCAGCGCACTGAAGGTTTGCCCCTCTTCGACCAGCTGCCGGCTCAGGGTGCTGCGCGAGATGCCCATGAGGGCGGCCACATGTTCCGCAGTGCAGCGGCCGCGTGGCATCAGCGTCAGGGTCATCTGTCTGACCTCGTCGCTGACCGTGCGTTGCACCAGACTGTCCACACCCAGCTTGTGCCGGATGTAATCGGCCATCACCGGATCCGCCGAGGGCACGGCGGTGTCCAGATCCTGGCTGGTGCACACAATGCCATTGAACTCGCAGTTGAACTCCGGCGTCTGGCCCAACACGCTGCGATGAATCGAAAGATCTGCGGGGGCCTCGTGGGTGAAGCAGATGCGCCGTGCCTTCCAGTCTGCCCCCAGGAACAGACGCAGCATTCGGATCACCACACCGATGACCAACTCGGTGGCCTGCCGAAACGACGCCTGTCCCGCCCCCATCAGATCTTCATGAATGATCGCGATCCCAGCCGCCTCTTCGATGCGGTGCAACAGTGACTCGTTGTGTGTGTGCCGATAGCGTTCCACGATCTGCATCGCCGCACGCACGGTGGGCGCTTCTCGGTAAAGCAAGCCGACCGCACCCAGATTCGAGATCCGCCGCTCTTTGGCCATCAGCAGTCCGAAGCACTCCTGGCTGGCGACACGGGCCGAATCCTCCAGCAGGCGGTTCACTGCATCAATGGGGATGCGCAGATCGGGGTTCTCCAGGCAAGCTTGGGGCAGCCCTGCGAGCGCCAGCCGGCGCCAGGGGTCCAACCCACAAGACTGGGCGACCTCCACATAGTTGGTCAGACAAGCCGCGCGAACCTGCAAAGACATAAGGGTTGATTGCTTGGGCAGAGGAGGGCAGGGGATGCCGACAGATGGTAGTCCAGCTCGCGAGGGCGGCCTGGCCACCCGGGCGCGTCGGGCGCACTGGTCAGGCTCGAGTCTGGAAGTGCAGCAGCCTCGGTTGCGGCAGGCATGGGGGGCCCTGGGGTTTCCCCTTGCTGAGACGGATAGATAAATTAATGAAGCGAAATGGTAAGCGCCAACGGGGTGCCAGACCAAGAATCGGCGCCATCAGCAAGCCCAGTTCTTCGTTCAATCCGGAGCCCCCATGCAGGACACACCCACTCAGACACATACTCAGACACATACTCAGGCGCCCACCCAGGCACCCACTCAGACAGCCGCCACGCCGGTCTGTGACCACCTGAAAAAAGCCGGCCAGTGGAACCCGCTTTGGGACGACTTTCAGGCCCTTGACCCCGCCTGGACCGAAAAATTCATGGCCATGGGCGTCACCCCCATGAGTGCCGGTGTGCTGGATCCCAAGACCTGGGAGTTCATCGCCATCGCGGTCGATGCCTCATGCACCCACCTCTATGGCCCGGGTGTGCGCCGCCACATCCGCAAGGCGTTGGAACTGGGGGCCACAGTGCAAGAGATCACCGCAGTGCTGCAGGCCGTCAGCGTGCTCGGCATTCACACCATGAGCCTGGCAGCCCCCATCCTCATCGAGGAAAGCGTTCGCCTCCAGGCATCGGCCACCGCGCTGTCCCGACACCCGTGACTTGTTTAGCGACATCCCCACTTTTCGACACCCCTTTCAAGGAGACACCCCATGCAATTCTTCGACGATTCCCTGCTGCCCGAAACCCAGCAAGCGCTGGTGATCCAGGTCGCCCCCTATGGGCCTGAGTTCCTGCCCGGTGACTCGGACGACATTCCCGTGACGATGGACGAGCAGGTCCAGAAGGCCGTCGATTGCTACAACGCCGGGGCCACGGTGCTGCACGTGCATGTGCGCGAGGCCGATGGCAAGGGCAGCAAACGCATGTCGATGTTCAACGAGATGTTGGCCCGGCTGCGCCAGGCCGTACCCGACATGGTGCTGCAGGTGGGCGGTTCGATCTCCTTCGCGCCCGAGGGCGAAGGCGCTGATGCCCGCTGGCTCAACGACGACACCCGCCACATGCTGGCCGAGCTCGATCCCAAGCCCGACCAGGTCACCATCGCCATCAACACCAACCAGATGAACGTTTGCGAGTTGATGTCAGGCGATGACGTGGCCGGTACCTCACTGGCCCTGCCGGCCTACCACGCCGCCTACCGCGAGATGTGGATCCCCTCGGGCCCCGGCTTCGTCGAAGAGCACCTGCGCCGCCTGCAGGCCGCCGGCATCCAGCCGCACTTCATGCTCGGCGACGTGGGCCAACTCGAGACGGTGGAGCGCTTGATCCGGCGCGGTGTCTATACCGGGCCCCTGATCCTCAACCACGTCATGATCGGGGGCGGCGCTGATGGCCCCAGTCCCTACAACCTGATGGAGTTCATCCGCCGCACCCCGCCCGGCGCCGTGCTCACGGTCGAGGGCATCATGCGCACGGTGCTGCCCCTCAACACCATGGCGATTGCGATGGGCCTGCACGTCCGCGTAGGCATCGAGGACAACCTCTGGGGCCGCAAAGGCGAGCGCATGAGCTCTGTGCAGCAGGTCGAACAAATGGTGCGCATCGCCCGTGAACTGCACCGCGACGTGGCCACCGGTGCCCAGGCGCGCCAGATCTACAAGATCGGCGAGTGCTACGCCAATGCTGACGAATCCCTGCACCGCATCGGCTTCGCACCCAACCGGCGGGCCGGCGAGCGGGGTGCCCCCATGCTGCAGGCCGCCTGAGCCTGCCCTGCCCCACACCCACCACTAAAAAAGACATTGGAGACAAGCATGGCGTGGAAGAGCAATCCCAAGGCGGTCATGGCCTGCCTGCTGGTGATCCATGTGCTTGCGCACATCGATCGCAACATGTTGCTGGGCTTCTCACCCCAGATCACCCGCGACCTGGCGCTGAGCAATGCGCAATATGGCTTTCTGGCCGGCGCGGTGTGGGTGCTCAGCTTTGGCGTCATGGCCCTGGTCATGGGCTCGCTGGCCGATCGCTACAGCCGCACCCGGGTGATGGCCTGCGGCATTCTGATCTGGAGTGTGTGCACGGCGGCTTCGGGCGCCGCCAACAGCTTTGGTGGCCTGGTGGCGGCGCGCTTTTTTGTCGCCAGCGGCGAGGCGGCGCTGGTGCCGGCCGCTGTGTCCCTCATCGCCGAGCTGTTCTCTGAAAAGCGGCGCGGCACCGCCATGGGGGTGTTTTTCGCGGGCATCCCGCTGGGCATCGGCTTCAGCTTCGTGCTTGCGGGCACCCTGGGCGCAAGCCATGGCTGGCGTGAGACCTTTTATGGCCTGGGCCTGGTGGGCGTGCTGATCGCCTTGCCGGTGGCCTTCTTGAAAGACCCGCGCAATGCGCCCGGTGTCGGGCAAGGGCCACACGACCGCGGTGCCCCCATGCCGCAGCAACTGGCGGCGCTTTGGGGGGTGCTGCGCGGCAGCCCGGCACTGACGCTCACCATGGCTGGCTTTGTGCTGGTGCACTTCGTGATCGCCGGCCTGTCGTTTGTGCAACTGTGGCTGGTGCGTGAGCGCGGTGTCGATGCCGCCGGCATGGCTCGCCAGCTCGGCCTGTTGCAGATCGCCTTTGGAACGCTGGGCGCTCTGGGCGGCGGCCTTTTGAGTGACCGTTTGTCGCGCCATGTACCCGGGGGCCGCGCAGGCTTCATGGCGCTGCTGGTGCTGGTGTGCGGGCCCTTGATGGTGGCTCACCGTTTTGCCGAGCCGGGCTCGGCCCTGTTCTACCTCGGCATGTGTGCCGGCATCTTTTTGCCCATGGCGCTCTACGGGCCTGCGGTCTCGCTCATCCAGGGGCTGACACCGCATCACATGCGCTCCACCGTCACCGGCATGTCGATGCTGCTGATCAACGTCTTTGCCATTGCCATCGGCAACGCCCTGATCGGTGCGGTGAGTGACCACCTGGAGGCGGCAGGCCAGGCCCAGCCCTTGACCCACATCCTGCTGGTCTGCGATGCCCTGGTGATTCTGGCAGCAGCGGTGTTCGCCCTCGCGGCCCGCCGCGACACCCGCCCCGCCCCCATGGTCGGCGTGGCCGTGCACTGACAGGAGAGCCGGCATGGAACTCAACAACAAGCCGCAGCCATCGCAGGCCGGCCAAGCGCAGCGACTGGCCGGCCGGGTGGCCCTGGTGACCGGTGCCGGCCCGGGGTTGGGCGGCGTGATCGCGCAGGCCTTTGCCCGCGAGGGCGCGAAATTGCTCGTGTGTGACATTGACGAGGCTGCACTCCAGGCCACCCAAGCCGCCCTACAGGCGCTGGGCGCTGAGTGCCTGCCGATACTGTGCGATGTTTCCAGCAGTGCCTCGGTGGATGCGATGTTCGACCTGGCCCTGGCCCGATGGGGGGCGGTCGACATCCTGGTCAACAACGCCGCCCGTGTGCCCAGCTCGGCCCTCGAAACCCAACGCCGCAATCAACACTACGCCTACGCCACCACCCCGGTGCCTCGGCAATCCCTGGGCATCGTGGCGTCCTTGTCCGACGAGGATTGGCTCAAGTGGTGGGGCGTGAACATGCACGGCGTGTTCTATTGCACCCGGGCGGCCCTGCGCAGCATGCAGCCCCGGCAATCGGGCCGCATCATCAACATCGCCTCGGTGGCGGGCCTGGGTGCTGGCAGCATGCACAGCCCGGGCTACTCGGCCACCAAGGCCGGCGTGATCAGCCTGACCCGCACCACCGCGTACGACGTGGCCGGCGCCAACATCCTGGTCAATGCCATCGCCTGTGGCGGTGTGCACACCCCACCGTTCGAGGCCTACCTGGCCGGTGCCACCGAAACCCAGCGCAACAGCCTGTTCCAGATGATCCCTGCGGGGCGTTTGGGCCGGCCCGAAGAGTACGCCGCACTGGCCTTGTTCCTGGCCGCCGAAGAGCACTACCTCGTGGGGCAAGTCATCAGCCCAAACGGTGGGTATGTGATCTGAGCTGATCCCCTTCCCCAAGCGGCCGAGCAGGGCCGCACTGCCCACCCGTCAGACCCCCGGCCTGCCGGCAAGGCCCCTGCTCGGCCTTGAATTCCAACCCACCCTCAAGAGAAGACAAATGACGATCAAACCCCAAACCATTTTCTGGGCCGCTGGGCTCGTGCTGAGCACGCAAGCCCTGGCCCAATCAACGCTGAGCCTGTACGGCACGCTGGATCTGGGCCTGATGAACATCTCGAACACCAGCAGTGGCACCGGCTACCTGCCCAAGGCCGTCAGCTCCGGCGGCGGCAGCCTGCAGCTCAAGGACGGCGGTATCGGCAACAGCAGCTGGGGCCTCAAGGGTGAGGAAGATCTGGGCGATGGCCTCAAGGCCCTGTTCCAGTTGCAGGGCAACCTCAAGGCCAACTCGGGCGACAGCGGCGGGCCCAACAGCAGCGGTGGCACCTCGGTGTTCAACCAGATGGCAACTGTGGGGCTCGGCGGCGCCTTCGGTGAGATCCGCTTCGGCCGCCAAGTCTCGCCCCTTTACTACGCCCTGGCCAGCAGCGATGCCCGCGGTGCACGCTACTTCGGCAGTGCCCTGACAGCGCTGGTGGGCCTCAACAGCGCCAGTGGCCTGTACATCGGCAACAACTCCAACCCCGCGTTTGGCACCATCTACAACGACAACGCAGTGGTCTACAACGCCCCGACCTGGCAAAACCTGTCGCTTAGCGCCGCCTACGCCTTTGGCAATACCCCGGGCAGCCCGCAGGCCAACTCACAACAGACCTTGGCCGCCCTGTACAGCGCGAATGGCTTGAAGCTGTCGGCCTTCTACTACAACGGCTACGGCAACAGCGCCCCGGCTGCTGCCATCCTGATGGGCTCGGCGGCCAATGCGGCGGCCGCCGGCTTCACGGCCAACGCCAACACCAACCGCCTGATGTCGCTGGGCGGGATGTACACCCGAGGTGCTTACACCGTCAGCGCCTCCTGGATGGGCGCACGCAACCCAGCGCAACTGAACCACCTGGTCGGGGGCTCGGACAGTCTGGACCTCTGGAGCGTCGGCGCTGCCTGGCAAGTGGCCCCGCTGGCCAAGCTCAGCGCCGGCTACTACCGCATCAAGGACAACACCCACCCGGGCAACCTCTCCACCCAGCTTGCCCTGGGCCTGGACTACTTTCTTTCCAAGCGCACCACCCTGTATGTCGAGGTGGCCCAGGTCAGCAACCAGGGCGCCAACATGAACACCAGCCCGGTCTACGCCTCACCGGTGGCGGCCAACCAAGGTGTGACCGCCTGGATGGCCGGCCTGCGCCACAGCTTCTGAGCCACGTTCGAAAGCGGCGCATTCATGTTCCAGCAAGGTCCCAGCATGCCTTTCACCCTGATCAGGCCCGGTTTGCCGCGCGGCGGCAGTCAGCCTCGGCTTCATCCACTCCCAGTGTCGTCCCGAAGAGACCGCCAGCCAGCCGGGGTGCCCGCATGAAGCGCTGGACAAGCCGAGCGCGCAGCCTGACACCCGGCGTGCTGATGGCCGCCCTGGTCGCGGTGGCCGCCATGTTCCTGTCCGACCACCACGGCACCCCGGTGATGCTGTTGGCGCTGCTGTTGGGCATGGCAGTGAACTTCCTGTCCCAGGAGGAGCGATGCCGACCCGGCATCGAGTTCACCGCCCGTCAAGTGTTGCGCTGGGGCGTGGCGCTGCTGGGTTTGAAAATCACGGCCGCGCAAGTCCAGTCACTGGGCTGGCAGCCACTGCTCATGGTGATCGTGGCCGTGGTCCTGACCCTGGCCTTCGGCATCGTCACGGCGCGCGTCATGGGTTTTCAGACCCAGTTTGGCTTGCTCACCGGTGGCGCTGTGGGCATCTGTGGTGCCTCTGCGGCGCTGGCTTTGTCGGCGGTGTTGCCGCACCATCCGCAAAAGGAACGGGCCACCCTTTTCACGGTGATCGGTGTCAGCTCGCTGTCCACGCTGGCCATGGTGTTGTACCCCCTGGTGGTGCGGCTGCTGGGGCTCGATGCGTTGAATGCCGGCCTCTTTCTTGGTGGCACCATCCACGATGTGGCCCAGGTGGTGGGTGCGGGCTACAGCCTGGGGCCCGAGACCGGCGATGCGGCCACTGTGGTCAAGCTGTTGCGCGTGGCCATGCTGTTGCCGGTGCTGGCCCTGGCCGCCTGGATCACGCATCGGCAGCCTGCGCCGGCCACGCCCGAGGGCACCGAGGCCCGGCCGGGCCAGCCGCGCCGCCCCTCTGTGCTGCCCGTGTTTGCGCTGGTCTTCGCGGCGCTGGTCCTGGTCAACAGCCTGGGTCTGCTGCCCCGGCCGCTGGTGAGCGTCGGCGCGCAGTGCTCGCAGTGGTGCCTGATCATGGCCATGGCGGCCATCGGCATGAAAACACAACCGAAAGACATCCTCACGGTTGGTTGGAAGCCGGTGGCCCTGATGCTGCTCGAAACCCTGTTCCTGGCCGCCTTGTTCTACGTCCTGATGCGGCTCGCCGGCCTGCACACCCATGGCTGATTGGACGCTTGCTGTCTCGTGGGGCCGCCTGCAGGCTCAGGGCCGGGCCCGGGTCAGCCTGCCCGGCCTGGAATTGGCCTTGTTCCTCATCGACGGCGAGGTGCACGCCATCGAAGATGCTTGCCCCCACGCAGGTGCATCGCTGTGCCGCGGTCCCCTGAATGGCCTCAGGGTGCAATGCCCCGCACACGGGCTGAGGTTCGATCTGCGCACTGGCGCCATGCCTGGTGGGGGCCTGCAACTCAAGGTCTTTCCATCCCGCATCGTGGGTGACGAGGTGCAGGTCCGACTCGGGCCAGACATCCCGTCGCCCACGGTCTTGTGATGCGGCTGCAATTCCGTTCAATACGACGGTCGGCCATGAACCCACACTCCGGCCTCTTGATGTTTCTGCATGGAGGACGGGTTGATGGGTTTGCTTTTGATGGCCATGGGAAGCTTTGTCTTGGTGGGGGCCATCACGCCAGGGCCGGTGAACGTTCTGGCTCTGCGCCATGGCGTCACTTCGGGGCGTGGAGTGGCGGGGGCCTATGTGCTGGGGGCCAGCGTGAGCTATGCAGCGGTGGTCTGGCTCATGGGGGTGGGCGGCGAGTTGGTGTTGGGCACGCCCTGGGTCATGCCATTGGCACGGTGGGGCGGTGCCACCTACCTGCTTTATCTTGCCTGGCGCATGGGCACCGCGCCCCCGATCGAGATGAACAGCCAGGACAGCACCACCCGACATTCCAGTCTGGCGTCATTGATGCAAGGCGCCCTGACCCAGGTGCTCAACCCCAAGGCCTGGATTGTTGCGCTTTCGGGTGTCAGCCTGTTTGTGCTTTCACAGCGCGACATCTCGCAGGCGCGTTGGCTTTTTGTGGCCGTCTCGCTGTTCGGCTGCTTTCTGGGCGTCGGCAGTTGGGCCCTGGTCGGCCGGGTCCTGGCGCGCTGGTTGACGCTTCCCGGTCGGCAGCGGGTCTTCAATGTGGCCATGGGCAGCGTGCTTGCGCTTTGCGTGATGGCCATGCTCGGATAAGCTCACCCAGCCCATGAGCGCCGAGAGCCGACATCGAATCCACCGCCACCCGGCAGCGCCTTGGGCCGAACTGCGCGTCAGCGTGGACACCCTGGCCTGTTACCGGCCGCATTCCCATTCCGAATACTCGATCGGGCTGGTCGATCAGGGCCAGGCCAACTTTCATCACCCCGGCGGACCGAATCCTGTGAGGCCCGGATCGGTCGTCATGATCGAGCCTGACGTGGTGCATTCCTGCAATCCCGTGCGTCAGCAACCCTGGTCCTATCGCATGCTGTTTGTCGAGGCCGCCTGGCTGCACCAAGCCCTGGCCCAACTCTGGAACCTGCCCGCCCCGCTGACGGGGCTGGAGTTCCTGTCCCGCTGTGTGGACGACCCGGTCGTGGCGGGCCAGGTCCGAGGGCTTAGCGAGCCCCTGGATTCCGAGGCAGCCGCCCTGGCCCTGGCGCGGCAGCTGCCGGCATGGATCTCGAACTGGGCCCGTCCGGGGCGGGTGCACGACGTGGAGCGAGTGCCTGAGGCGCTGGCCCCGGCCATCGAGAACCTGCGAGCACAGCCTGAGCAGAAGCTCACCGTGCGTGAACTGGCGGCGCTGTGCGAGCTGTCGGAGGCCACCTTCATCCGGCGCTTCCAGGGGGCTTTTGGCATGACACCGGGCCGCTACCTGCACAACCTGCGCCTCAATGGCGCGAGAACACTGCTGTCCCGAGGCGTGCCCTTGGCCGAGGCCGCCCATGCGATGGGGTTCGCCGATCAGGCTCACCTGCAGCGCAGCTTCAAGGCCCACCATGCCATGACCCCGGGCAACTACCGACTTCGCCCTTGATCGGCAGCCCCCGGGCGCCGCATCGCCCCCCCGCCGAAAAGCCACCGGCCTGCCCGATGACCCAGGGCCGGTGCCTGCGGTTGCGGCTGGTTTCAGGTGGCCAAGGTGACCTGGTCCATCCTTGCTGCGGCCGCCAGCAGGGTCTGCCTCAGCCAGAGCAGGCCGGGGTCTTTCGATCGGTGCTTGTGCCATTGCATCACCTGCACCATCGGCGGGATCGGCAGGGGAGGGCGCAGCAGCCGGATCGGCAGATGCCGGCTGGCCTGCAGGGCCAGGCGCCGATGCAGGGTGGCGATGCGGTCGGTGCCCACCACCAGATGCGGCGCGGTCATGAAGCTGAAGGTCGACACTTCCACCCGCCGCTCCATGCCCTGGCGCCGCATGTAGTCAGACTCCAGCGATTGCCCACCGGCCGGGGGCTGCATGATCACATGGCCAGCGGCCAGGTACGAGTCCAGGGTCAGCTCACGGTCTCTGAAACGGCCCTGGTTGCACACCGCACACACAAAATCGTCCAGAAACACGGTGTCCGTCGGGTGGTCGGGTGAACAGAACTCTTTTGGAATCACCAGCAGATCCGCCTCGCCTTGCTCCAGCGCGCGCTGGGGTTGCTCCACCTGGGGCAGCAGGTGAAAACGCACCCGGCGCGCCTGTTCATGGGCCAGCACCATCAGGTGCGGCATCAGGGTGCTCAGCGAATAGTCCGACACGAAGATGCGGAACTCACGCTCCGAGCGCAGCGGGTCGAACTCGGGCTGGGCCGTGATGGTGGTGTCCACCCGCATCAGCACATCGCGCACCGCCTCTTTCAAGACCTCGGCACGGGGCGTCAGCTCCATGCGCCGCCCCACCTGCACCAGCAGTTCGTCATCGAAATACTCACGCAGGCGGGCCAGTGCATTGCTCATGGCCGATTGGCTCAGGTGCTGGCGTTCAGCTGCCCGGCTGATGCTGCAGGTGCTCAGCATCGCGTCCAGCGCGACCAGCAGGTTCAGATCCAGTTTGTTGAAGCGCATGGCGTGGGCCGGGGTCGCACCTCAGTGTTAACCCCTTATGTATTCATGAGATCGATATCTTAGATGGATTGAAACCATTTTACGAATGTGTGTCGTGTTCGTAATCTTCGTGTCAGCGATCGGTCAAGCCGGTCACAGCCTCAGCAAGAAGGCCCCTGAAACCCACGGAGACACACACGATGCACAACAGACCTCAGCGCCTGCGCTCGCGCACCAGATGGACCCGGCTGCCCCTGATGGCACTGCCCATGGTCCTGGCCCAGGGGGCGCAAGCCTTCGAACTGGACACTGGCAACGACGAGCTCAAGATCCGCCTCGACAACACCGTCAAGGCCAGCACGCAATACCGCCTGCAAGACGCCAGCCCGGCCCTGGTCAACAGCACCCGTCAGTTGGTGCCCGGTGTGGCCGCATCGGCCTTTCCCCAGGCGCTGAACCTGAATGCTGGTGACGACAACTTCCGCAACAAGGGCATCGTCTCCAAGCGCCTCGATCTGCTGAGCGAACTCGATGTGGTCTATCGCAAGGACCTGGGCCTGCGCCTCAGCGCGGCTGCGTGGTACGACGCAGCCTACAGCGGCAGCACCGCGGCCACCGATGTGGCCAACGGCCAGCCTGTCTACAACCAGTTCTCCAGCGCCACCCGAGACCTGGCTGGCCGCAAGGCCGAGGTGCTGGATGCCTTCATCTTTGGGGCGCTTCCGCTGGACAACGGCAACAAGGCCACCGGCCGCCTGGGCCGCCATGCCCTGCAGTACGGCGAAAGTCTGTTCTTCGGCGACAACGGCATTGCCCGGGCTCAGGGGCCGATCGACCTCTGGAAGCTGATGTCCTCGCCCAATGCCCAGTTCAAGGAGATCATCCGCCCCGTGCCCCAGGTCTCGGCCCAGGTGCCGCTGTCGTCCGATGTCTCGGTGGGCGGCTACTACCAGTTCCGATGGGAGGCCGATCGCATGGCGCCGGCCGGCAGCTACTTCAGCAGTGTCAACACCATCTGGGGGGGCTCGGGTCTGAACGAGGTGGTCGGCACCAGTGTCTTGCAGCCCGGCTCGGATGTGCGCCCGCCCAACAGCGGGCAATTCGGCGCCCAGCTCAAATGGCGCCTGGAGGAGACCGACCTTGGCTTCTATGCCGCGCGCTACCACGACAAGGCCGGCCAGCTCTACTCGCAGCTCAATGTGACGGGCGGGCAGGGCAACTGGTACTACGTCTTCCCTGATGCCGTGAAGACCGTGGGTGCCAGTGCCAGCCGCTCGCTGGGCAACACCAACGTGTCCATCGAGACTTCGCTGCGCAGCAACATGCCGCTGGTCAACAGCAACATCGTCTATGCCAACGTGGCCCCCGCCGGCACCCTGGCCACCGGCAAGACCGCCCACCTGAACCTGTCGTGGATCAGCTCCCTGGGCCCCAGCTTCCTGGCCCGCGAGGCCAACTTCATGGGTGAGATCGCCTGGAACCGCGTGCTCAGCAAGAACGACCCCGAGGGCCACCTCGACCCGCTGCGCACCCGCGACGCCACCGCCTTGCAGATGGTCTTCAGCCCCAGCTACCGCCAGGTCTTGCCGGGCCTCGACCTCAGCGTGCCGGTCGGGCTGCGCTACGTGTTGGACGGCAACTCTTCGGTCACCGGTCTGGCCTGGGGCCCCAAGGGCACAGGCTCGGCCACGCTGGGGCTGGAGGGAACCTACCAGGGGGTATGGCAGTTCTCGCTCAACTACACCCGCTTCCTGGGCGGTGCTGTGCCCTTCGTCAACTACACACCGTTGCTCACGGGCGGCACCGCCACCTACAGCACCGGCAACACCCTGGCCGACCGCGACTTTGTCTCGCTGTCCGTGCGCCGGACTTTCTGATTTCGACTGGAGACAAGCGTGAACAAGACAATGCTGATTTCGATGCTGGCCGCCGCTGCTGCGGTTTCAGGGATGGTGCCCGCAGTGGCGGCGGTGAGTGCCGAAGAAGCCGCCAAACTCAAGTCCGAACTGACCCCCTTCGGGGGCCAGAAGGCCGGCAATGCCGACGGCAGCATCCCGGCCTGGACCGGGGGCTACACCCAGCCCATCCCCGGCGACAAACCCGGCGGCCGCCGGGGCGACCCCTTCAAGGACGAGAAGCCCCTGCTGTCGATCAATGCCAAGAACGCCGAGCAATACGCCGCCAAACTCAGCGACGGCACCCGGGCCATGCTCAAGAAGTACCCCGACAGCTTCCGGGTCGATGTCTACCCCAGCCACCGCACGGCGGCGGCGCCGCAATGGGTGTACGACAACACCTTCAAGAACGTCACCCGGGCCCGGCTCAACAACGACGTGATCGAAGGCGCCTATGGCGGCATCCCCTTCCCCATCCCCAAGAGTGGGGCCGAGGCCATCAGCAACCACAGCCTGCGCTGGCGTGGCACCACCTGGCAGTGGCAGGCCACCCAGTACCAGCTCACCGCCGACGGCAAGGCGGTGCTGACCACCGAGGGCCAGGCCGACCAGCAGATGCCCTATTACTTTGAAGACGGCAGCCCCGAGCAGTTCGCCAAGAAGAACGAGTTCTGGCTGATCCGCCTCATCAACACCGGCCCGCCCATCCGCGCCGGCGAGGCCATCGTGGGCCGCAATCAGGTGGACGGCAGCAAAGACCAGGCCTGGGTCTACCTCACCGGCCAGCGTCGCGTGCGCAAGCTGCCCAACCCCTGCTGCGACACCCCGGCGCCCGCCACCGCCGGTGTGATGAGCTTCGACGAGCTGGAGACCTGGGCTGGCCGCATCGACCGCTTCGACTGGACCCTGGTCGGCAAGCAGGAGATGTTTATCCCCTACAACGGCAACAAACTGCTGCAGCCCAAGACCGACGCCGAGGTGCTGGGCGCCCACCACCTCAACCCCGACCACGTGCGCTGGGAGCTGCACCGCGTCTGGGTGATCGAGGCCAAGCTGCGCCAGGGCCAGCGTCACCAGGCCGTGCGCAGCCGTTACTACTGCGACGAGGACACCTGGAACTGCGTGCTCGGTGACCGCTGGGACGCCAACGGCCAGCTTTGGCGCACCCTGTGGTCGCAGACCCTGGTGGCCCCTGACCTGCCGGGCACCGTCATCGGCGCCATGGGCGTGAACGATCTGCTCACCGGCCAGGCCTATGTGGCCAACCTCTACAACAGCAAATCGGTGCAGTACGCCATCAGGCCGCGCCTGCCTGACACGGTGTTCACCCCCGATGCCATGGCTGGCGAGGGCATTCGCTGACCATCGTCCCGCGTCGCCTGCTCACCCGCGTCACCCACCGCTACCCCTCACCACACCCCCTCCACCTTCCAGGCCACAGTCGGGCGCAGCGCGCCCGGCAGCCGCCTGCACCCGTGAATCGAGACAAGCCATGATCGCGCACACTGACGCCCCGGCCGGCCTTGCCTGCCCGCGTCGATCCGCCGGGCCCGCGGCACCGCGGCCCACAGCCCCCCCACCGGCCGCCAATGCCTTGGTTGCCCGGGTCGCCACGGTGGCCCCGACCCATGACCGGCTTGGTGCCCAGTTGCCCCGCTCCCTGCGTCCTTCTTGGGGCGGCCTGCCGGGCGCCCTGATCACTGCCCTGTTGAGTGCCCATCTGTGGGGCCTGGCTGGTCCCGCCCTGGCCACCAGCCCGGTGGGCGACAGCCTGGATCGTCCGGCCCTGGCCACCCGGCTGGGGCCCGGATCGGTGCTACTGGGCCTGGCCCAGGCCGGCCCCACCACCGTGGCGGTGGGCGAGCGCGGTCTGGTGCTGCTCAGTGCTGATCAGGCCCGGACCTGGCACCAGGCGCAGGTGCCCGTCAGTGTCACCCTCACCGCTGTGCGCTTTGCCGACGACCGCCACGGCATTGCCGTGGGCCATGCCGGCGTGGTGCTCAGCACCGACGATGGCGGCCAGCACTGGCAGCAACGACTCCATGGGCGCCAGATTGCCCAGGCCCTGCTCGACGAGGCCCGCGTTGGCGGGCAGGCGACGTCCATCGCCCAGGCCGAGCGCCTGGTTCAGGAGGGGGCCGACAAGCCCCTGCTCGATCTGGCCGTGCTGTCGTCACAACGCCTGCTGGCGGTTGGCGCCTATGGTCTGGCCGTGGCCAGTGAAGACGGCGGCCAGCACTGGGCGCCATGGACGTCCCGCCTGGACAATCCCAAGGGCCTGCATCTCAATGCGGTGCGCCACCACGGGGCCGCCATTCTGATCGCGGGCGAACAAGGCCTGCTCTTGTACTCCGGCGATGGCGGTGCGCACTTTCAGCGTCTGGCCAGCCCCTATTCCGGGAGCTTTTTCACCGCCGAAATGCTCAGCCCCGTCGAGTTTCTGGTGGCGGGGCTGCGCGGCCAGATTTGGCACACCCGTGACGCGGGCCAGCATTGGCAGGCCATCGCCAACCCGCTGCCTGCCAGCATCACCGGTTCGGTCCGTGGTGCCGACGGTACGCTCTGGTGGGTCAACCAGGCCGGCCAGGTGCTGCAACTGCAAGAGGGCGTGCTCAGGCCCCTCAACAAACAGGCCCTGGCGCCATTGAGCGCCTTGTTGCCCCTGGCGGGCGGCCAGTGGCTCACCGCAGGCCTGCAGGGGGTGCAAAGCATCACTGCCGACGGCGTGACCATGGCCTCGGCCGTCACACCGGCACCCACTGTCAATGGGGCGGGAGCACGACCATGAGCGCCGTCATCACCCCCTTGCCGCCGACCGCCGAGGCGCCCCAGAGCGGCTTTGACACCCGTTCCGGGTCGATCGTCGAGCGCCTGTTGTTCAACAACCGCCTGTGGGTGGTCCTGCTGTGTGCCCTCGCCACCGTGCTGCTGGGCTGGCAGGCCGCCCGGCTGCAGCTCAACGCCAGCTTCGAGAAAACCATTCCCGCCAGCCACCCCTATGTGCAGAACTACCTGCAGCACCAGGGCGAGCTCAGTGGACTGGGCAATGCGGTGCGCATCGTCGTGGCCAACCAGCGCGGCAGCAGCCTGTACGACCCGGCCTACCTGGAGACCCTGCGCCAGATCAGTGACGAGGTGTTCCTGATGCCGGGTGTGGCCCGCACCCAGATGAAGTCGCTCTGGACCCCCAACACGCGCTGGGTCGGTGTGACCGAGGATGGACTGGAAGGCGGTCCGGTGATCCCCGATGGCTACGAAGGCTCGCCCGCCAGCCTGCAGCAACTGGCGGCCAACATCGCCCGCTCGGGCGAGCAGGGGCAAGTGGTGGCCCTGGACGGCCGCTCCACCGCCCTGTACGTGCCCCTGCTGGAGCGCGACCCCGACGGCCACCACCTTGACTACAGCGCGCTGTCTGCGCGGCTGGAGGCCTTGCGGCTCAAGTACGAGGGCCGCGGCGTCACCTTGCACATCACGGGCTTTGCCAAGATCGCGGGCGACCTCATTGCCGGGGTGCGCATGGTGCTGGTGTTCTTCGCGCTGGCCGTGCTGATTGCCGCCGGCATGGTGTACGGCTTCACCCGTTGCGTGCGCTCCACCGTGCTGGTGGTGCTCGCCTCGCTGGTGGCGGTGGTCTGGCAACTGGGCCTGTTGCCCACCCTGGGCTATTCGCTGGACCCGTACTCCATCCTCGTGCCCTTTCTGGTGTTCGCCATCGGCATGAGCCATGGGGCCCAGAAGATGAATGGGATCATGCAGGACATCGGGCGTGGTGTCTCGCCCTTGGTGGCCGCCCGCTACACCTTTCGCAGGCTCTTTCTGGCAGGCCTCACCGCCTTGCTGGCCGATGCCGTGGGCTTTGCCGTGCTGCTGGTCATCGACATCCAGGTGATCCGCGAGCTGGCGATTGCGGCCTCGCTGGGCGTGGCCATGCTGATCTTCACCAACCTGATCCTGCTGCCCATCCTGCTCAGCTACAGCGGCGTCAGCCCCGCCGCGGCCGAGCGCAGCCTGCGCAGTGAACTGGCCGATGCCGCCGGTGCCGCACGCCACCCGGCCTGGGCCTTGCTGGACCGCTTCACCCAGCGCCGCTGGGCCTGGGGTGCGTTGGGGGTGGCCGCCGTCCTGGCCGTCACGGGCTACCAGTGGAGCACTCACTTGCAGATCGGCGATCTGGACCCCGGCGCCCCCGAGCTGCGCGCCGACAGCCGCTACAACCGCGACGTGGCCTACGTCAATGCCGCCTATGGCGCCTCCAGCGATGTGCTGGCCGTCATGGTCAAGACCCCCGAGGGCCAGTGCGCCAACTACGCGGTGCTGAACCGCGTGGATGCCCTGGAGTGGCAATTGCGCCAGATCGACGGTGTGGAGGCCACCAACACCTTGTCGCTGCTGAATCGGCGCGTGCTCACCGGCCTCAACGAGGGCAATCTCCGGTGGTATGAATTCCTGCCCAACCAGGCCATGCTCAACACCGTCACGGCGGGGGCGCCGCGCGGGCTGTACAACGATGCCTGCAGCCTGCTCACGGTGTACGTGTACCTGCGCGACCACAAGGCCGACACGCTGAACCGGGTTGTGGCCCAGGTCGAGGCCTTTGCCCGCGACAACAACGGCCCCGAAGGGCAGTTTCTGCTGGCCGCAGGCTCGGCCGGCATCGAGGCCGCCACCAACATCGTGGTCAAGAGCGCCTGGCACCAGATGCTGCTGCTGGTCTATGCCGCGGTGGTGCTGCTGTGCTTCATCACCTTCCGCTCGTGGCGGGCCGTGGGGGTGGCTGTGCTGCCCCTGATGCTGACCTCGGTGCTGGCCGAGGCCCTGATGGTGGGGCTGGGCATGGGCGTGAAAGTGGCCACCCTGCCCGTGATCGCCCTCGGGGTGGGCATCGGGGTTGATTACGCCCTCTACATCCTGAGCATCACCCTGGCCCAACTGCGCGCCGGCGCCACCCTGTCACAGGCCTATTACCAGGCCCTGCTGTTCACCGGCAAGGTGGTCATGCTGACCGGTGTCACCCTGGCCATTGGCGTCATCACCTGGGTGTTCAGCCCCATCAAGTTCCAGGCCGACATGGGCCTGCTGCTGGCCTTCATGTTCCTCTGGAACATGCTCGGCGCCCTGGTGCTGCTGCCCGCCCTCGCGCACTTTCTGCTGCGCTCCACTCAGCCCAAGCAGCCCACTCAGCCCATCCAGGGCCCCGCCCTGAACCCGTCCCCCGCCCTCTGAAACCGAAGAAGGAACCCCATGAAGCTGACCCATCCCCTGCCGGGCCACCGCCTGCTGCGCCCGGCCTTTCGCGTCGGCCTCGCCGCCCTCACGGCTCTGGCCGCCGGCCTGGGCCTGCCGGCCGTTGCGCAGACCGCCCCCGAGCAGGTGTTCCAGCAGTACCTGGCGGCCGTCAAGGCCCATGACAAGGCCGCCGTCGAGGCCTTGATCGCCGAGGACGTAGCGCGCTCCGACTTCCCGGCCTGCCGCCCCGAGATGAGCAACAAACAATGCCTGTCGCTGTACATCGACGCCACCGTGCTCAGCCAGGCCGGCGAGATCACCGTGCTGCGCACCCAGGTCCAGGGCGACACCGTGCACGCCACGCTGGAGCTGCGCAGCGCCCTGACCCGCCGTGCCGGCGTGGAGCGCGCACGGGGCACCGACGAGGTGCGCGTGCGGCAGGGGCGCATCGCGGCCTTCCGCTTCGTGCCCGACTTTGCCGACGAGCCCACCCGCCGCTTCTTTGCCAGCCTGGGCATCGGGCCCGGGGCGCACTGAGCCGGGCTGACAGCACACCGCATTTTTGAAGAGGACCTTGCATGTTTCGTTTCTTTCCCACCAACTACGTCTGGGATCTGTCGGTCAACCTGGCCATCGAGATGGGCGCCCGCATGGGCGAGATCCAGGCCATGTGCGCGCCCCTGGCCGAAGCCGCCCAGCAGCCCGACGCCGCCGGCACGGCCGCCTTTCGCGAGACCTGGGTGCGCATGGCCAATCAGCTCAGCGAACTGGCGGCCGAAGACGAGGCCCGAGGCCGGCTGATCTCGGCCGGCGACAAGCTCAACCGGGCTGCCACCTACTTGATCACGGCCGAACGCCTGTTGGCCCATGGCAGTGAAGGGCGGCTGGCCCTGTACCAGCAGTTTCTGCAGACCTTCCGCCGCAGCATCGAGCTGAGCGGCGAGAACTGCGAGTTCGTGCGCATCCCCTACGAAGGCCAGCACCTGTCGGGTCTGCTGGTGCGCGCCGAGGGGGTCAGCGGGCCAGCCCCCATCCTGGTCCAGCTCAACGGCCTGGACTCGACCAAGGAGATGAAATACCGCGTGGGCCTGCCCGCCTGGCTGGCGCAACGCGGCGTGGCCTCGCTGATCATCGACCAGCCCGGCACCGGCGAGGCCCTGCGCCTGCAGGGCCTCACCGCGCGCTACGACACCGAGCACTGGGCCAGCCGCGTGGTCGACTGGCTCGAAACCCGTGCCGACATCGACCCCCGGCGCATCGGCCTCGAAGGGGTGTCCCTGGGCGGCTACTACTGCCCGCGTGCGGTGGCCTTCGAGCCGCGCTTTGCCTGCGGCGTGGTGTGGGGCGCCAACCACGATTGGCGTGACGTGCAGAAGAAGCGCCTGGCCCGCGAGGGCAGCCTGCCCGTGCCCCACTACTGGGAGCATGTGCGCTGGGTCTGGGGCGCCAAGGACCCCGACGACTTCATGCGCATCGCCGAAAACGTGCACCTGGACGGCGTGCTCGACCGCATCCGGGTGCCCTTCCTGGTCACCCATGGCGAGAAGGACTCGCAGATCCCCGTGCACTGGGCCCACCGCAGCTACGAGCAACTGGTGAACAGCCCCAAGCGCGAGCTCAAGGTCTTCACCGACCGCGAAGGCGGCGTGCAGCACTCGAGCTTCGACAACTCCGCCAATGCCGGCGCCTACATCGCCGACTGGGTGGCCGAAACCCTGGGTGGGCGTACCGCGCTGCCCACCACCCGCTGACCTGAACCCCCACCTTCATTTCTGGAGACATTGCATGAACATCATCGGACCCGACGCCCTGGTCTTTGGCGTTGACGACCTGGCCGCCTGCAGCCGCTACCTCATCGATTACGGCCTGCAACCGGTCGATCTGGGCGCCGACGGCGGTCGCTTTGAAGCCCTGGACGGCACCGCCATCGTGCTGGCCCGCCGTGACGACCCCAGCCTGCCCGCCCCCCTGGGCACGGCCAGCCAGTTGCGCAAGACCGTCTACGGCGTGGCCGACGCCGCCACCCTGGAGGCGATTGCCGCCGACCTGGGGCGCGACCGCGAGGTGCGCCGCCTGCCCGACGGCTCGCTTGAAACCCTGGATGACATGGGCTTTGCCCTGGGCTTTCAGCTCAGCGTGCGCCGCCCCATCGCTTTACCGGCCGAAACCGTCAACGCCCCCGGTGCGTCGACACAACGCCCGGCCAACCAGGTGGCCGCCAGCGACGACACCCCGATCCGCCCCCGCACCCTGTCCCACGTGGTGTATTTCGTGCCCGATGCGGCCCGGGCCGAGGCCTTTTACGTGCAACGCCTGGGCTTTCGTTGCACCGACCGCTTCACCGGCGTGGGCCCCTTTCTGCGCCCTGCCGGCACGCTGGACCACCACACCCTGTTCCTGATCGAGACCCCGCCTTTCATGAAGGGGGTGGAGCATTTCACCTTCCACCTCGGCGGCCCTTCGGAGCTGATGCAGGCCGGCACGCGCTTCGCCAACCAGGGCTATCAGTCCTTCTGGGGCCCGGGGCGACACCGCTTTGGCTCCAACTGGTTCTGGTACTTCAACAGCCCCCTGGGCTGCCATGTCGAGTACGACGCCGACATGGACCTGCACGACGACCAGTGGCAGGCCCGCGAGATCCCCATGGGCGCCGACGCCTCGCAGCTGTTCCTGTTCCAGCACCGCGACAAGTGGGCCCCTTCCGGCCCGCCCCCCGGTGCAGCGAAGGCACAACACTGAGGCGAGCCCCACCGTGTCACCCTGGATCCGCCTGTGCCATGTCGATGAGCTGCCCGAGGGCAGTTCGCGCGGCTTTGATCCCCTGCAGCAGGGGCAGGACTCGGTGCTGCTGGTGCGCCGCCAGGGCCAGGTCCATGCCTACCGCGACGCCTGCCCCCACCACGGCGGCACGCCCATGGCCTGGCGCAAGGACGCCTACCTCAACGCCGCAGGCGACCGCATCGTCTGCCATGCCCACGGCGCGCAGTTCGACGTCGCCACCGGCCAATGCACCCTGGGCCCCTGCCTGGGTCAGGCCTTGTCGCGGCTGGACCTTGTGCAGAGTCCGCAGGGCGAGCTGCGACTGCAACGCCATCAATTGATATCAAAAAACGGAGACATCCCATGAGCCCACAAGCACAACACAAGATCCTCATCATCGGCGGCGGTTTTTCCGGCATGTCGGCCGCCATCGAGCTGCGCAAACACGGCCATGCGGTCGACCTGGTCGAGATCGACCCCGGCTGGCGCTCGTATGGTGCGGGCATCAGCCTCGGCGGCGCCACCCTGCGCGCCTTCCGGCAACTGGGCATCCTGGAGCCCTTTCTGCAGGTCGGCCACGCCTCGGATGGCGTCGAGCTGCTGGCCCCGAATGGCGCCACGCTGGCCCACCTGCCCACGCCACGCATCGCGGGGGCCGATGTGCCGGGGGGCGGCGCCATCATGCGCCCCGTGCTCGCGCGTCTGCTGGCCGAGGCCACCCGGGCCTCGGGCACCCAGGTGTTCCTGGGCTGCACCTTCAGCGAGATCCGGCAGGACGCCGAGGGCGTCGACGTGCGCTTCACCGATGGCAGCCAGCGCCGCTACGACCTGGTCATCGGGGCCGATGGCCTGTACTCCAAGGTGCGGCAGAGCGTGTTCCCGCAGGCTCCGGCCCCGCGCTACAGCGGCCAAGCCGTGTGGCGCGCCGTGCTGCCCCGCCCCGACAGCGTGGGCGGCGCCATCATGTGGGTGGGCCCCAAGATCAAGGTGGGTGTCAACCCTGTCTCCCAGACCGAGATGTACCTGTTCGTGACCGAAGACCGCGAGCACAACACCCACGTGCCGCCGGCCGACTTCCATCGCCTGCTCGACGCCTTGCTGGCCCCCTTCAGTGCGCCCCAGGTGCAGCAGCTGCGCAGCCTGCTCACGCCAGAGTCGCAGATCGTGTTCCGCCCCCTCGAAGGCCTGCTCATGCCCCGCCCCTGGCATCAGGGGCGGGTGGTGTTGATCGGCGACACCGTGCACGCCACCACGCCCCACCTGGCCTCGGGCGCCTGCATCGGCATCGAAGACGCCCTGGTGCTGGCGCAGGAGCTGGCGCCCGGTGACGGCCTCGATGCCGCTCTGCAGCGCTTCGAAGATCGCCGCTGGGAGCGTTGCCGCATGGTGGTCGAGAATTCCGGCCGCCTGGGCGAAATCGAGATCACGGGCGGCGACAAGGCCGAACATGCCCGCATCATGCGCGACTCCCTGATGAGCCTGGCGGAGCCCGTATGAGCCACCCGCTGACCGACACAAGCCCGCAGCCCAACCAGACCGAGCGCTGGCCGGCCCGACTGGCGCTGATGCTGGCGCACTGCGCCGGCATGCTGGATCTGGTGGCCCTGCCCGTCTGGGTGGGTACGCTGATCTCGTCCTACCACCTGGACCCTCAACAGGCCGGGGGCCTGGCCACCCTGTTTCTGGTGGGGGCGGTGTTCAGCAGCCTGGCCGTGGCGCCGCGCCTGCACCGCCTGCCCGGGCGCCTGCCGGTCGCCCTGGGTTTCGGCCTGGCCGCGCTGGCCTTTGCCGGCGCGTCCCAAACCGCCGACTACGCCGCCATGGCGGTGCTGCACGCCCTGGCCGGCGTGAGCTCTGCCGCCGCACTCAGTTGCACCCACGGCACCATTGCACGCAGCGCCAACCCGCACCGCCTGTTTGCCTTGGTCGGCATCGCCCTGGGGGTGTTCGCCGTGCTGTTCTTTGCCGCCGTGCCGCCCTTGCTGGCAAGCCTGGGCGGTGCCCTGCTGTTCAAGGTGTTCGCTGCGGTCATGGCCGTGGCCTGCGTGGCCACCGGCTTGGCATACCCACGCGCCGCCGCGCTGATGACGGGGCAGGGCGTTGCGGCCCCAGGCCCCCGCGTGCCGCTGGGCCGGGCTGTCTGGCTCGGGGCCTTGGGGGTGAGTTGCATGGCCGTGGTGCAGGCCATGATGTTCAGCTTTCTGGAGCGCATCGGCATGGACCGGGGCTTTGGTCTGCAGGCGGTCAATGCGGTCCTGGTGGCCCTGGGCCTGGTCAACCTGCTGCCGGCCGGCCTGGCCGCCCTGCTGCAACGCCGCTGGCCGGCCGAGCGCGTGGTGCTGTGCGGCCCGCTGGCCCAGGCGGTGCTGGTGCTGGTGATCACGCAAAGCCAGCAGTTTGCGCCCTATGCCGCGGCAGCCTCGGTGTTCGCTGCGGTGATGATCTTCACCCACACCTTCGCCTTCGGCCTGCTGGCCCGGCTCGACCCCAGTGGTCGGGCCCTGGCCGCCACGCCGGCCATGATGATGGCGGGCGCCGCCCTGGGCCCGGTGCTGGGCGGCACGCTGGTCAAGTGGGCCGGCTACGAGAGCCTGGCCGGCGCGGCCGTGCTCATGGCCGCCTGTGCCGTGATCTGTTTCTCACAAGCGCGCCCGCGCTCGACGACCCCCTCGCCCCCGCCCCCTCAGCCGGCCGGAGTCTGATATCCCTGACTGACCACCCCCAACGATCCATGAGCACCAAACCCACCCGCCGCCTGGTCGACCTGTCGATCTACCTGGAAAACGATGTGCTGTCCGACCCGCCTCCGCTGGCGCCGCGCATCACCTACCAGACCCACGCCGACACCTTGCCCGAGTTCATGCACATGCTGCCCGGCACCGTACCGGCCGACTACCCCGATGGCCAGGCCGCCGCAGCCGAGTGGGTCACCCTGACCACCCACAACGGCACCCACCTCGATGCGCCCTACCACTTCCACGCCACCATGGACGCCCGCCTGGGCGAGGCCCGGCCCGCCATCACCATCGACCAGGTGCCGCTGGAGTGGTGTTTCCAGCCCGGCGTGAAGCTTGACTTCCGGCATTTTCCGGACGGCTATGTGGCCACCGCCGCTGATGTGGAGGCCGAACTGGCGCGCATCGGCTACAGCCTGCAGCCGCTCGACATCGTGCTGGTCAACACCCGGGCCGGCGAGCGCTACGGCCACAGCGACTACCTGAACGCGGGCTGCGGCATGGGCTACGAGGCCACCATGTACCTGTTGGAGCGCGGCGTGCGCCTGACCGGCACCGACGCCTGGAGCTGGGACGCCCCCTTCTCGTACACCGCCCAGCGCATCGCCGAAACCGGCAACAAGGCCCTGATCTGGGAGGGCCACAAGGCCGGGCGCGACATCGGCTACTGCCACCTGGAGAAGCTGCACCAGCTGGAGGCCCTGCCGTCCCATGGCTTCACCATCAGCTGCTTCCCACACAAGATCCGCGGCGCCTCGGCCGGCTGGACCCGGGCCGTGGCCATTTTCGATCCCGAGTGAACCGGCCGCTGGCGGCCTCAGCCCTGAACATCATGAACACCCCATCCGACACCCACCCCTTGCCCCCCATCCACCGCGTCGTGACCGGCCATGACGAGCGCGGCCAGGCCGTCGTCAGCAGCCAGGGCCCGCTGCCCACGGTGGTGGCCATCGAAGCCATCCCTGGCACCGTCTTCCACGAGGTCTGGAGCACCGAGGCCACGCCCGCCCGGGTGGACAACGGCCCCGACCCCACCCTGGGCCCGTTGCGCCTGCCGCCCCCGGCTGGCGGTACCCGGCTGCGCTTTGTCGACATCCCGCCCGACACCGCCGATTACCTGGCCACCGGGGCCGGCCGCATGAAAGAGGCCTTCACCCAGATCGGCGACGCCGGGGCCTCGACTGTGGTGGCCGACTCGCCTCACCCCCTGATGCACCGCACCGAATCGGTGGACTACGGCGTGGTCATCGAAGGCGAGATGCCCCTGGTGCTGGACGACTCCGAGGTGCTGCTGCGCCCAGGCAGCGTGGTGGTGCAGCGCGGCACCAACCACGCCTGGGCCAACCGCTCGGGGCGGCCCTGCCGCATGCTGTTCGTGCTGGTGGACGGGCAGTACGACGCTGACATGGCGCACTGTCTGGCCAGCCGCTCGGCCCACCCTGCCGGAGCCCTCTGATGCATGTGCTGATCACGGGGGCGGACGGCTTTGTGGGCGCAGCGCTGGTGCAGCGCTTGTTGCGGGTGATGCCCCTTGGGGCAGGGCAGGGGGGATTGCGCCTCACCCTGGTCGACCGGCACTTTCGTCAAGGTTCGCCGGGGGCCGGGCATCGCCAACACACCGGCCACTTCGCCGATGCAGCCTTGCTGCAAAGCCTGTCGGAGGACCCGCCCCAACAGGTGTTCCACCTGGCCAGCATGCCTGGCGCGCTGGCCGAGCGTGAGCCTGAGGCCGGCCTTCAGGCCAATCTGCTGGGCACCGTGCACCTCCTTGAACACTTGGCCGGCCTGACCCGGCAGGGGCGCACGCCGCCGGCTCGGGTGGTGTTGGCCAGCTCGGTGGCCGTCTATGGCGCACTGGGGCCCGGGCCGGTCGGCGAAGACCTGCTGCCGCGGCCCCAGCTCAGCTACGGCACCCACAAGTGGATGAGCGAGCTGCTGCTGGCCGACTACGCCCGTCGCGGCGAGCTGGACGGTTGCAGCCTGCGCCTGCCCGGCATCGTGGCCCGGCCGCCTGCGGAAAGCGGGCACGGCTCTGCCTTCATGAGCCAGATCTTCCATGCCTTGCGTGCCGGCAACCCTTATGAGTGCCCGGTGTCGCCCGAGGCCGTGTGCTGGTGGATGTCGCTGGCTTGCTGCCTGGACAACCTCTTGCATGCGGCCAGCCTGCCTGCCTCGGCCATGCCGGCCTCGCGTTGCTGGCAGTTGCCGGTGCTGTGCCTGCCGGTGGCCAGCGTCATCGAAGCCACTGCACACAACCTGGGGCGGCCGGCTGCTGCGTTGATCCATCACCGGCCCGACAGCCGCATCGAGGCCCTGTTCGGCCGCCAGCCGCCGCTGCAAACCCCTGCGGCCGAGGCGGCCGGCTTTCGGCACGACGGGTCAGTGCAGGGACTGGTGGCACGGGTGTTGGGCACCGCCGGGGGCATGGCCTGACCAAGAGTGGGCGGGGGGCCGGTCAGCGCCGCCGCCCGAACTCCATGATCGCGCCTGCCATGGCCTCCAGCCGCAGCACGCGCCGTGCCGCACCCAGTTGCACGGCTTCGCGCGGCATGCCGTAGACCACGCAGGTGGCCTCGTCCTGGGCGATGGTGTCGGCATTGGCTTCGCGCATCTGAAGCAAGCCGCGGGCGCCATCGTCGCCCATGCCGGTGAGGATCATGCCCAGGGCATTGTTGCGCGCCACCGTGGCGACCGAGCGAAAAAGCACGTCCACGCTGGGGCAATGGCGATTCACTGGCGGGCCTGGCGCCACATCGACGTGGTACTGGGCGCCGCTGCGCCGCAGCTGCATGTGCTGACGCCCTGGCGCAATCAACACGCGCCCACTCAGCACCCGGTCACCGGGCCGGGCCTCGCGCACCTCGACCGCGCACAGGCTGTTGAGCCGCGCTGCAAAGGCCGCGGTGAACTTCTCAGGCATGTGTTGCACCACCACGATGCCGGGCGCAGTCGGTGGCAGCGCGACCAGAATCTCTTCCAAGGCCTGGGTCCCACCCGTCGAGGTACCAATGGCCACCACGCGATCGGTGGTTTCATGCAGGGCATCCGGCATGGTGGGCCCAGACAGCGGGCGCGCGGCCAGCGCGGGCACGGCGGCCATGGGCAGGGGCTTCAGGGGTGTGCGCGTCGGCGTGCTGCGCAATCGGCTCAGGTTGACCCGGCTGGCCGCGCGGACCGCTGAGACCACGTCGTCAGAGGCATCCACCAGAAAGCCGCTCACGTCGCTTCGGGGCTTGGCCACGATGCCGGCGGCGCCGGCTGCCAGTGCCTGCAAGGTGGTCTGTGCTCCGGCTTCGGTGAGGGTGGAGCAGATCACCACCGGCGTGGGTCGTTCGGCCATGATGCGCCGCAAGAAGGTGATGCCGTCCATGCGCGGCATCTCCACGTCCAGAACCAGCACGTCGGGCCAGTCACGCTTCATCTTGTCGAGCGCGAACAGCGGATCGGGCGCTGTGGCGATGACCTGGATGTCCGGCACCGCCGACAGCACCTGGGTGAGCACCTTGCGCACCGTTGCCGAGTCGTCCACCACCATCACGCGTATTTGCTTCATGCCTGTGCTCCTGTTGTTGCCACGCCTTCGTCGAATCCCTCGCAAGGCGAGAACCGCAGCCAGACATCGCCGCTGCTCAGGTCGAGCCGCAGTTGCCGATATCCCTGTCCACCCAGGTGCTGCGCCACCACGCGCAGACCGTGGTGGCGCACCAGCCGGTGGGCCTGCTCGACATTGCGCAGGTGCACCTGCAGCGCTTCGCCGCCGCCCGCCGTGCTGGCGAACATGCGCCCGCCGCCAAACAGCTTGACCTCACACTCGGTCGGCGTGCAGCCGGCGCGCCGGGCTGCGGCCAGCAGCAGGGCCAGGGCTTCGTCCCCGTAGCGGCCATCGAGCACCCGCCGTTCCAGACCTCGGGCGGTCGGGCCGCGTTCGGGCAGCATGTAATGGCACAGCCCGCCCGCCTGGGTCTTGGGGTGCCACAGCGTGACAGCCACGCACGAACCCAGCAGGGTGCCGACCCGTTGTTCGCCCTGGCCGAACCAGACCTCGCCGGGCATGACCATCTTCTCTGGCCTCGGGGTCCAGGGTGTGGCGGTCATGCGTGCTTGCGATAGACCGACGGCGAATGCGCTTGCAGCAGCGGGCTGATCCCGTTGAGGCTTTCCGAATGGCCGACCACCAGCCAGCCCCGGGGCCGCAGTGCCCGCAGCAGGCGTTCGATCACGCTGCGCTTGGTGGCATCGTTGAAGTAGATCATCACGTTGCGCAGGAAGATCACGTCGAAATCGCCCAAGTCGGGCAAGGTCTCATTGAGGTTGACCTGCTCGAAGCGGACCCGGCGCCGCAGTTCGGGCGCGATCAGAAAGCGGCCGTGCTGTGCCCCCACACCTTTGAAGCAGAACGCGCGCAGAAAGGGTTCGGGGATCTCGCGTGCCAGCGCCGTGTCGTACAAGCCCTGGCGGGCCCGCTCCAGCACACGGGTCGACAAGTCGGTGCCAAGCACCTCCCAGGGCGCCGCGCCCAGCACGTGGGCCATCAGCATGGCCAGGCTATAGGGTTCCTGCCCCGTAGAGCACGCGGCGCTCCACACGCGCAGCGGGCGGCCTGCCGGGTGCTGGGGCAGCACCGTGTCGCGCATCAGCTCGAAATGCCCCGGCTCGCGAAAGAAGTGGGTCTCGTTGGTGGTCAGCAGGTCGACTGCCAGCTGGTGTTCCTGAGGATCGCGCTGAAGCAGCTCGAAGTAGGCCTCGAAGCTCCCCAGACCGTGCTGGGCCACGCGCCGTGCCAGCCGGCCAGCCACCAATGCCTTTTTGGCCGGGCCCATGGTGATGCCGGCCACCCGGTGTATCCAGTGCTGGAACAGGCCGAACTCGGTGTCGCCCAGCACCCATCCTGTGGGCGCGGCGCCTGGTTGCAGGGCGCGGCTCATGGCCCAGCCTCCGCGGTGCGATGCGTGTTGATGCTGTGGCTGTGCATGTGCTGCCATCTCCATTTGGCGGCGCGGTGCGCCGCCTGCGTGCGGGGGGGCCAGCAGGCGGCTTGCGCGATCAGGTGAGGGCCTCGTGGGCCGGGGCGTTGCGCAGGTCTTTGAGCTCTTCGAGCGACAAGGTCTTGTGCACGTTCAGGATCAGCACAAAGCGCTCCTTGACTTTGCCCATGCCCTGCAGGAAGTCAGGGCGGATGCCGGTGCCGAAGCTTGGCGGCGGCTCGATGGCGGCTGCGGCGATGTCCAGCACCGCATTGACGGCGTCGACGATCACCCGGATCACCTGTGGCCCGAGGTCCGACGCCTCACCGGCGGGCAGCTCGAGGATCACCACGCAGGTGCGCCGGCCGACCACGCTGGGCTCGCCGCCGAAGCGGCGCGACAGATCGATCACTGGCACCACCGTGCCGCGCAGATTGATCACCCCGCGCATGAAGGCCGGCATCATCGGCACCAGGGTGATGGGCCCGAATTCGATGATCTCCTTCACCTGCTCGATGCCCATGGCATAGACCTCGCCCTGCAGGGTGAAGCTCAGGTACTTGTGGGTGCCGGAGAGGGCCCCGCGGTCACGTTCGGCCAAGGCTGTACTCATCGCAACCCCTTGTTCAGAAACGCACGAAGTCAGGGCCCGGCGAGGTGATTGCCACCGCATTCCGGCGCAGCGCAGGCACCACGGCCGGGCGGGGCGTAGCGCGGTTCTCGGGCGGCTGTGCCGCAGGCGCGACCTCGCTGGCACCGAGCTTGAAAAAGGCCATCAGGCTTTGCAGTTGCTCGGCCTGGGAGCTCATTTCCTCGGCTGTGGCGGCCAGCTCTTCGCTGGCCGAAGCGCTTTGCTGGGTGGTCTGATTGAGCTGGTTGACGGCGGTGTTGATTTGGGCGACACCGGTGTTCTGCTCTTCGCTGGCTGCGGCGATCTCTTTCACGAGGTCCGAGGTCTTGCGGATCGATGGAACCATCTCCTCCAGCAGCTTGCCTGCCCGTTCGGCCTGCTCGACCGAGTTGGTGGCCAACTCGCCGATCTCTTGTGCTGCCTCCTGGCTGCGCTCGGCGAGCTTGCGCACTTCGTCGGCCACCACGGCAAAGCCCTTGCCATGTTCACCGGCCCGCGCGGCCTCGATGGCCGCATTCAGTGCGAGCAGATTGGTCTGGTAGGCAATGTCGTCGATGATGCCAATCTTGCCGGCGATGCTCTTCATGGCGCTGACGGTCAGCTTCACGGCCTCGCCGCCCTCACCGGCATCCCGGGCCGCGTGGGCCGCCATGCCGTCCGTGACGCGCGCGTTCTCTGCGTTTTGCTGGATCGAGGCGCTGGCCTGTTCGATGGTGGCCGACATTTCTTCCACGCCGGCCGCCTGTTCGGTGGCACCCTGAGACAGCGACTGTGCGGTCGACGAGACCTGTTCGGATGCGCTGGACAGGCTGTTGGAAGCGGCGCGCACCTCCCCGATGATCTGGGCCAGCTTGGCCACCATCTCGCCCATGGCCTGGAGCAACTGGCCCACCTCGTCGCGCCCACGCACCTCGATGCGGGCGCTCAGATCGCCCTCTGCCAGACGGCGCGCCGCTGCCGTGGCTTCGCCCAGCGGGCGCGTCACGCTGCGGGTCACGCCATACGCCACGGCCAGGGCCACCAAGACCGAAGCCAGCGCGAGGATGGCCATCAGCTCGCGGGTGGCTTGGTACTGGGCATCGGCCTGCTCGCCGGCCTTTTTCACCATGCCCACCTGGTATTGGATCATTTCATTGACCACCCCTTCGTACTCGCGCTGGGCATCGCGCATCTCGGTCACCATCAGCACGGTGGCTGCGTCGAATTTGCCGGCCTCGACCAGGCTCAGGTACTGAACCAGGCCTTGGCCGAACTTGGCGCGTTTCTCCTTGATGCGCGACAGGAGCATCTTGCCGGTCTCGGTGCTGATGCCCTTGTCGAGGGTGTCCAGCAATTCGGTGAAGTTGCTGCGGATCTTGGCGATCTTCTCCAACTCGGCCTTGACCACCGCGGGCTCGCGCGACAGCACGATGTTGCGCATGGCCAGGTTGGCCACATTGAGTGAATCAATCAGCGCGTTGGCTGTGATGGTGTTCGGAAAGCGTCGGTTGACGATGGTCTGCATATCGTCATTGATCTGGCTCATCTTGAAGACGGCCATGGCCACCGTGGCCAGCAACACGGCGATCACCAGGAAGAAGCCCAGGCCCATGCGCAGGCCGATGCGAAAATTGTTCAACATAAGGAATGCTCCGAGAATCAATGGGTTGAAAACACGGAGCGGGCCTCTTGCGAGGCGCTCCATGAGGCCTGGTTGACCAGGGCCGGTATGTCCAGCATCAGCGCTACTTCGCCGCTGCCCAGGATGGTTGAGCCCGAGATACCGGGCAAGCCCTCCATCAAGGGCCCGAGAGGTTTGATCACCGCCTGGAATTCGCCCTTGAGCTGATCCACCACCAGGCCGGCCTTGCGGGTGCCGAGTTGAACCACGACCACGTTCTCGCGCCGCGTCGCCCGGCCCGGCAGCCCGAAATGGCGCCTCAGCCGCAGCAGTGGCAGGACCTCGCCGCGCAGGTTTGTGTAGTCGTGCGCTTCGGCGCCGAGTTGCACGCACTCCAGCACCGCATCCAGTGGCACCACGTAATGGGCTTCGCCCACGGCCATCAGAAAGCCGTCGATGATGGCCAGGGTGAGCGGCAGGCGGATGCGGAACAGCGTGCCCCGGCCCGCCACGCTGTCGATGTCCAGCGTGCCGCGCAAGGCCTCGATGCTGCGCCGCACGACGTCCATGCCAACACCTCGTCCCGACAACTTGCTGATCTGCTCGGCAGTCGAAAAACCAGGCTCGAAGATCAGCGCCCAGACCTCGGCGTCGCTGAGGTGGGCCTCGCTGGTGACCAGGCCCTTTTCGCGTGCCTTGGCCAGGATGCGTTCGCGGTTCAACCCGGCACCATCGTCCGCCACCTCGATCACGATGCCGCCCGCCTCATGGCGTGCCCGAAGCTCCAGCCGGCCGGCCGCAGGCTTGCCGGCCGCCAGTCGGTCCAGGGGGGCTTCCAGGCCGTGGTCCATGGCATTGCGCATCAGGTGGGTCAAAGGGTCGCCCAGGCGATCCACCATCGACTTGTCGAGTTCTGTGTCGCCGCCACTGATGTGCAGCTCGATTTCCTTGCCCAGGTCCTTGGACACGTCGCGCACCACGCGGCGGAACCGGTTGAAGGTGTCGCCGATCTCCACCATGCGCAGGCGCATCGCGCCGTCGCGCACGTCTTCGGTCAGGCGCGACATCACCGACACCGCTTCGCGCAGTGCACGGTCCTGGTTGCGTGTGGCCTGCACACTCACCGAAGCGCTGGCAATGATCAGCTCGGCCACCCGGTTGATCAGCGCGTCGAGCTTGTCTGAGTGCACGCGGATCATCTTGGCTTCTTGCGACTGGCGTTGGCGCAGTTCGTTCTGGCGCCCGATGGCGCCTTGCACCAGTTCGGCTTGCACCGCGCGCTCCTCGACCAGGATCTCGCCCAGCGGGGCCCGCTCTGCGTCGGGCTCTGCCTGTTGCTCCGCCAGCGCCCGACTCAGCTCGTGGGCAGTCAGTGCACCGCAGGCCTGCAGGATTTCGCCCAGGCGCAGCCGGTCGGCCGGCAGGGCCTCGATCAGGCGCAGGTAGTCGTCGACCCGGCTGTCGGGCGGCAGGATGCGAAGCTCGCAGTCCTGGCTCACGAACTCGAACACCGACTCGATCTCAAGCTTGCTGGCGGCGCTGGCCAGACGGATCTCGAAACCGAGGTAGCAGGACTCTGGGTCCATCGTCTCAAGCGCTGGCAACTGGGTGCTGAGGGTGCTGATGTGCACCACGCGACCCAGGGTGCGCAGGTGATGAATGAAGGGGGCGGGGTCGAAGCCTTCCTGGAACAGGCCGGTCGAGAAGCGCAGCGACAGATGCCACAGGTCCTGGTCATTGCGGGTGCTGGCTTGCGCCACGGGGGGGGCGGTGCAGGTCGGCGAGGCGGCCGCGTCCAGCGGGGCCAGGGCGTGCAGCCGTTCGACCAGGGCCAGGCCCAGCATCGGCAGACCGTCGTCGCGTTCACCGGCCGTGTCGCCAGCAACGTCGATCAGGCGGTGAATGTGGTCGCCGCACTGCAGCAGCAGGCTGACCATGTCACCCTGCAGGTTCAGACTGCCTGAGCGCACCCGGTCCAGCAGGGTCTCCACGTGGTGGGTGAAGCCGACGATATCGTCCAGCCCGAACAGCCCAGCCGAGCCCTTGATGGTGTGGGCGGCGCGGAACACCGCGTGGATCGCCTCCGCATCGCCGGGCTCGCGCTCCAGGCTCATCAGCGCGCTTTCCATCTCGCCGAGAAGGCCGCGACTCTCGGCGAAGAAGGTGTGCAGCACATCGTTGAATTCCATGGGGTCCCTTTCTCAGCGCCGGCCAACGGCCTCGCCATCGGTGCCCGCCAGTGGGTCGCCAAGCCAGTCTGCGAGGTCGTACAGGGCGATCAGCGAAAGCACGGCCGGGCTATGCCCACTCAGGCGCAGTGACTGGCCACCCAGGCGGGCGAAGTTCTTGGCCGCCATCAGCACCTGGAGCCCGGCAGTGTCGAATTCGGTCACCGCCGACAGGTCGAGCTCCAGCTCCGCCTGTTCGCGCAGGCGTTCCAGCAAGGTGCTGCGCAGTTCACCAGCGCTGTAGATGTTGCAGTCGCCCTGCAGGCGCAGGCGCAGCGTGTCTGCACCGGCTTCGGCAATGATGTCCATGCCGCGCTCCTCAGGGCAGGATCAGCTTGGCCACGGCGGCCAGCAGCTGATCGGGGCGGAAGGGCTTGACCACCCAGGCCTTGGCGCCACCCTGCTGGCCTGCCTGCTTTTTGGCCGCATCGGTTTCGGTGGTCAGGATGATCACGGGTGTGAACTTGTAGGCGGGCAGCGCCTTGATGTGGCGCAGCAGGGTCAGCCCGTCCATCTGGGGCATGTTCACGTCGCTGATGACGAGGTGGATCTTGCGACCGTCAAGCTTGCGCAAGGCGTCGTGCCCGTCGGTGGCCTCGACCACCTCGTAGCCTGCGCCGCGCAGCGCCATGCCAACCACCTGGCGCACGCTGATGGAGTCATCCACGATCAAGACTGTCTTTGCCATTGCCTATCCGCTCCCTCAGAAAAAAGTGATCTCTTCGCCGGCCGGTGCGGACGCGACAGCGCCGCCACCCTGGCCGTGGTTGTCCAGTTGGTCCTGCATCGTGTAACTGCTCCGCGATTGGTCCAGCCAGGCCTGCGGGTCCAACCGTGTGTCGGGGTGCAGGGCCCGGGACTGCAGGTCAGACTCCAGCCGCTGCAGGTCGCCTTGCACGTGGCGCAGGATCTGGCCCGTGCGGTCCTGGAACTGCAGCGCCACCATCACCTCGCTGATGTCGCCGTCGATGGCCGAGGTCTCGTGCTGCAGCACGTCGTTGCGCTGCTCCAGTTGTTGAACCGCGCCACGCAATTGGGTCAGCACGCCTTCGATCGTGGCCTCGGAGCTTTGCAGCAATTGCTTGTCCCGTTCTGCAAATCGGTCCGAGGCCTCGATGATCTGGCCAATGGCCTGGCCCACCGAGCCGACCTTGCTGGTGATCTGGCGGCCGGTGTCCGCCGACAGGGCTGACAGGCGCCGCACCTCGTGCGCCACCACCGCGAAACCTCGCCCCTGCTCGCCGGCGCGGGCCGCCTCGATGGCCGCGTTGATGGCCAGAAGATTGGTCTGGTGGGCGATTGAGCCGACCAGTTCTGCCATCTCGCGCAGCTCGGTGGCAATACCGCCCAGGCCTTGGATGCCTGAAAGCATCTCTTCCTTGGCCTGCATCGCCAGTTGCAGGCCGCTGGCCATCTGGCGCAGTTCGCTCTGGGCTGAGGCGAACACGGCCGCGCTGCCCCCGTCTTCGCCACCGGTCTGGGTAAACAGGCCCAGTGTCTGCTGCAGGCGCTCCTTGATGGCGCCGAACTGGCGTGCCAGTGCGCCGATGGCCACCTCGCTTTGCGAGGCCGAACTGTCGATCTGTCGGCTCCAGATCGGCAGGGCCTGCGCACAAAGGGATTCCAGGTCCCGCAAGAGCTCTTGTGCCAGCGGGGGCGGTGGGGGTTGGCGCAGCACCCGCCAGCCTCCGCCCACGCCGAGCAGGCCCATCAGCACGAGGCCCCCTGCCCACAGCGGCCGGCCCAGTTGCAGGCAGGCCAGGGCGCCGATGGCGCCCACGATCAGGGGCCAGGCCAGCCAGGCCAGGGCGCCCGCGCCCAGACCGGGCAGAGTGTTTCGAGAAGGTTCTGGCTTCATGCAACCGATGCTAGGGAGGACCGGTTGGCGGCGCTATAAGGCGAGGGCTGCTCATGTCCTCAGAGCGCGCTGAAATCGCGTCAGTAAAACCTGACCCCGGACCGGGCGAGATGCCGGCCCGGGGCCTCGGGCATCAGGCCTTGTCGCGGCCCAGCATGTCGGCGAGCTTTTCCAGCAGTTCGTGTGAGTCGAAAGGTTTGCGCAGAAAGTGGCGCACTCCCATCTGGCGCGCCGATTCGGCGTCGATGTACTCGCTGTAGCCGGTGCAGATGATCACGCCCAGCGAGGGACACAGCGCCTGGGCGGCCTTGAACAGCGCCACCCCCGACATGCCGGGCATGGTCTGGTCGGTGATCAATGCTGCCGGCGGTGCCGCGCCCTGCCCTGGGCGCAGTGCCTCGCCCAGTGCCGCCAGCGCCTGGCGTGGATCGGCAAAGGCCGACACGGTGAAGCCGTGTTCGCGCAACAGCTCGCTCAGGAACACCAGCACTGCCGGATCGTCGTCGACCACCCAGATAGCCTCGCCGGACACGAACTCGAGTGTCGGGCGTGGCGCCACTTCGTCCACTGGCACATCCTGCGCCGCCGGCAACAGCACCCGCATGGCGGTGCCATGCGGCGTCCTGTCATGCACCTGGATGTGGCCGCCGGCCTTGTGCACCAGGCCCACCACCGAGGACAGCCCCAGGCCGGTGCCTTTGCCCACGCCCTTGGTGGTGAAGAAGGGGTCAAAGATCTTGGGCAGCACCTCGGGTGCAATGCCCGGGCCGTCGTCGGTCACCTCCAGTACCACGAAGCGGCCGTGGGCCATTCCCTGGCAGTTGCTGCAGGATTCCGCGGCCAACTGGGCGTTGAGCAGGCGGATGTCGATGTGGCCGCTGGCCCCCAGCGCATCGCGCGCGTTGATCACCAGATTCATCACGATCTGTTGCACGTCGACCGCCGAGATGCGCACCGCGGGCAGGGAGTGATCGGCCTTGTAGCTCAGCAGGATGCCACTCGGAATGGAGGACTTGAGCATGTCGAACATCTCGCTGACCATGGCGCCGAGTTGGCGCGGCGCCACGTCCTCGGGTTCTTCGGTGCGCACGTAGGCCAGCATCTTGGCGACCAGATCGCGCCCGCGCTCGCTGGTACGCACGATCTCGCGCAAGTAGCCGGCCAGCTTGCCACCAGGATCGCTGACATAGCGCTCCAGCCCCAGACTGGCCAGGCCCATGATGCCAGCCAGCATGTTGTTGAAGTCATGTGCGATGCCGCCCGTGAGGTGACCCAGCGCCTCCAGCTTTTGCGATTGCATCTGCTGCTGTTGAACAGCCTGGCGCTCGGCTTCGATGCGGCGCTGCACCGTGAGGTCTTCGCTGATCGACCACAGATAGGCCTGACCGCCGAGTTCGATGCGAACACCATTGAGGCGTACCGGGACGCGACTGCCGTCGGCGCGAACGTATTCCTTGTCGTAGGGGCCGTAGCGTCCGATGCGTGCCACCATCTTCAGCTGTTCGGCCTCGGCGCGCATGTACTCTGACGGTGTGAGGTCCCAGTACGAAAGGCTTTGCAAGGCCTCGGCGCTGTACCCGGTCAGGGCTCGGTAGGCTTCGTTGAACTCGACCAGGTTGCCGTCGAGTGTGCACAGCGCAATGCCCAGCGGCGACAGCTCGAACAGCGAGCGCAGCTTGTCTTCGCTCTCGAACAGGGCCTGCTCCGCACGTTTGCGCTCGGTCAGGTCGCGCACGGTTCCAATCATGCGCACCGGCGTGCCCGCGGCATCCCGCAGCAGTTGGCCCCGCGACAACACGTCGACCCAATGGCCGTGCTTGTGGCGCAGCCGGGTTTCGATCTCGAAGCGTTCATCGCTGCGCCCTGCCACCACGTCGCCCAGCGCCAGGTGCAGTGCGAGTGCATCGGCGGGATGGATCAGGCGCGAGGCGGTCTCGGCGTTGACCCTCAGTTCGCCCTCCTGGTAGCCCAGCATTTCCTCGCAGCGTGGCGAAAGGTAGACGCTGCCGTCGATCAGGTTGCGGTCCCACAGTCCGTCATTGGTGCCGCGCAATGCCAGTTCAAAGCGCTCCTCGCTCTGCCGCAGTGCCTGTGCGGCAGCACGGCGCTCGGACAGATCGCGCACAAAGACAAAGAAGTGCCCATCGCCCAGCGGCGAGCGGCTGGTGGTGATCTCTACCGGCCAGTGCTCGCCGCTTTTGCGCCGGTGCTGGGTCTCAAAGCGGTCATGACCCGACACCAGTGTGATCTGGATGTGGCGGCTCACATGGCCGGGCTGGTCATCGGCATTGACGTCGGGAATGCGCATGCGCAGCAGTTCGGCGCGGCTGTAGCCCGACATCTGCACATAGGCGTCATTGACCTCGAGAAAGCGGCCGTGTTCGTCACAGATCCAGACGCCATCGAGTGCGGTGTCCATCAGCGCTCGATAGCGCGCCTCGCGCTCGGCAAGTGCTTTTTGTACCTGCACCCGCTCGCTGATGTCACGCATGAAGCCGATGAACACCGAGCCTTCGCTCAGGCGTGCCTCGCCGACGGTGAGTTGCACGTGCAGTTCGCGCCCGTCGCGCCTGCGCGCTTGCATGTCACGGCCCACGCCAATGATGTGGCGTTCACCCGTGTCCATGTAGTGCTGCACAAAGCCGTCATGCTGGCGCGCCACCCCGTCGGGCATCAGCAGGTTGACATTGGCGCCCAGCAGTTCGTCGCTGCTGAAGCCAAACATTCGTTCCACCGCGTGGTTGACCATCTGGATGTGGCCCTGCGCGTCGATCACCACGACGGCGTCGGGGGCCGAGCTCAGGAGGGCTCGCATGCGTTCTTCGCTGGCGATCAGTTCCCGCTCGACCCGATGCCGCTCGGTGATGTCGTCGCCCAGGATCACAAACCCGTTCAGGTGGCCTTGTGAGCCCCGCATCGGTGTCACGCTGCGATCATCGAGGTAGATGCTGCCGTTGTGGCGCCGCACCTGAACCTGTCCCTTCCAGGGCTGGGCCTGGATCATCGCCTCACGCATCTGGGCCCAGGCCTGCTCGTCGCCAGCCACCCGCAGCACGTCGAACTCGCGACCCAGCAAGGCCTGTGCTTCGTAGCCGGTGACCTGTGCAAAGGCCGGGTTCATCCAGACGATGGTGCCGTCCTCATCACAGATCAGGGCCGGGTTGAGTGTGGCTTGCAAGGCGTCGGCAATGCCGCCGGCCGCTTGCAGCGGCTGGCGCACGGCCAGCAGGTAGGCCGCGCGGGTCAGGTAGCCATAGGCCGCGATCTTGGCGATGTGCCCCAGTGCATTGAAGATGTCCGTCGGGCTGCTGTAGGTGGCAAAGCAGCCTTCGGCGATGGCCGAGAGGACCGCCGCGATGGCCATGGCCGTCATCGGTACGCCTGCGCCGCGGCGGCCGAGGTATTCCAGGCGCAGGGCCGTTGCCAGCAGCAGTGCGATCAGGGCCATTTCGCTGCCGACCTTGGCGGCGGTCAGGCCCTGGCCGGATTCGAAGGTGTGCGGCAGCAGATCGGGCCAGAAGAGGATCAGGGCGCTGCTGAGCGTGACCAGACAGGCCACCAGGCCCAGCGACAGGCGTGGGTATCCGCGTTGCGCGCGTGTGGCTGGCGGGGTGATGGCCATCACCACCAGGCCGAAGGCCACCAGCGCACGCCCGGCCAGCCAGAAGGCGATGCTTTTTTCCACCCCTGAAGGGGTCACCAGAGGCGGCATGCCGTCATAGGACAGCATGTGAAGGAAGTCCAGCACAGCTGCTCCACCCATCACGGCCGCCAGCAGCACGGAGGCAGGCCGGCGGGGGCTGTCGGGGGCCATCCAGAGCAGGCCGAAGCTCAGCGAGGCCAGGACCACCGCCGCAACTTCCGCGCTGGTATGGGCGGCCAGAAAGCCCATTCGGGCAAATTGGGGCAGGGCACTCAGCGAGGTCTGCTCCAGCAGCCAGACCAGGGGGATCAGCACCAGCAGGGGCAGGGCGCGCCGCCATTCGGCACGGGAGTTGGCAATAAAGACTTGGAAGGTCGGCATGGATGGCTAAAAGTCGAGGAAAGCGGGCCGCACGGGCTTCAGTTGCGGCGTGTCATGCTGGCATACAGCCGCACACCCAGGTCGTCGTTGGCCGGATCGGCCTGTGGCGTGCTCATGCTGGCCAGTTCGGGGTGCCGCTGCACCAGGTCGAGGAAGCGGCGCGTCATGTAGGGGTCACGCCAGCCGCGTTCGGCCTCCTCAGCCAGGATGGCCGATGCGTGCTCGGAGCTCATGCCCTCTTTGTAGGGGCGTGGCGATATCAGCGCGTCGTGGATGTCGACCAGTTGGAACACCCGCGCCAGCAAGGGAATGGATTCACCGGCCAGGCCGTCGGGATAGCCGCTGCCGTCCCAGCGCTCGTGGTGGTGCCGGATGATCGGCGCGGTGAGGCGCATGCTCTTGAGCTGCGACACCAGTTGGTGGCCGATGGTGGTGTGTTCCCGCATCACAACCCATTCTTCTGGCGTGAGGTGGCCTGGCTTGAGCAGGATCGCGTCCGGGATACCGAGCTTGCCAATGTCGTGCAGCACGCCGCCGCGGCGCAGCGCCATCAGCTCGGCCGCTGACAGGCCCAGCTCCAGTCCCAGCAACACGGCCTTGTGCGCCAGGCGTGAGCAGTGATCGCCGGTGTTTTCGTCCTTGGCCTCGACCATGCGGGCCAGGGCGAACAGGGTGGATTCCGTGCTGTCGAGCTGGTCGGTGATGCGCTTGCGATGCACCGCAGCCTGCACGCGGGCGCGCAACTCCATCGGGAGGTAGGGCTTGCGCAACAGGTCGTCAGCACCTGAAGACAGGCCGCCCATCAAGTCTTCGGCCGCCGTGCTGCCGGTGATCATCAGGATGGGCTGCACCGCCAGGCCGAGCTCGCCACGGACCCGGCGGCAGAACTCGTCGCCGTCCATGCCGGGCATGCGACGGTCGGTCAGCACCACGTCGAATTCGGCCCGGCGCAGCCAGTCCAGGCCATCCAGGCCGCCCGGTGCATAGGTGAGATGGTATTGCGGCGGCTCCAGGATCTCCTCGATCAGCAGTCGTTGCAGCGGATCGTCGTCGATCATCAGCACCCGATAGGGATACTCGCCCGACAGCCGGCGAATGAGTTCGTTCTGATCCATGGGCATTCCTGGGGTTAGGGCTGGGGACCTGATGTGCGCACAGGGCCGCCATGCGGCACGCTACAACATCCGATGCTGCCTGAGCCTGCCGGGGTGGTCTGTCGGGGCTGGCCTCACGCCCCGTTCAGTCATGCCGGATTCGCTGTCGGGAAATCCTGACCCCGGCCTCAGTGGCTGGTGATGCCATGGCGCAGGGCGTACTTGAGCAGGTCGGCATTGGTCTGCAACGCCAGCTTCTGCATCAAGCGCATCTTGTGGGTGCTCACCGTCTTCGGGCTCAGGTGCAGCGCGTCGGCGATCAGGCCCAGGGGCTGGCCGGCGGCAATGCGCTCCAGAACCTGCAGTTCGCGCGGCGACAGCTGTTCATGCGGAGAGTCGGAGCCCGGGTTGAGGGCGCCGTGGAAGACCACAGAATCGACCAGGGCCGGATCAATGTAGCGGCCTTTGGCCGCCACTTTGCGCACCGCGCCGATCAGGGCGCTGGGCTCGCAGTCCTTGGTCACGTAGCCGGCTGCGCCGGCGCGCAGCACCCGGGCCACGATCTGCGCCTCAACGTGCATGGACAGCACCAGCACCGGCAGGTCCGGGTGATCGAGCTGAAGCCGCTTGATCAGGTCAACCCCGCTCAGGCCGGGCATGGACAGGTCGAGCAGCACCACGTCGGCACGGGTGTGGCGCAGCAACTCCAGCAGCGCATGGCCATCGGCGGCCTCGCCGGCCACCCGCAGGTTGGGGGCACTGCTGAGGAGCTGGCGCAAACCGCTGCGCACGATGCTGTGGTCGTCGGTGACGATGACGTCGATCGGGTTCATGAATCCAGACTCCTGCCGATGTTGTAGCTGATGTCGATGAGGGTGCCGCCGGAGCCGGACTCGATTTGCAGCCGGGCGCCCAGCGCGTGCATGCGCTCGCGCATGCCCAGCAGGCCCAGGCCGCCGCCACGGCGCGCAGCCACCTCGGCCAGGTCGAAGCCGCAGCCGTTGTCGCTCACGGACAGGCGCAGTTGTCCCGACTCGCAGGACAGTGCAATCACCACCTCAGTGGCGCGCGCGTACTTTGCGATATTGGTCAATGATTCTTGCACGGCCCTGAACAGGGCCAGTGAGGCTGCCTCGGACAAGCTGCTCAGGTCCCCTTCCTCCGCGCGCGGCAACTGCAACTCGCACCGGGTTTCCCAGCGCAGCGAGAAGTCTTCGGCCAGCCACTCGATGGCGGCCACCAGGCCGAGGTCCAGCGCCGCCGGTCGCAGATTGGAGGCGATGTGGCGCACCACCTCGGTCATGGTGACCATGGTCTCGCGCATCTGGGCGGCGCGCTGGGCGCTGGCGCCCCCGGGTTCCAGCTGGCCGCGCAGCATCGACAGGTCCATTCGCAGCGCCGTCAGCAACTGGCCCAGCTCGTCATGGACCTCGCGCGCGATGCGCTTGCGCTCCTGCTCGATCACCTCGCTCTCGTAGGCCACCAGTTCGCGCAGCCGCTCGCGCGAATCGCGCAGTTCAGATTCGATGCGCTTGCGCTCGCTGATGTCCTGCATTGTTCCGCTCATGCTCATCGCCCCTTGTGCGCGCTGTACTGTGCCGTGCATGTGCACGATCAACTCGGGGCCTCCGCTGCGGATCAGGCGCATGTCCAGTGCCAGGCCCCCACCATGGCGCCACGCCTGATCCAATGCCTTGGCCAGGCTTGTTCGGTCATCCGGGTGCACGTGGGCCAGCAATTGCTCACGCGAGAGTTCGCGGGAGGCGGCCAGGCTCTTGTCCAACATGCGCAGCATCTGATCCGAGCAGCTGAACTGGCCACTTTCCCTGTCCCACTGCCAGTCACCGATGCCGGCCAGCTTCTGCGCCGCTGCCAGGCGCAGGTGGTTGCTGGCCAGCTCTTCGGCATTGCGGCGTCGCTCATCCACATCGAGCACCTGCACCAGCACGCGGTCTTCCTCGCCCAGGGTCGCTGGCAGTCGGCACACGATCAGCAAGGTCCAGCCCAGGCTGCCCCCCACCCGGTGCATGCGATGTTCGCTCACATAGGTCGGCAGTTCACCACGCGCTACGCGCGCGATCAGGTTCTTCTGCAACAGCGCATCGTCGGGCTCCAGGCAGCTGTGCAGCACATCGGCCCCAGCGTCCGGTCCGATCAACAGGTTCCAGGCCAGGTTGTGGCGGAGCACCCGGCCAACGGCATCACACAGTGCCACGCCGACCACGCCAGCGTCCAGGATGCGCTCCAGCAGGTCATGTGCGGCGCGGGCTGCCAGCTCGCTGCGGCGTAGCGAGCTCAGGTCCTCGTCGATCGCGATGGCGCCGATCACCTCGCCTTGCGGGTCGAACATCGGGCTGGCGGTGGTCAGCAGGCTGCGCCGTTCGCCCGGTGTACGGTCAAAGTCGACCAGTCCGCTGTCAAGCGTGCCGCGCAGCACCACTGCGCGGCGCATCAGCGAGTCGTGTTGTATCGGCAGCGCTCCGGAACCGCGCCAGTCGGGCGTCTGCTGTGCCGAGTCGCCCAGCCACAACTGCCGGGCGGCCGGGTTGGTCTGTGTTGTCTGGCCGTGCAGATCGCCGATCCACACGCCCACCGGCAACGCGTCCAGCACGGCGCGCAGGTGCAAAGCGTGGCGAGTGGCGGTCTGCTCTGCATTCTTGAGCGCGCTGATGTCTTGTACGCTGACGACGAAGTGCAGCAGTGCGCCCGAGTCATCCCGCACCGCCGAGATGCTTACCAGGGTCGGGATCTCGCTGCCGTCACGGCGCAGGTGGCGCATTTCACCCTGGACACTGCCTCCCAGCTCGGCCCCGCGCCGCAGGCGTGTCATGGTTTCCCAGTGCGAAACCGGCACGTGCTGGCGCACTGGCTGGCCTACCAGTTCCTCGGGGCGGTAGCCCAGCATGCGGGCATAGGCAGGATTGACCAGTTCCAGCACCGGCCTCGGGCCGACCGAGCCAATCACCACGCCCCAGCCCGAGTCCTCGAACACGCGAGTCCAGCGCCGCATGGTGCGCGCAGCGTCCAACTCAGCGCGAAGATCGCGCAGCATGACCAAGATGCCGCGCCGCCCGAGCAAGGTGTAGCTTGCCAGCAGCACCTCAACCGGAACACGCTTGCTGTCTGCCGTCAGCAGATCCAGGTTGTGGCTTTGTGAGGTGCCGTCTGCCAGGGGGCTGAGGTCGATGCGGCGTGGCCAGTCGGGCAGCAATCCAGCCACCGGCAGGCCCAGCCAATGCGACGCCGGCGTTCCGAGCAAACGCTCGGCCGCCGGATTCACCCGGATCACGCGCTGTTGGGCATCCAGCACCAGCGTGGCCAGTGGCAGGTGGTGCAGCGTGGCCTGAGACTGGGCATGGGACAGGTAGAGCTGGCGCAGCCGCGGCAACTGACGCCAGTAGCTCCATGCGGCTCCGAGCAATGCCAGGCCACTGAGCAGCAGCATGGCCAGCAACATGGGCCCACCCACAGAGCGGAACAGGCTTGCGGCGCCGACACGCAGCATCAGGTAGCTGCCTTCGTCGCCGATCGGCGCCAGTGCCCCCAGGCCCAGTCGCTGACCCTCACTCGACAATTCGACCAGGCGGTGGCCTTGCTCGCGCCAGCCTGGCGCTGCAATGGTGAAGCGTTCGGCGGCAGCCGGTGCACCATCGCTGCCCGGATCAAACTCCGAGCATAAAAGAAGGTCTTGCTCACCGGCCTGGCAGATCAGCAAGGGCTGCTGCAGCTGTCGATCACTCTCCGTTCGGCTTTCACCCGTTTCGGACCACAGTTGCAGCTGCACTTGCAGACCACTTTGGCGCCCCTTGGCGGGCAGCTCGATGCGCACCCGGCCATTGGTCAGTACGCTGGCCGTGAGTTCCGCCGTGCGCAGAACCGGTGCTGCGGTGGCCCAGTGTCGACGGACTGCCTCTCGGGCGTCTGCTGCCAGTTCGATGTGCTCACCCTGGCTCTGCAGCGTGCGGAGAAAACCGCCCCGATCCCAGCCCAAAGTGGTGGTGGCGGCTGGTTGTGCCCAGGCTTGCTGGTACGCCCCCGAAACCAGGGCGGCGGCTCGCCCCACGTGGCGTTCCAGCACCCGGGCCTGGCGTTCGGCCCGGGCTCGCAGGCCCTCGGTCAGCAGGTCGGCCGACTGCGCCGACACCACCGCCGCGGCGGCCAGGCCAGCCAGCACGCTGGTGGTCAGCAACAAGCCCAGATTGCGCGCGAACACCCAGCGGTAGCCCTGGTCGGGCGCGGACCGGCCTTGGCGGTCGATTTCGCCCAAGGCGATCATCACCAGCGCCAGACCGAACCACAGCAGCGCCAGCAGCACCGGCAGGCTGAACAGCAGCGAGGCCCCGGGGACGTCGCCGAAGACCAGCCAGCAGGTGAGGGTGAAAACGGCCAGGGCACTGTCGCCCATGCTGAGCAGGGCCAGCAAAGACAGCGCCACGCTCAGCCGGGTGTGGCCCGGGCGCTGCAAAGCCCAGGCGGCCAGGCCACTGAGCAGCAGCCAACCTGCCAGCACATAACGACCGGCCATCGAGACCCCATCGACCACGCTGTTGGAGAGCAAGACGGCGCTGTCCAGCCGCAAGCCCCATTCCAGCAACATCAGCCCGACCAGGCCCAGGCCAGCCTGGATCGCAAGGGCCGCAAGGCGCGGCGCGTGCGGGCGCAACACCTGGGCCAGCGGAGGCAGGCCGAGCGCCAGCAAGGACACCGGATTCAGTTCGGGTGCCGCCAGCGCGGGCCACAGCGCGCGCAGCGACGTGCTCAGCTGGAGCAGCATCAGCACCACGATCCAGAGCAACGCGGCCCAGGCCCCGATGTGACCGAGCCGGCCCAGCAGGGACATCTTTCGCAGGTCGAACACTCGCGCCACTCGCTTATCTATTTGTTAGCAAAAGTGTCAATTATGTCGCCCACCTGAGCGACTGAGTGACCCCATGCTCAGGCTTTCCTGAGTCGGGATCAGAGCGGGCTGAGGCTCGAATCAGTGCCGCACCGATACCGTTCGCCAGCGGGTGTCCCTAGGATGCTGTCATGTTTGATCCATCTGCCGCCCCCCGGCCCAGCCCGGCCCGGGCTGCCCAGGCCCCTGACCTGCCGACGGCGGACAGCCAGCGCCGGCTCGAGGCTGTGGTGCAGCTTGGCCTGTGCACCCAGCGCGTGGCTGAAGGTGCTGCCGCGGTCGATCTGGCGGCGCTCAACGCCATGCTGAGCGCGCATCAGGCCCGTCGCAAGGCACGCGGCTTTCGCACCGCGGCCGCACAGATGCGGGTTTTCTCGACCGAATTGGCCAGCCTGATGTTGCGTGTGGCCGCCGCCGTGGCCGAGTTGAGCGACGAGGTAGGGCGGCTGTGCCAGCGTGGGCGCCTGGAAGGCCAGTTGCGCCAGGCCGCGGCTGGTCTCGAACGGCCTGATGCGCGGCTGGTGGCGCTCGTGAGCGTCATGAACCGCGACGCGGCCCTGACCCGCGAGCGCCTGGGCCGACAACGTCAGGGCCTGAACCATGCGGTGGCTCGGGCCCTGCACTTGTGCGACGCCGGACGCAATCTGGCGCGCTGCGCCCTCATCGAAGCGGCCCATGCCGAAGACATGGCCCCCCAATTGACCCAGGTGGCGATCGACCTGGGCCAGGCCGTCGCCGGCATCATCGACGTGCTGGGCGGCATGAAAACACCTCTGGAGAATCTGGCGTCATGAAGCGAATGGAAACCCTTTTTGAGCAAGGCCCGCACCGCTGGGCGGTGATCGCGCGAGATCCGGAGCGCGCTTCGGCCCTGATCGACACCAACGAATACCTGTTCAGCCACGGGCGCGAGTCCTTGCTGACCGACCCGGGTGGCATGGAGATCTTCCCGGCCGTGTTCGCAGCGCTGGCCAATGGCGCTGACGCCAGCACGTTGCGCTGGATCTTCTCTTCGCACCAGGATCCCGACGTGGTCAGCTCGCTGGCCTTGTGGCTGGAGTTCAACCCGGCGCTCAAGTGCTATGCCTCGAAGATCTGGCATACCTTCTTGCCGCATTACGGCGGTGATGCGGACACTTTCATCTGCCTGCCAGACGAGGGCCAAACGCTGCAGCTGGGCACCCTCACGCTGCAGGCAATGCCGGCGCACTACCTGCATTCGTCTGGGAATTTCCATCTGCATGATCCGGTGGCCCGCATCCTGTTCACGGGTGACGTGGGTGCGGCCATGCTGCCGCCCGAGGAAGACACCCTGTTTGTGCAGGACTTCGATCGACACTGCCGCTATGCGCGTGGCTTCCACCAGCGTTGGATGGGTTCGCGCGAAGCTGTGCTGGACTGGTGCGAGCGTGCTAGCGCGCTGGGCCTGGACATGCTGTGCCCGCAGCACGGTTCAATCTACCAGGGCGCTGATGTACAGCGCTTCATCAACTGGTTTTCCGAGCTTGAGGTTGGCACCGGGCTGGGGCGACGCGCTCTGGCGTCAGCCTGAGACCCCAATCCTGACAGGGGTGCGGGTCGGGATTGCTGAATTGCCCGTGCCGGCTTGGGTTGGGGGCGCCCCGAATGCGGCCCATTCGATACCGTACAGACGAAAAAATACCCCTGCTAGAGGGGTATCTTCAATTCACAGGCCATAGGCCTAGTGTGAATTAGTAGCTGTTGCCGCCGCCGTAACCGCCGCCGCCGCCACCACCGTAGCCGCCGCCACCGCTGCGGCCACCGCCGTAGCCGCCGCCACCACCGCCGCCAAAGCCACCGCTACGGGGCGGGCGGGGTTCCATCGGACGGGCTTCGTTCACAGTGATGCTGCGGCCACCCAGGGATTGTTCGTTCATGCCGTTGATGGCGGCTTGCGCTTCAGCGTCGCTGCCCATTTCGACAAAGCCGAAGCCCTTCGAACGGCCGGTGTCACGTTCCATCATGACCTTGGCGCTGGTGACAGTGCCGAATTCGCTGAAAGCTTGTTCCAGATCGTTGTCACGAACCTGATAAGGCAGGTTGCCGACATACAGTTTGTTGCCCATTTTGGGACTCCTAAAAAACACATTGACAAAGCGATGGAGTCCCGAAAAACGCACAAATCAGACGAAAACCTGGCCATTCACCGCAAGCTGCTTGGATTAAAAATCCGCGCCAACCGATTAAACGCGCATACGGCACCAAAAAACCATCAACCGGGGGTCGCACACCTTTTTTTTTTTCATTCCATGATTTTCAACAGGGTTTGTGGATGGAAAAAGACGAAAACGCACTGAATTGGGGCGGTTGGGCTTGGCAAGGCCACGGCGTGGGGGCCCCAATCCGCCGTGTTGGCCGCCTCAGGCGCTCAGCACGGCCCGGAATGCGCCCTGTTGGACCACCACCCGAAACGCCAGGCCGTTGCTTACTTGCAGGGCCATCACCTTGATGGTGTTGGCGGTTGGGTCGGAGTCGCCTGAGCGGTGCCGCACGCCATGTGGCCTTGAACTTGAGGCCCTGGCGGTTCAGGCCGCCGCAGATGACCCGGTCGAAGTGGTGGCCCGCCACCAAACAGATCAGTACCGAGACCCATTGCGGGGCGCGGCTGAAGTTGCCCAGGAACGACCCGTTGGCCGAAACGGTGGTGGTGTCCGCCAACAGATCCGCCAACAGTCCGGCGATCTGCGTTACGATCAACAACCCGAAGGTGAGGATGATCTTGGCTCGGATGGTGAGGCTCATGTCAGCACCTCTGCGCGTGAACGAATGGCAAGACGGCCATGGGGAGGAGGCGTTCGTTTACTCAGGCCCGGCCAAGACCGCCCGGCGTGCGGGAGGTCATTCTTTGGGCCACCCAAAGGGCCACAGCAGCCAGCAGAATGGGGGCCACCGGCAGCAGCAACCACTGCGGGGCGGGCAGTTCGCTGGCCACAAAGGCGCCCATCAGGCCCGGGCCCAGCACCGATCCCAGGCGGCCGATGGCCGCACTCCACCCAATCCCTGCCGTGCGCAGGGCCGGGGGATACAGGCTCACCGCCAGCGCGACCTGTCCGATGGTGCCCGCAATCAGGCAGGTGCCCACTACCACGATCAAGGCCAGAAGCAGGCCTGGCGTTGCGGCCTGAGACCAGGCCATCACCAAGGCGACGGCGCCCAGCAGCGAGCAGGCCAGCAGGATCTTGCGCACATGGAAGCGAAAGCTCAGCGGGATCAAGCCCAGTGCGGCCACCACGCCACCGATGCCCATGGCCGCCGAGCCGAAGGCCACGCCCGAGGTGTCAAAGCCCAAGCGATGGAGCATGGACGGAACCCAGAAGGTCAAGGCATAGACGGCCGTGAAAATCAAAAATGAAAACGCCCACAGCAGCAGCGTCTGGGGCGCCAGGCCCGCTCCGAACAAGGCGCTGAGTCGCGCGGCGTGGGGGTGCCCCGCAGAGCCAGCCGGGGTCGGGGCATCTGCGGGCAGGTGCGCCCAGAGCGCTGGCAGCAGCAGAAAGGGGGCGATGCCGCCCAGCATGAACACCGAGCCCCAACCCCAACTCAGGATCAGTTTGCCGCCGATGGCGCCCCCCAGCGCAGCGCCCAGGGACAAGCCGGACGTGACGCCCACCGTCACGGATTCTCTGCGCTCAGGTGCCGTGCTGTCCACGGCCAGCGACACGACCGCCGGGATGGCCGCGCCCAGACCGATCCCCGACAGCAGCCGTATGGCGGCCAGAACGGGCACCGATCCGGCCAGTGCGGCCAGGCACGAGCCCAGCGCAAACAGAAACACCGCGCCGAGCACGATGTCACGCCGCTGCAGGCTCACGGCCAGGCGGCCACTGAGTGCATAGCCCAGGGCCGCGCCCAGGCTGGTGGCCACGAAGACCGGGGTGAAGGCCGACAGCGGAAGCTGCCACTGAGCTGCCAGGGTCGGGACGACAAAGCCGATGGATGTCGTGTCGAAGCCATCGACCAGGATGGTCAGGAAGGCCAGCAAGCTGATCTTGCGCATGGGTACTCCGCAGAAGGAAGGGGATGGGGGTCAGGGGGCAGGGTGGGCAGGCACCGGGGTCATGGCGACCCGGCAACCTGCTGCAGCCCCGTGTGGGGGGCGAAGTGCAGGCGTTGGATCGGCTGATCCGCTTGCACTGCAGGCCAGTCGGGCAGGGTCTCGGCTGCGGGGCGCCCATCGCGGATGAAGCCGAGGAAGGCCTGACGCATCGGGCGGGAGATCTGCTCGAACGCTTCTTCCTCCAGTCCCCCCAGCATCGGTGCCGTCGCAAAGGCCTCGCGGTTGCCGAACACAAACGGCAGTTCGATGCAATGCGTGGCACCCACCGTCTCACCGCCGGGGGTGTGGTCGAAGCGGTAGACGTAGGCCCCACGCCCGGCTTCGGCTGCCTGGCGTGCCCACAGCAGGGACGGTGCTTCAAACACGTGCTGGGTCATGGCGTCGTGCTGGCCGCGCGCAAAGAACGCCGTTGATTCATCGCGCGTGGTGCCGATCATCACGTCGACCCGGGTGGCTGCTTGCGCCAGCGCAGCCTGGAGCCCGGACGGTGTGGGCAGGAGGGCGCCATCGGCCACCGGAACAAATGGGGGTGCCACATCGCCCGCCTTGGCCTGGTTCTCGATGAAGAATTGGGCTGCAGCACCCTGCGCCGCCATCAACTGGCCGGGCTGCAAGTCCGACTGCAGCCGAAAGGGTTCAAGCGACCGCGCATAGGCCGCAGCCATGGGCGCTGCGTCCTGGGGCGTACCCAGTTCCAGGCCCAGGGGGGCACTCATCATGATGGCGCGCTGTATCGGCAACTGGGGGTAGGCACACAACAGCAGGGCGATGGATAGCCCGCCAGCCGATTGCCCCATCAGCGTCAGATGTTCGGGGTCTCCGCCAAAGGCCGCGATGTTGTCCTTCACCCACGACACCGCCAGGGCCTGGTCCATCAAGCCCAGGTTGCCGGGTGAGACGCCGGGGCCGCACAGAAAGCCCAGGGCGCCCAGGCGGTAGTTCACACCCACCACCACGATGTCGCCTTCGCGGGCCAGACGGGCCCCGTCGTACCAGGGCAGGTCGCCTGCCCCCGTCATGAAGGCGCCGCCATGCAGCCAGATCATCACTGGGCGCCGTTTGCCATCGGCCGCCGGGGTCCACACGCTCAGGCGCAGGCAGTCTTCGGAGGCCGGGCTCTGAAAGTCACCCATGACCCGGCTGAGGCGGGAGGGCGCTTGCAGCGAGATGGCGCCCGCGGCGCAGGCCTGTGCGGGCAGGATGCCTGCAGGCCGCGGTGCCGGCGGCTGAAAGCGCAGTGCGCCCACAGGGGCTTGGGCGTAGGGCAGGCCGCGGAAGGCCTGAACGCCCTCCAGGGCCAAGCCTTCAAAGGTACCGCAAGGGGCGTGGGCAAGGGGATGGTCAACAGTAGACATGGGTGCAGGGCGGTGATGTGTGATGGAGAAACCGGCCGGCCCGCAAGGGCCGGACGCAGGGAGATCAGAAGGTGTGCCGCATGCCGATCAGCACCGAGGTGCCGGGGTTGATGCCTGTGACCCGGTCACGCAGCAGCGCCACATAGACGTCGGTGCGTTTCGACAGCCACTGGTCGTAGCCCAACGACACCGTGGTGCGGTCTTGGCTGGCTTTGGCGCTTTGTGTCTGGGCGGTGCGTGCCACGGAGAACAGCACCCGCCCGGGGCCTGCGAGCACGGAGGTTCCGAGCTGCGAGGTGTTCAAACGGGCCTCGGCCCCACTGGCGGCGTCGATGCGTGATTTCAGGTTCTGGGCATACAGCTTGGCCGGCCCCAGGTCGTAGCTGGCCCCGGTCTGGAGGTTCTGCACGCTGCTGGCTGTGATCAACGGACGGGCCGCGGTGGCCAGCGGTGCCACAGGGGCACCCCAGTTCATGCTCATCTGGTCCATCTTCTCGTAGACCACCCCACCATAGAACGCACCGTGGGTGTAGCTCAGGCCCGCTGTGTTGCGCTTTCCTGTGGTGCCACCCTGGGCCAGGGCGCTTTGAACGGTGAAGCGCCAGCCGCGCATGTCACTGCTGGTGAAGGCCACGCTGTTGGACCAGGCCGAATCGCTGGCGCCTTCACTGGTCATGAAGGGCTGGGTCACGCTCGGCAGGTAGGTGTGCATGATGAAAGGACCCAGACCCGACGCCGAACCAAAGGGGTTCAGTCGGATGGCCATCAGAAAGCCCGGCGTCACGGCACGCCCCAACTGGAGCACACCCCAAGGGTTGGAGAGCCCCACCCAGGCGGTGCGGGCCCAGTAAGGGTCTGCGCTGCTGCGACCCGCCGAGCCGTTGTTCACCCGCATGAACGACTCCATCTGCGAGAGGGCGCCCCAGCCGCCGCCCAGATCCTCCTGGGTCTTGATGCCCCAGAACGAGGTGGTCATCGATCCATTGAACACACCGGCCGTCTTGGCGGCCCCCGCCAATTGCGTGCTGCCTGCGCTGACATCCAGCAAGCCATATATTTGAGCCTGCGATTGGGCCTGGGCGGGGCTGAATAATCCACCAAGAGCCGTGCCAGTAATGATTCCCAGAGTCAGTTTCTTCAGAGGGTATTGCATGGTTTGTTTTGTGATTGGGGGTGACGGCTGAATATAGTTTCAGTATTTGTCGAGCGTCGATGGGGTTTCGTGGAACGCTCCGTCCCAAAGCAAACTTGTCATTTTCTTGTGATGTCGGGCCGTTTATCTGGCATGAAAGCACCGCACTGGGTTGGGGCTTTGTATTGGGGTTTTCACGGACTGAGCTGCCCTTGAAGTCTTTTTCTGGTCAGTCTGGTGTACGCTCACCAACGGCTCCAAAAGCCGCGCCAGCTTTGAGGATGGCCGTGGTCGGCCTGTAAATCAGGCCTTTGCCGGGTTCCCAATCCGGGTAATCCCCAGTTTTTTGGGGCCGCAGTGTTTCAATTCCCTGATGGGGCAGTGGTTAACCGGCTTCTGATCATTGCGAGTGAGCCGGGTCTGTCCGCTGGTGAATGCCACACCTTGGGGCGTGAGATGCACGATTTTGGAGTCCGCTGCCATTCAAATATAAATACTGCGCTGAATTGGTGCGGTAAGCGAGTGCTTTTTGGCGATTTTCGAATGCTTGGGTTGATTTTCAGATGGCACGAATTTGGCTCGGTGTCTTTGAATAGGGCGGGATAGGCCTGTTGACATCAGAAACCCGATTTTGAAAATGCTCTTACTGGAATTGAACGTACATGAATGAGCAAAATTCCGTGTTGCACCACCGCCTGTGTGGCGCATTCACCGATGTGTCCGGCGCTCAGGATTGGATGCGGCGGGTCTGTGGCCCGCATGATCTGATGGTGCAGCCAGGGCGTTCCCTGCGTTTTGTCCATGCGGGCGACCGCCTGGGCGCCCTGTCCACGGCCATTGGCTGCATCGAATACGGGGCCGATGTGCGCATCGGCATCAATGACAGCCGCCCCCTGGACAGCTACAGCATCAGCCTGCCTCTGATGGGCGACCAGGAGCTGCGCATTGGCAGCGCGGTGTTCGGCTCCGACCCCGAACGCGGCCTGATCATCGACCCCTCCGCCTACCAGGAGCTTTCGATCAGCGGCGATTGCCGCAAGCTGCTGGTGGCCATCGATCGCGGCGCCATGCGCACGGCCCTGGAGCAGATGCTGGGCCGGCCGGTGCAGTCACCGATCACCTTTGAGCCCAGCATGGCGCTCGACCAGGGGGCGGCGCTGACCTGGTGGCGCTGGGTGCGATTGCTGTGGGAGGACATGGGCCATAACGGGAACCTCCTGCACTACAACGGTCTGGCCCAAGGGGTTGAGACCTCTTTGATCCGCGGTCTGCTGAGCTTTCAGCCGCACAACTACTCGGCCGAACTGGCCCATCAGGGCTCGCCAGTGCTGCCCCGGCATGTCGACAACCTGAAGAACGCTCTGATGGAGCGCGCCCGCGAGGCGGTGGACGTCGACGCCCTGGTATCTGCCCAGGGCCTCAGCCCACGGCGCATGGTGGCCGACTTCCGCACCCACCTGGGCCTGACGCCAATGCAGTTCCTGCGCCAACACCGTCTGCAGCAAGCCCGCCTCGACATTGTCCGCAACGCTTCCACGCGTTACATCTCTGAAATTGCATTGGCCTGGGGCTTCAGCCACCTGGGCCGCTTCGCCGAGGCTTACCGCGAGACGTTTGGAGAGTCACCATCGGCCACGGCGGAACGGCACCGGGCCAAAACCTGAGGCCTGACCCAGCTCAACTCTGGGATTCCGTGCGGCCGTCCACCAGCGCCTGCAAGGCCGGTTTGGCCCACTTCAGGAACTCCTGTCCTGCCAGGCTGAGCCGACGTCGCGAAGGGTACAGCGCATAGATGGTCATGGGCGCCAGTGACCACCGCGGCAGCACCTGGCGCAGGCTGCCTTCTGCCACGCTGACCGCCGCGAGTGCCGTCGGCAGCCGGGTGATGCCCAGGCCCGCGACAGCTGCCTCCTTGACGGCCAGCAGGTTGTCGGTCACGAAGCGCACGGACAGGCGCAGTTCCTCGGTGCGGCCTTGCGGGTCTTGCACGGTCCAGCAAGTCTGGGATTCGCCCGAGTTCCAGCCGATCGACTCCAGCCCGGCCAAGGCCGAGGGTTCGTCACTTGTTTCCCGGCCCTGCAGCAGCTGAGGCGATGCATACAGGCCATAGGGCGCCTGGATCAATTGCTGGGCTACCACGTCCGAGTCGGGTAGCCCCTGGGCGCTGGGGTGGATCACGATGTCGAAGTTCTGCGCCAAGGCCTCAGGCGTGCCCCGGGTGGTGCTCAGGAACAGGCGCACGCGTGGGTACTGGCACCCGAACTTGACGGCCACCGAGCACACTAGCAGCGTCGACAGCGCCATGGGGCAGGCAATGCGCAGATCCCCGGCCGGCTCCTTGGCGTTGTCCTGCGCCACCGAGACCGCCGCATGGGCCGCCTCGCGGATCTTGAGGCCCTGCTCAAACAGCTGGCGACCGATGTCGGTCACTTCGAAGCGCCGCGAATTGCGCATGATCACGCACACGCCCAGGCGATCTTCGAGTGCCGCCACGCGCCGGCTCATGCTGGACAGCGGGATGCCGGTGCGCTCGCTGGCGGCCCGGTAACCCCCGGACTCCACCACTTCGACCAGCAGCAGCAACTCCTCGACCGTGGCCATCAGGCCGGGCGCGTTCTTGGCCAGGTCGGTGCCGCCGGATTTTTCTTTTGCAGCCATGGGGTTCATGCAGAACATACCGGTTGACGGACCGTCCGCGCCCAGCGTTGCCAGGCGCTTTCACTATAGGGGGCAAACAGGCCTTGGTGCAATGCAGGGCAGCAGGGCTTCTGGGGGTCAGGCACCCGGCGTGAAGCGCTCGATGTGAAAGCCGGCTGGTTGGCACGGTGCGGTGGCCAGCCAGTCGTTCAGGGCCAGCACCATTGGTGGCGGACCGCAGACATACATGTCCACATCGCCCTGGTTCAGCAGGGTCGGCTGCAGATGCGTGACCAGATGCCCGCGCAAGCCCTGCGTGGATTGCGGATCCGACACGCACACAGTGAGCGTCAGTTGCGGCAATCGCGCTTTCAAGGGGGTCAGCAGGTCCAGCACGGGCAGGTCCTTGTCGTCGGCCAGGCCCAGCACCAGGTGGCAGGGCGGCACCTTGTCCGGCGCCTGGGCCAGCAGCTCCAGCATGGCCAGCATCGGGCCCAGGCCCGTGCCACCGGCCAGCATCAGCAAGGGCCGCTGCGGGGGGCGCAGGTAGAAGCTGCCATAGGGGGCCGTCAGCTTCAGGGGGTCGCCCACCTGCGCCGTATCGCTCAACCACTGGCTCATGCGCCCGTCCGGCAACAGGCGCACCAGCAAGTCGACCTGGCCGGGTTCGCGCACCAGCGAGCTGAAGGAGTATGCGCGGCTGGCGCTGCCGTCGGGCAGCCACAGGCGCAGGTACTGGCCGGGCAGAAAGCGCAAGGCCATCAGATCCGGGTGCTCCAGCGTCAACGAGACCATGCGCGGGCCCAGGCGCCTCAGTGCGCCGATTCGCACGGTCTGCTCAAGCGGCTTGTGCAGGCAGGCCGATGCGTCGACGGGCACGTGCACGACACCGCTGGAACGGGGGCGCATCTGGCAACCCAGGGCCCAGCCGAGTCGGGCGTCTGCGGTGGTCAACGCCTCTTCGGCGCAGTCCCCCGGGTCGTAGCTGCCGGATTCCACCTTGCAACGGCAGGTGCCGCAGGCACCCTCGCGGCAATCCACCGGGAAGCGCACCCCCTGGCGGATGGAGGCGTCCGCCAGGGTCTCGCCCGAGCGCACCTGGATGAAGCGTGTGGCACCGTCGTCAAAGCGAAGGCCAATCTGATGTTCCATGGTCTCGCCCTTGATCACAGGTGGTAGAAGTCCAGCACCGCATTGATCCGATCATTGAGCAGCAGCACATGCTTGCGCAGGATGCTGAAGCCGGCGCCAAGCTGGCGCAGCTCGTAGCTCACTTCGCCGAAGTAGCAGTCGGCCTGGCCGTGGCGGGTGTAATGCGTGTTCCATTTGGCACCGACCTGAAGCAGCCCCTGACCGCGGTCCTGGATGCGCACATTGCTGATCTGGTGAAGCGTGCGCGGCATGGGTTGGCTGGCGGCTGATTTGCCGGTGCGCAGACGGAAGATGCGGTCTTCCAGGCCGCCCCGGGTGGCGTAATAGATCATCGACATCTCGCGCTTCGGATCGGTGGTCGCCACGTGCTCCGAGTCCCATTGCGGCACATGGAATTCGGCCGTCGGGTCGAAGCAGGCCAGGTACTCATCCCACTGCTGGCGATCGCACAGCTCAGCCTGGGCATACAGGAATTGTTCGACAGCGTGTTGCAGCTCGAGGGTGTTCATGCTTGCACCTCCTTCTGGGCGGATGCCTGCTGGGACAGTCCATCCAGCATCAGCTGGCGCCAGGCACTGTGCTGGTTCACGAACAGGCCCTCGTGGGTGATCTCGGTGCCGGTGAGCACAGGCTGGATGCCCAGGCTCCTGGCGTTGCCGGTCTGTTCGCGGGTCCAGGCCTGGCAGCCCCGTGAAATGTCGTTCCAGGGCTCGGCACGGCCCTGGAAGCCGCGTTGCGCTTCGCGGAACTCGACCAGGTCGTCAGGCGTGCCCATGCCGCTGACATTGAAGAAGTCTTCGAACTGGCGGATGCGGTTTTCGCGATCCGCGGCCGACTCGCCCTTCACGCCAATGCACTGGCTGATGATTTCGGTCTTGTTCCAGGCCACCGGGCGGATGATGCGCAGTTGCGAACTGATCTGGTCCATGAAGAACAGGCTGGGGTACAGGTTGAGGTTGCGCAGGCGGTGCATCATCCAGTGCGCTCTTTCGGTGCCGTATTCGGCCTGCGCCCGGGGCATCACGCTGGCATAGCCGGGGCGCACTTCGGGGTTGGGCATTTCGCTGAAGAGCACCGAGTGCCCGTGCTTGAACGAGAACCAGCCGTCGTCGGTGGTGGCGTCGCCGGCACCGAGCTTGCGGTAGTCCAGGGTCTTGAAGTCGGTGCTGCCCTGAGCGCTGTCAAGCTCGTGCCGGTGCACCACCGTGGCCACGTAGTTGTAATGCACGGTGCTGACGTGGTAGCCGTCCAGGCCGTTCTCGGTCTGCAGCTTCCAGTTACCGTCAAAGGTGTAGGTGGAGCGCCCGGGCAGCACTTCGAGCTCGCCGGTCGGAGACTGCTCCACCATCAGGTCCAGAAACACCTTGGCGTCGCCCAGGTAGTCTTCCAGGCTCAGGCGAGTGTTCAGATCGAGGTTGACGAACACAAAGCCCTTGTAGCTCGCGACCTGGGCCTTCTTCAAGCCATGCTGATGCAGGTCGAAGCCCGGGCCGTATTCGCCGGGGGCCTTTACCTTGATCAGGCGCCCGTCGGGCTTGTAGGTCCAGGCGTGGAAGGGGCAGGTGAAGGCGGCCTGCCGCCCCTTGCAAACCCGTGTCAGCGTGGTGCCCCGATGGGCGCAGGCGTTGACCAGGGCGTGCAGCTCGCCCTGCGCATCGCGGGTCACGATCAGGGGTTGGCGACCCGCGTTCAGGGTGATGAAGTCGTTGGGCTGACGGATCTCGCTTTCGTGGCAGGCATAGATCCAGGTCTTCTCGAAGATCAACTCCATTTCGAGATCGAACAGCTCGGGCTCGGTGAACATCGAGCGACGGACTCGGTAGACCTCGTCTTCGGGTCTGAAGTCCAGACAGCCGTCGATGAAGTCGCGCCATTGCTGGGGGCTGCGTGAGGTATTCATGGGCAATTCCTGTGGGGTGGATCGATGAACTCGATTAGGCCCAGCCCGCCCGGAATCAGCTATCCACATTTCGCGCGTTCTTTATCCAGTTGCCGCGCGCAGGCGACCGGCCCGGCGATCAGATGGAGCACGCAACAGCCCATCAGCCCATCAGCGTGTCAGCGCCTCAGCTTGCCCGCAACTGCGGCAGGCCGCCGATCAGGCGTTCAAGCTCGGCGTGCCCCAGGCACGGCACCGCATCGATCAGCCACCGGCCCTGGGGCGTGCCAAATAGAAAAGGGCGGCCCGCAGTCATTGCGTGGCCGCCCTGGTGTGGGGGTGTTTGATGGGTTCTGCCCCGGAAGGGCCCGAGATCAGGCCCCCGAGTTCAGGCCCCGACGGCGCGCGCGATCCGGGTGCGCGGATCGGTGTCGCGTTCCGTGACGGCTTGCTGCATCACGAAGTCGAATCGGGCGCGCTCAAACGGAGCCCCCACGCCCAGGGATTCGTAGCCGGCCGGGGCAACGTCGTGTTCGATCTTCAGCACCAGGCCGTCGCGGGTGGCAAAGGCAAAGTCGTCATCGATGTAGGTGTCGCCCGGGATGTTGATCTGGGTCGTCAGGGTGCGATGCCCTTCCTTGACGATGTGGAAGTGGATGTGGGCCGGGCGGTGGCCATGGCGGCCCAGCACTTCGAACAGCTCGGAGGTCGGGCTGTTCGGTGGGATCGCATAGCCCGGCGGCAGCGTGGTGCGGAAGCGGTAGTTGCCTTGGGCATCGGTTTCGATCTTGCGACGCAGTTCGAACTCTTTGAGGCCCGGGAAGAAGTGCGAGTAGCCGCCGCTCTTGTTGGCATGCCAGGCATCCATGATGGCGTGGGCCACAGGCTGACTGGCGTGGTCCAGCACCCGGCCCTCCATGACCAGCACCTTGCCGGTGCCACGGGTGTCGCTGTCGTCGTCGAGCACGGCCTCGCCTTGGAACAGCGGGGCGCCTGCGACGTACAGCGGCCCTTCGATGGCGCGCGGCGTGCCGGCCGCGATGCCGGCTTTGGCATCGGCCTCATCCATGCGGATGTCCAGCAGGCGATCAAAGCCCAGGCCGGCGGTGATCAGACCGATCTGGCCCGCGGCCCCCAGGCGGCTCAGCCAATCGGCGGCGGCCCAGAACTCGTCAGGCGACACGTCCAGCTCGTCAATCGTCTTGAACAGGTCGCTCACGATGCGGGCCACGATGGCGCGGGCGCGCGGGTTGCCCTCGGCCATCTTCACGCTGTTGACGCGCTCCAGCAGACTTTGCTGGGTGAATTCATTTTTTGAGGTGCTCATTTTTGTCTCCGTAGGTTGGGGGAAGGGGTAGAGGCCAGGGCTCAGGCGATGGCCGAAGGGTGTTGCGCCAGCGGGGTGACCGAGATCTTCATGTACGGGAACAGCGGCAGTTGCGACAGCAGGGTGTGCAGCTCGTCGTTGGACGCCACGTCAAAGACGCTGTAGTTCGCATACTCGCCCACCACGCGCCAGAGATGACGCCAGCGCCCATCGCGCTGCAGCTCTTGCGAGTAGGCCTTCTCTCGGGTCTTGATGGCGTCGGCCTGCGCAGGGGGCAGGTCGGCGGGCAGGTTCACGTCCATGCGGACCAGGTACAGCATGTTTTGTCTCCTCAGGGGTGGGGGCGTTGGCCCAGGTCGATGTGCACGGCATTCAGGCCCGTGCGTGCACGGTCGAATCGTTCAAGTTGGCCCAGGTCGACTTCGACACCGAAGCCGGGCCCATCGGGCAGTTGCAGTTCAAAGTCGATGATGGGCATGCGTTCAGTCACGATGTCGTCCACCAGCAATTGAGGGCCGAAGAGCTCGCAGCCATGGTGCTGGTCGCCGAGGGTGGCAAAGACATGGGCGGAGGCGGCGCTGCCGATCGAGGTCTCCAGCATGGTGCCGCCATACCAGCCGATGTCGGCGGCTTCTGCGACCGCGGCCACCTGAAGCGTGCGCAACAGGCCGCCATGCTTGGCCACCTTCAGAGAAAACACCTGGCTGGCCTGATCGCGTGCCAGTGCCATCGCATCCTGGGGGGTGCACACCGACTCGTCGGCCATGATGCAGGCCCGCGAACCCAGCGAAGCGCTCAGCACCTTGAGGGCTTCCCGATTCCACTTGGCCACCGGCTGCTCGATCAGGGTCACACCGGCGTCGATCAGCTGCGGCAGGAAGCGCCTGGCCGTGCTGCCGTCCCAGGCCTGATTGACGTCGACCGTCAGCGTGGCCTGGCCTTCCAGGCCGCGGGCGATCTGGCTGACGTGGGCCACATCTTCCGCCGGGCTGCGCGCCCCGATCTTCATCTTGAAGATGCGGTGACGCCGTTGTTCCAGGCGCCGTTGGGCCTCTTCGAGGTCCTTGCGCACATCCCCGCTGGCCAGCGTCCAGGCCAGCGGCAGGCTGGCGTGGCGTTTGCCTCCCAGCAATTGGTAGGCCGGCAAGGCCAGGGTGCGACTGACGGCGTCGATCAACGCCATCTCGACCGCGCTCTTGGCAAAAGCATTGCCGCGGCAGAAGGTGTCCATGCGGGCCAGCGCCTGGCCGAAGGCGGCGCCGTCCTGCCCCAGCAGGCAGGGCGCCAGGTAGGCTTCGATGGCGTGTCGGATGCTTTCCGGAGATTCTTCGTTCCACGACGGCCCGCCAATGGTGGCGGCCTCGCCGAACCCGCAGGCGCCGTTGCGCAGCCACAGCTGCACCACCACCGGACTCTGGCGGTTGATGGCACCGAATGCCAGCTTGTGTGGCCGGATGGTGGGGATGTCCAGAATCCTCGCCTCAATGCGCTCAACCACGAAACGACTCGACATGAATGACCTTTGATCTGTGCTTTTGTGCGATAGGTGGGCCAAGGTTACGAGGAGGCTTCAAAGCATTCCAATGAAGTATTTATGTTCAAATGTTCGATCTCATCGAATGATTGACCTGGGGCACGCGCATGGAAATCCGGCAGCTTCGCTACTTTCTCGACATCGCTCAGACCGAACACCTGACGCAGTCGGCGCAGAACCTGTTTGTCACCCAGTCCACGCTGTCGCACGGCTTGAGGCAGCTTGAGGAAGAGCTGGATACCGCCTTGTTCGACCGGCTTGGGCGGGGGCTGAAGCTGTCGCAGGCGGGGGCGGAATTCAGGGCTTATGCCACGCGAGCCCTCAAGGAGATCGAGGCCGGCCGCATGGCCCTGGCCGACCTGAGCGGCCTGCAGTCGGGCCGCCTGACCATTGGCGCCATCCCCACCTTCCTCAATACCGTGCTGCCTGCCACCGTGGCCGCCTTCTGCGAGAGCTACCCCAAGGTGCAGCTCGAGGTCCGGGATTTGCGCGCCGGCCCGATCGAGGACCAGTTGATGAGCGGTGCGCTGGATCTGGGCATCGCTTTTCACCCCACCCGCCATGGTGAGATCGAAACCGAGCCGCTGTTCGAGGAACGCATGATGGTGGTGCTGCGCAAGAACGCCCCGCAAGCCCATGGCCAGCAGATCACCCTGCAGCGGGCGGCCCAATTGCCCATGGCCCTGCTGCCGCGCAGTTTTGCCACGCGGCGCATGCTCGACGAGAAATTCAGGCAGGCCGGTGCCGAACCCCTGGTGCGGGTCGAGATGGAGTCGGTCGAGGCCTTGCTCGGCGTGTGCCGGCACGGCCCCCTGGCCACGATCGTGCCCGAGCGGGCCGCCCTGCAGATGCCCGATCTGCATGCGATGGCACTCACCGCGCCAGAGGTGGTGCGCCATGCCGGCCTGCTGTGGCGGCGCTCCGCCTCGCGAAGCGTGGCCGCGCGCGAGTTTGCCGCCCGATTGCGGGCCACCCTGGTCACCTGAGTTGGCGGCCCGCGCCGTGCCGGCGGGGGTGGCCCACCTGGGCGGCGGGCTGCGACACCTTCAAGGGGGGGCGGCATCAAGCGACCGTTTCGAACAGTGGATCAAAGATATTTCATTGGTGTCAGCGCCCCGGGGGCGCTATGGTCGTCTTCGTTCACTGATGCCTTTCCCGATTTTTCTTCAGTCACTCCTTGATGCCATCCATTCACTTTGTCCGCCAGGGCCGCGGCCCCGAAATTGTGCTGAGCCATGCGCTGGGTTGCGACCTGACGATGTGGGACGAACTCGCCCAATGCCTGCAACAACGCTTCACCGTGCTGCGCTATGACCACCGCGGGCACGGTCGGTCGCCCGCCCTGGCGGGGCCCTTCAGCATGGACGACCTGGCCGATGATGCGGCGCAGTTCATCGCGCAGAACGCCAGCGGGCCGGTGCATTTTGTCGGCCTTTCGATGGGCGGTATGACGGCGCAGGCCCTGGCGGCGCGGCACCCTGGCGCGGTGCGCTCGGTCTGCATTGCGAACTCGGCCAGCCACTACGGCGAGGCGGCCAGAGCCCTGTGGCAGACCCGGGTCGACACCGTGCGGGCCTGCGGCATGGAAGCGATTGCCGACGGCGCCCTGCAGCGCTGGTTCACGCCCGAGTTCCGCTCCGACAGCCTGGGGCGCGAAAGGGTGGCGGCCCTGCGTCAGGTCTTGGTCGGCACCGAGCCTGGCCCGTATGCCGAAGCCTGTCTGGCCGTCGCCGACATCGCCTTGGATGAAGGCAATCGCACCATCACCTGCCCCACCCTCGTCATCGCGGGCGAGCGCGATGAGGCCACGCCTCCGGCCTTGTCCGAGGCGATCGCGCAAGCCATTCCGGGTGCGCAGCTGAAAAGCCTGAATGCCGCCCATTTGAGTGCGGTGGAGCAGCCACAGGCCTTTGCCGCGCTGTTGGAGGGCTTTGTGCCGGGTTGATCAGAGCGGGGGCTTCAGAGCGGCGGGGCGGTGGCCGCGCCCTGTTGCTGCCCAATCACTGCCCCGGTGCGGCCTCAGTGCAGCCTCAGTGCGGCCCCAGTGCCGCGCCATGGCGGCCGCCGTGCTGCACGCCGGGCAAGCCTGTACGGCAGGCCCGCCACCCCGTGGTCCACTGGTACGTCAGCGGTATGTGGCGCGGGATTTGGCGCTGGACGCGTTGATACCCGTCTACGCACGCCGCTGCCAGCGCGCCATCCAGCGTGCCAGGCGCCCCCAAGGGGGCCCCAGGGTTTCGAAGGGGTTGATGGGCCCCACCCGGTGCACACCGCGGGCATGGCTGAAGCGCAAAAAGCCGGCATGGCCGTGGTACGCACCGGTGCCGCTGGGGCCGATGCCGCCAAATGGCAGGCTGTGCTGGGCAATGTGCAACAAGGTGCCATTGAGGGTGACACCGCCCGAGGGGGCTGCCGCCAGCACCTGTTGACGGGTGCTGCGCTGGTGGCTGAACAGGTACAGGGCCAGCGGGCGTTCATGGCGGGCCACCAGGGCCAGCGCCTCGTCCAGGTTCTGGTAGGGCACGATGGGCAGGATGGGGCCGAAGATCTCCTCTTGCATCAGCCTGAGGTGGCGCCCGGGGGCCAGCACCACGGTGGGGGCCACATGGGGGTCGTCGCGCGGCAACTCGGCGCTGCTCAGCACGCGGGCTCCGCTGGCCCGGGCTTCGTCCAGCAGGGCGTGCAGACGGGCCCGGTGGGCGGGGCTGACGATGGCGCTGTAGTCGGGGTTGCGGCCCGGGTCGGGCAGGGTGCGCCGGGCCTGCTGCAGCACGGCCTCGGCAAAGGCCTCCAGTTGCTGGGCGGGGACGAGCGCGTAGTCGGGTGCGATGCAGGTCTGCCCGGCGTTGACGAACTTGCCGAAGGCGATCGAGCGGGCTGCGGCCGCCACGGGGTAGTCCGGGGCGACAATGGCCGGCGATTTTCCACCCAGCTCCAGGGTCACAGGCGTCAGGTTGGCGGCGGCGGCCAGCATCACCTTGCGTCCCACGGCGGTCGAGCCGGTGAACACCAGGTGGTCGAACGGCAGGCTGGCAAAAGCCTGGCCCACGTCGACCCCGCCGGTCACCACCGCCACCTCGGCTGCGTCAAAGGCCTCGGCGATCAGGCGCTGCAGCAGATCTGAAAACGCCGGCGTCAGCTCAGAGGGCTTGAGCAAGGCCCGGTTGCCCGCGGCCAGGGCGTCGCACAGCGGCCCCAGCGTCAGCAGCAGGGGGTAGTTCCAGGGCGCCATGATGCCGATCACGCCCAGCGGCTCGTGGCGCAACTGGTTGTGGCCGGGGCGGAACAACCACTCCACCGGCTGGCGCCGAGGGCGCATCCAGCGGCCCACATGGGCCCGTGCATGCCGCAGTGCGCGCAGGGTGGGCAGCATCTCCAGCAGCTCGGTCTCGGTGCGCGAGCGGCCGCCAAAATCGGCATCGATGGCGCTGATCAGCGCCTCGGCATGGCGGCTCACCAACTGCTCCAGGCGCAGCAAGGCGGCTTGGCGTGCCGGGGCATCGGGGGGCGCCTCGCGCCGCGAGGCCTCGTGCTGGCGCATGAACAAGGCGTCGAGGGTCATGCCCGGTCTTTCAGGATCAGGTCGGCCGCGCGCTCGCCGATCATGGCGCTCGGGGCCTGGGTGTTGCCGCTGACCAGGGTAGGCATGATGGACGCGTCGGCCACGCGCAGGCCGCTCACGCCGCGCACCCGCAAGGCCGGGTCCAGCACCGAGCCGGGGTCGGACCCCATGCGGCAGGTGCCTACCGGGTGGTAGATGGTGTCTGACTGGGCCCGGATCAGCGCGGCCAGCCGGTCGTCGCTTTCGTCCTCCAGCGTGCCATAGAGGGGCCGCCCGCCCAGCTTGGCAAAGGGCTCGCTGCGCAGAATGCGCCGCGCCAGGCGCACGCCCTGCACCAGCAGCGGCAGGTCGTCGGGGTGCGACAAAAAGGCCGGGTCGATCCGCGGCATGCGGGCGGGGTCGGTGCTGGCCAGGCGCACCGAGCCACGGCTGTGCGGGCGCAGCGCACACACATGCAGCGCCACCCCGGTGGCCAGGTGTTTGCGGCGGCCGTGGTCATCCACGTTGCTCACGCAGAAATGCAGTTGCAGGTCCGGTCGGTCCAACCCGGGTGCGCTGCGCACAAAGCCGCCGGCTTCGGCCCCGTTGGTGGTCAGAAACCCATGCCCCTGGCGGTAGGCCGGCAGGGCCGCCAGCGAGCGCAGCGTGCCGCGTGGCCCCCAGCCAAACAGGCCCGGGCCGTTGAGCCGCAGGTTCAGCGAGTAGTCGAGGTGGTCTTGCAGGTTCTGCCCCACCTGCGGTGCGTCGGCCACCAGGGGGATGCCCAGGCGGGCCAGCTCATCGGCCGGCCCGATGCCCGACAGGCACAGCAGTTGGGGCGAGGCAATCGCCCCGGCACACAGGATCACCTCACGCCGAGCGGCCAGCGTCCGCACACCCTCGCGGTCAGCCACCTCCACCCCGGTGGCCCGGCGCCCCTCGAAGCAGACTCGGTTCACGCGCACCCCGGCCAGCACCTGCAGGTTGGCGCAGGGCGCCTGCCCCCGGTAGGCCCGCGAGGCATCCAGCCGGCGGCCGTTCTTCTGGAACACCTGGTAAAGCCCCACCCCCTCTTGTTGGGGCCCGTTGAAGTCGGCATTGGCCGGCAGGCCGCAGGCCTGGGCCGCGGCCACAAAGGCCTGGCTCACGGGGCTGGGCGAGGCCAGGTCGCTCACCGCCAGCGGGCCCTGGCGGCCGTGCAAGGTCTCGTCCAGGGCGCCTTGGCGCTGGTTGCCCTCGCTGCGGCGGAAGAAAGGCAGCACATCGGACCAGGCCCAGCCCGGGCACCCCTGGGTGGCCCAGCCGTCGTAGTCTTCGCGTTGGCCGCGCACGTAGATCATGGCGTTGATCAGGCTCGAGCCGCCCAGGCCGCGCCCGCGAGGCACATAGCCCGTGCGCCCGCCCAGGCCCGGCTGCGGCACGGTCTGAAGCGCGTAGTTGTGCTGGTTGCGGCTGGGCACCAGCAGGGCCAGGCCGGCGGGCATCACCGACAGAAACGAGGGCTTGGCCGGCCCGGCCTCGATCAGCAGCACCAGGGCGCTGGGGTCGCCTTCGGCCAGTCGGGTGGCCAGCGCGCTGCCGGCGGGGCCTGCGCCCACCACGATGTAGTCAGCCTGAAGCGATGTTGTTGGGGGGGTGGTCTGCGCCATGTTTGTCTCCGTGTCGGAGTGCGCAGTTTAGGATATTTGACGAATTCGTCAAATATTTGTTCGGCAGCCCGGCCACTGGCTGGCACCGTGGGCAATCAAGGTGGCCACGCCTTGGCACAGCCCCTCCAGGTCGACCGAATCGCCCCGGCTCATCAGCATCAGCGCCTCCAGGCCAATGGCCACCACCACCGAGGCCAGCAGGGCCAGCTCGCCATCGCTCAGGCCCTGGCCCGGCAGGGCGCGGCGCAGGTCGGTGCGCAGATCGTCGAGCAGGCCGCTGGTGTCGGCAAAGCCGTGCAGGTAGGCGCGGATGTGGTGCTGGTTGCGCAGGCAGAAATCGGTGGCCCCAGGGCGCTGCAGCACCAGCTCAAAAAAGGCCCGGAACGACTGCACCATCATCCCCACCAGCTCGGGTTCGCGCTGCCGTGCGTCGCGCGTGGCGCCGCGGATCTCGCCCAGCAGTTCGCCCAGCAATTCAGCAAACACGGCCTGCTGGGTGCCAAAGTAGTTGTAGAAGGTGCCGTTCGAGGCCCCACTGCCGGCCACGATGGCCGCCACCGTGGCGCCATCCAGCCCCACTTCGGCAAACACCTGCCAGGCATTGGCCTTGAGTTTGTCGCGCAGCTCGGCGCGCAAGGCGTCGCGCTTGGCCGAGGGCTTGTATTTGCGGGTATCCGGGAGGGCGGGGGAGGGCGTTCGGGGCACGGCGCGCAGCAGGCTGAAAACAGAGTGAGCCCCAGCGGGTCAGGGTGGGGCGGGGGCTTTGAGGGTACCTGAAATCGATGCCTTCGCGCCGCTTCAACCAACCCGGGCAACTGCTGGCTGCGCGCTATATTCGCACCCGTGCCGGCGGCCTGACCGGCAGGCCAGAACGAAAGACACAACATGGAATTGAGACAGCTGCGCTACTTTGTCCGCGTGGTGGAGCTGGGCTCGATGGGGCGCGCTGCGCTCGATCTGAACCTGGTGCAGTCGGCCCTGAGCCAGCAGATCAGCCGGCTGGAGGGCGAGCTCAGCACCCGCCTGCTGCAGCGCAGCCCGCGCGGTGTGCAGGCCACCGAGGCGGGCCTGGCCTTCTTTCGCGAAGCCCAACTGACCCTGCGCCATGCCGACCAGGCCGTGCGCGTGGCCCAGCAGGCAAGGCTATCGGGCACGGTCAGCGTGGGCCTGGCACCCACCACGGCGGCCTTGCTGGGCCTGCCATTGATGCGCGCCATGCGCGAGCGCTACCCCGATGTGCGCCTGCACATGGTCGAGAGCCTGTCGGGCCATCTGGCCGGCATGCTCAATGCCCGCCAGCTCGACCTGGCCGTGCTGTTCGATTCGCGCCTGGTCGCCCATGGAGATGGCTCTGGCGCGCGCCGCTGGCAGATCCAGCCCCTGATCGAAGAGGCCCTGTTCTTGATCCGTGGCGGCCCCCGCGCCGGCCGCCCACCCCTGCCCGCCGAGATGAGCCTGGCCGAGCTGGGCGACCTGGGCCTGATCCTGCCCACCGGCCCGCACGGCCTGCGCAGCACGCTGGACACCGCTTTTGCCCAGGCCCGCGTCACCCCGAACGTGGTGCTGGAGGTGGATTCGCTCTCGATGCTGATGGCCGCGGTAGACGCCGGCCTGGGCGCCACCCTGCAGCCCTGGGCCGCGGTGGGGCGCTTTGCCGACGCGGCCGAGCGCTTTGAGCTGGCGCGCATCACGGGCCCGGCCGTGAACCGCGTCAACCTGTTGTGCAGCCTGGCCGAAGACGAGCTGTCGCCCGTGGCGCTGGCCACCCGCGTGGTGCTGGCCGACTGCGTGCGCGAGCTGCTGCGCCAGGGCCTGTGGGTGGGGGCCACGCTGGGGTTTTGAGCCGCGCCAGGGCCTGTGAACAGGCCCTGGTCAAAGGCCCTGGTCATCACAAAAACTGATGACCCCATGCGCCCAGGGGCCTGCACGGCAGGGCGCTGTCTTCCTAAAGTGGCAACTCATCGCGCAAGCGAACGTTTTGCAAGGAGACAGCCATGGACCTGGACGTCCTGGTCATCGGCGGCGGCAACGCTGCCCTGTGTGCCGCCCTGATGGCACGCGAAGCAGGGGCCAGTGTGCTTCTGCTCGAAGCCGCACCGCGCGCCTGGCGCGGCGGCAACTCGGGCCATACCCGCAACCTGCGCTGCATGCACGATGCCCCGCAAGATGTGCTGGTCGACGCCTACCCCGAAGAGGAGTACTGGCAAGACCTGCTCAAGGTCACCGGCGGCATCACCAACGAGAAGCTGGCGCGCCTCACCATCCGCGCCTCTTCCAACTGCCGCGACTGGATGCGCTCGCACGGCGTGCATTTTCAGCCGCCGCTGTCGGGGGCGCTGCATGTGGCCCGCACCAATGCCTTCTTCATGGGGGGCGGCAAGGCCCTGGTCAATGCCTACTACCGCAGCGCCGAGAAGCTGGGCGTGCAGATCCGCTACGAAGCCCCGGTAGACCGGCTGGAGCTGGAAGACGGCCGCTTTGTGGCGGCCTGGCAGGGCGGCCAGCGCATCACCGCCCGGGCCTGCGTGCTGGCCGCCGGCGGCTTTGAATCGAACCGCGAGTGGCTGCGCGAGGCCTGGGGCCAAAACCCCGACGGCAGCTGGCCGGCCGACAACTTTCTGATCCGCGGCACGCGCTTCAACCGCGGCGTGCTGCTCAAGCACCTGCAAGACGAGCAGGGCGCCGACATGGTGGGCGACCCCTCTCAGTCGCACTGCGTGGCCATCGACGCCCGCGCCCCCCTGTACGACGGCGGCATCTGCACCCGCATCGATTGCGTGAGTTTGGGTGTGGTGGTCAATCAGCAAGGCCGCCGCTTTTACGACGAGGGCGAAGACTTCTGGCCCAAGCGCTACGCCATCTGGGGGCGCCTGGTGGCCCAGCAGCCGGCCCAGATCGGCTACTCGATCATCGACGCCAAGGCCGTGGGCCGCTTCATGCCGCCGGTGTTCCCGGGCGTGCAGGCCAACACCCTCGAAGACCTGGCCCGCCAGCTGGGCCTGGACCCGGCCACCTTCTTGCAGACCCTGGGCGACTACAACGCCGCCTGCCGTCCAGGCCATTTTGACCACACCGCGCTCGACGACTGCCGCACCGAGGGCGTGACCCCGGCCAAAACCCACTGGGCCCGGCCCATCGACACGCCGCCCTTCTATGGCTATGCGCTGCGCCCCGGCATCACCTTCACCTACCTGGGCCTGAAGGTGGACGAGCAGGCCCGCGCCCATTTCGGGGGGCAGCCCAGCAGCAACCTGTATGTGGCCGGCGAGATGATGGCCGGCAACGTGCTGGGCAAGGGCTACACCGCCGGCGTGGGCATGTCGATCGGCACCGCCTTCGGGCGCATCGCCGGCCACCAGGCTGCCCTGGGCGCCCTGGCCCACAAGCAAAACCAGAAAGGCGCCGCCCATGCAAACGCTTGACGAACTCACCCGCCAGGCGCGCGCACTGGCCAACGGCGAGCCCACGCCGGCCGAGGCCGAGGTGGCCCGCCAGATGCAGATCTGCAACGCCTGCCGCTACTGCGAAGGCTTTTGTGCCGTGTTTCCGGCCATGACACGCCGCCTCAGCTTCGAGCCCGTGGACGTGCACTTTCTCGCCAACCTGTGCCACAACTGCGGCGCCTGCCTGCATGCCTGCCAGTACGCACCGCCGCATGAGTTTGCCGTCAACGTGCCGCAGGCCATGGCCGTGGTGCGCGGCCAGACCTATGTCGACTACGCCTGGCCCCCAGCACTGGGGCGGCTGTATCAGCGCAACGGCCTGACATTGGCGGTGGCACTGGCCCTGGGGCTGGCCTTGTTCATGGCGCTGGCGCTGGCCGCCCGGGGCACCCTGTGGATGGTGCCCGAGCAGGGCTTTTATGGCTTGTTTCCGCACAACCTGCTGGTGTCCTTGTTTGCCCCGGTGTTCTGCTTTGCCGCTCTGGCCCTGGGGCTGGGGGTGCGGCGTTTTTTGGGCGAGTTGCGGCCCGGCACCAGCAACGCCCCGGCCAGCGTCGGCCCCGGGCTGGAGGCGGCCCAACAGGCCCTCACCCTGCGCTACCTGGATGGCGGCCATGGCGACGGCTGCCACAACGAAGACGACGCCCACACCCATTGGCGCCGGCGCTTTCACCACCTGACCTTCTACGGCTTCATGGCCTGCTTTGCCGCCACCTCGCTGGCCACGCTGTACCACTACGGGCTGGGCCAGGCCGCCCCGTATGGCTGGTTCAGCCTGCCCAAGCTGTTTGGCGTGAGCGGCGGGCTGGCCCTGCTGGCCGGCACCACGGGCCTGGGCTGGCTGCGCCTGCGCCGCCACCCGCTGCATGGCGACGCCGCGCAAAAGCCCATGGACATGGCTTTCATCGCCCTGCTGTGGCTGGTGGCGCTCACCGGCTTGGGCTTGCTGGCGGCCCGTGCCACCCCCGCCCTGCCCAGCGTGCTGGTGCTGCACCTGGGCGCCGTGATGGCCTTGTTTGCCACCTTGCCCTACGGCAAGTTTGCCCACGGCGTGTTCCGCAGCGCGGCCCTGCTGCGCAATGCGGTCGAAAAGCGGCAACCCAGCCGCCTGCAACTGGGTTCGGACTGATCCCTGTCGCCCGGGGCTGCCCCAGCCTGCCCCGATGCCCAAAGCGGCGTCAGGGGGGCCGATCACTTTCAATCAACGGAGACCTGACCATGAACAAAACACCCACGTCGCGGCGTTGCCTGCTGCAAACCGGCCTGCTTGCCACGCTGGCCGCCCTGGCCCCTCTGGCCCCCTCTGGCGCCGCCCAGGCGGCCGACTGGCCCACCCGCCCCATCACCCTGGTGGTGCCCTTTGCCGCCGGTGGCACCACCGACATCCTGGCCCGCGTCATCGGCCAAAAGCTGTCTGAGAACCTGGGCCAGCCCGTGGTGGTCGACAACCGCGCCGGTGCAGGCGGCACCCTGGGCGCCGCCGCCGTGGCCCGCGCCCCGGCCGATGGCCAAACCCTGTTTTTGGCCACCGTGGCCCACGCCATGGCCCCGGGCCTGTACAAAAGCCTGTCGTACGACTTCATCAAAGATTTCGAGCCCATCGGCCTGGTCGCCACCACACCCAATGTGCTGCTGGTGCACCCCTCCATGCCTGTGAAGACGGTGCCCGAGTTGCTGGCCTACATCAAGGCCCACCCCGGCGAGGTCAACTACGGCTCGGCCGGCCCCGGCAGCACCGAGCACCTTTCGGGCGCCCTGTTCAGCGCCCGCATCGGCACCCCCATGACCCACGTGCCCTACAAGGGCGGCGCCCCGATGATGGGCGACCTCATGGCCGGCCAGATCCAGATGGCCATCGAAACCAGCCCCTCCGCCTCGCAACCCGTGCGCTCAGGCAAGGTGCGGGCCCTGGCCGTCACCTCGCTCAAGCGCTCGGCCCTGTACCCCGGCGTGCCCACGCTCGACGAGGCCGGCGTCAAAGGCTACGAGGTCAACACTTGGTTCGCCCTGATGGCCCCCCGCGCCACCCCGCAGCCCATCACCAAGCGCCTGCGCGAGGCCCTGCAGCGCGTGCTGGCCCTGCCCGACGTAACCCACCGATTTGAAGAGCTGGGTGTGAGCGCGGGGGAGCTGGAGGGGGAACGGTTGGGGGCCTTTATCCGCAGTGAGACGACGAAGTGGGGGCAGGTGGCTAAGGAGTCGGGGGCTCGGGTGGATTGAGGCCCCTGTGCGATGCTTGGTGGCCTTGCAGGAAATGCAGGCGCTCGGTGAGCAGGATGCGCTCACGTTCGTTGTTGGTCCATGCGATTGCCTGACCTAAGGCGTGGCAGGCTTCCTTGGTTCGATTCAGGCGCTGGAGCATTTCGGCCCGGGCACTGGCCCACCATGGGTAGCCGGCCAGCGGAAGGCCATCCATGATGGCCAGGGCTTGTGCGGGCCCGACCGAGTGGCTTAGCGCCACTGCGCGGTTTAGCGCAACCACGGGACTCGGTTGCAATGCAAGCAACTGGTCGTAGAGCTGAACCAACTGGGGCCAGTTGGTGTCTTCGGCCCGCCTGGCGCGGGCATGGACGGCAGCCAACTCGGCCTGCAAAGCCAGCGGTCTGGTCCCTCTTGAATCCAGCGCGCTCAGTTTGCGGCATCGGTTCAAGGCCTCCAGGCCGCGCCGCAGCAGCAGGCGGTCCCAGCGGCTCCGATCCTGGTCCAGCAGCAGCACTGGGCGCCCCAGGGCGTCGGTGCGTGCCGGCAGGCGCGAGGCCTGCAACTCCATCAGGGCTTGCAGCGCCTGGGCGTCTGACTCCGTCGGAAGCAAGGCGGCCAGGTGCCGTGTCAGGCGCAGGGCTTCGTGGCATAGAGGCGGTCGTGTCCATTCCGCGCCGCTGCTGGCGACATAGCCCTCGTTGAACATCAGGTACAGCACTGTGCAGACGGCGTCCAGACGGGCAGCGCGCTCGGAGGGCGGTGGCAACTCGAAGGGCTCGCCGGCGAGCTGCGCCTTGGCGCGAGTGATGCGCTGCGCGATGGTGGCTTCTTTGGCGAATAGGGCGCGGGCAATCTCTGCAACCGACAGTCCGGCGATCAGGCGGAGGGTGAGGGCACACTGCGCCTCGCGCGGCAATTTGGGGTGACAGGCAATGAACATCAACCGCAGGTCATCGTCCCCCATTGGATCGGCCTCGTCGGCGAGCAACAAGTCCAGCGGGTCGGGCGCAAGGTGGGCCTCAATGGCATCGACGTCATGGCCTAGCGCTTGCTGTTGTTGTGTGGCCATGCGGGTGTGCCGCACCTGATCCAGCAGTCGGTTCTTAGCCACCGTCATCAGCCAGGCTCCTGGACGCTCAGGCCAGCCATTGGCTGGCCAGTGCACCATTGCAGCCACCAGTGCGTCCTGCACGCAGTCCTCGGCCTGTGCCAAATCAGCACCAGCTCGCATCAATGCCCCATTCAGGCGCGACGCTTCCAGGCGCCAAATGGCCTCAATCGATGGCGTCATTCGCCTTTTTTGATGGCGGCCAGCTGCTCTCGGATGATCCTCTCGGCATCTTCTGGGGGCAGGTCGATGCCCCCCATCAGCGGTCGTACCTCGATGCAGCAAGGTTGTCCTGGGAAAGGTGCTGGAAACCGCCGTGCCCATGCCAGCGCTTCGTCCGCGGATCGAACTTCGATCAGTGTGTAGCCCGCAATCAGTTCTTTGGTCTCGGCAAAGGGGCCGTCGACGATGCCTGCCTGGCCGGTGGCGTCGTAGTGCACGCGAAAGCCCTGACTGCTTGGCTGCAAGCCAGCACCATCGAGCAGAACACCAGCTTTGGCCATCTCGTCGTGAAACGCCATCATGCGTGGGACGAGCGTGGGGTCGTCGGGAAAGTCACCGGCTTCGCTCATGGGGGTAGCGCGAACCTGAATCATGTAACGGGGCATGTTTGTCTCCAAAAGAGCTATTGACCTTATACGACGAACGGCATTGGCGTATTTCGACAGCCCTTCTGGCTTCGGGGTGTGGGGCCGGGGTGGCCTTAGGTTTTGATTGTTACCAGGTCGGCTTGGGCTTCCCCCTGTTTCCCGGACACTTTGCCTAGCCCCCTAAGCGCGGCCGCTCCTCAAAGTGAATCGGGCTGAGGTGGTCCAATTTTGAGTGTTTCCTGAACGCGTTGTAGAACCGCTAGATGTAGTCGAAGACATCGGCCCTGGCCTGCTCCCTTGTACGGTAGACGGTACGAGCGCAGCGCTCGCCTTTCAACGTCGAGAAGAAGCTCTCCATGGCTGCGTTGTCCCAGCGTTCGCCGCGACGGCTCATGCTGCAGGTGATGTTCTGGCTCTTGAGTAGTTGCTGGAACTCGTCACTGGTGTACTGCGGCGATGACATCCAGCGGACACTCGCGCAGTGGGGCATTCGCAGCTCAATGAGTCGCAAGGGAAATTGCTGGGATAACGCCCCAACCGAGAGCCTGTTGGGGCACTTGAAAACGGCATGTGTCCACTGTCAGAAATTCGCTACGAGAGACCAAGCACGGCAGGCGATTTTGGATTGGATCGGGTTCTACAACCATTCCCGGCCCAATTCGACATTGGTCTACATGAGCCCCATGCAGTACGAGAATCGCTGGTTAGCTGCGCAGCGCAGATCTGCCGCTTGAAGACCGGGTTATGCACTCCGGTTTTCTGGGGCAACCTCAGTTTCACGATTGACCTTGAACTTGGCGCACCACTTTTGATGGGTAGGCCTTCGGGGGCAGGCAATCCGGACGATCACTGCAATTGACCTCGGAATGATCGGCCGCGCTGATCGGGAGTTAGTTCAGTTCGACGTGTTGAGCACCAGGTAGGGGCTGTCCTTCTCCTGATCGAGCGCTTCAATGTATTCACCGCCGTCTATTCTTCTTGTGCGCAGATAGTCGATCAGGTAGGGCTTACTGGAGGCAGCATCGCTCGCGTCACGAAGTACCCTGACTGCAGACAAGCCCTTGGTGACATCCGGACCAAACGACATCGGCGTCAGGTGTGTGAAGAGGCTTTCGTAATCGGAGGCAACGGACTCGGAAACGGCCAACGCATGCTTCAGTTCATTGGTGCGTATCCGGCAATCGATGCGAACACTGTTGCATAGCGTCAGCATTTGAGCCATCTGCTGGAACGCATCCAGGTCGATGGGTCCATTGGCTTTGACAATGAATGCGATTTCACCCTCGAAGTAGGCTGCCTGATCTGCAAGTCCAGCGGCGACTTCCGAGTACTCCGGCCTTGGATCAGAAAGGGTCGGTGCCTGTTTTGCACGCTGCAGAAGGCTTTTGGTGAAGTGCAGTTGCTTCCGCAAGTCCCGATGACCGAGTCTCTCGAAACCAACCTTGATCGTCTCTGAGAGTTCATCCATGCGGTCCTCCACCGAGTTGAACCGCTTGTGCATGTAATAGAAACCCGCGACGCTGACCCCGACGCCGGCTAGAGAAACGCCCAATGTCGCCACTTGCAGGGTTTGCAGCGTTTCTATCATGGCCTTGAGTTGATTTATCTTGACTCCCGCGTAAATGTTCGAACCAGCATTGACTAGGTTAGCCAGTGCCGAAACGGTGGCGAAAGGGCCTGAGGACAGGTTTGACAAGACGGCCTGAGCCACGCCGGTCTCCTGAAGGTGTTTGACGATTTGGCCGGTCCCTGCGTCTTTCAAGATCGTGCCGTATCGGATCAGTTCACCGGACGCAACGCGGCCCATGAGCTTTGCCGGAATTTCGAAGGGTATGGTGCTGATCATGATGCTCGGGTATCCATCAGTTTTCTGGAGAGTTGAAGGCCCTGGTCGCGAAATACGGCCGCTAGGCCCGCAGACCCCAGGACCAGTTCTTGGCAGCGGGAAATGATCTGGTCTTTGTTGGATGGCTTGAATCCGATGTCGTGGAGGCTGGCGCACTCTGCGTTCAATGCCGAAATGTCAAAAGACATGTCTGCTTTCACAAATGCCCCCCACTTGATTGCGCAGGTATTCAGCTTTCCTTCTTCATTGCGCAGCGTCGCAATCAGTGGCAATCGCACCAGTTGCGTGAAGCTGTCCTGTAAGACTTGGTCAGACTCTCGGGTTACCAATGTTCTGAAGAGACTGGTATTTGCTAACTCAGCGTGCACCTCTTGCGCAAAGGTGTCGTACAGCGATGACAAGGTGAGCGTTAAGTTGACGTGAAAGTTGTCTCGCCAGTCGAGTGCGTCACGCCGAAATGCCATTCCGGTCAGTTTGCTTTCATCGACAAGAGATTCGATGCTGGTCCCGGTCGGATCGGTACCCGTTGTCTTTGAATCCTTGGAGGCAGCCCCACCTTGCTCAGTCGACTCCCCTTCTTTGTCGCTGCTTGGAAAAAATGATTTGATGTCGCGCTTCAAGAAGGCGACGGTGGAGCGCAACAGGTTGTCAGGCTTGGGCGCCCTATCGGGATTCAGTGCGAGCCCTGGCTCGTATCGGGGTTCGTTCATGATGATGGAAGTTGAGCACCTCTTGCGCCAAGAGGGCCGCCAACGTTCAAGTAGTCGGAAAGTTGGTTGATCAATTCGTCGTTCCAGGCAGCAGGGGACACAATTCGCACACTGGGAATCCAGTAGCGAACGATTGGCAGTATCTGGTTCTGATGTCCCACAGTTGTCTCAATCGTGAGCGTACCGTCCATCGACTCAGCAAGGATTTTCTGGTGTGGGATCAGTTGTCGACGTTTGAAGTAGTCGGCTACCGCTGGCGAGACGCTAAGCAGCACCTGCTGAGGCTGTGATGAGTGCCAGATACCTTCTTCGGTCTGGACAGATGCATCGACGTTTGCATCAGGGGTAAAGGTCTCCGCGTGGGTCTGAACGGAGCGAATCTTGCCAACGCCAAATGTCTTGAGTTTGCCGTCATGCACCGCAGCCAGATACCAGATGCCTTTTGTGTTGATCAGACGGTAGGGGTTGACGGCCTTGTATGTCTTGATCCGCCCGTCCTTGAGCATGTCCAGGGTCAGCACACGCTTGTGGATGACGGCGGCCTCCAACTGATCGAACGCGTTTTGCAGGGCAGAGAGGTCTTCGTAGTGGTGACCGCGAACCAGCCACGGTGCTTGCACCTGTTCGCTCAGCAGTTCTTTCAGAAAATCCCTGTTCAACGAAGGGAACAAACCCTTGATGCCTGTCTTGGTTGCAAAGCGCTCAATGTCCTTGAAATTCAGTTTGCCAAGATAAGCCGGATCCAGGTGGTACCGGCCTTTTGTTTTGAGCAGCGGCAGAAAAGCCAATCGGACGTTGAGGTCCCGCTGGATGGTCCTGAGATGCGTACCAAACTCCTCGGCCAATGCCGCAGGGTCGAGGTGATCGCCTTGATTCAGTTTGAGGAGTACCTGTGACAGTCGGTACGCAATGGTGTCGTGTTGGCCTTGCGCCATAAAGTCGTTTGGTGCCTGAATGCTTGGCGAGGTCTTGTTTTTGATGTGACCTCGAGTTTGACGGTGTGAGTGCACCATACACGATGCCGACTCACTGCTTATTCTCAGAAATTGAAGTTTTTTTGCCGAGCCACAAAATCATGGCCATGACAGACCCGATCACCAAGATGATCAGCAACACTTTGATCACCAGAGTCAGTATTCCGACCTTTGCAGACAGGAACCCGAGTTTGACCAAAAACCACGACAGCGACATACCGAGAAGCGCAATCCAGAACATCTGAATCCTCCAATGAGTGAATGAGGAGGTCAGTGTGATCAGTTGCTTGGACAGGTGGTGTCGTTTTGGAATGGCAGTTGTCGCCGACGGGGAATCATTTGTGAGCGCTATTTTTTCGATTGGAAAACTCGCGTGTGATGGGCCAATGGCTGATCACCCAGACCCGCAGTTGCAAGACACTGGGCAAACAGCTCAATTTTGACATCTGACATGTCACCAGACCTGGCGTGCATCTGCAGGGGCAAGCGTCTCAACCCCTTCGAATTGGCTACGCGCCCGCGCTGAAGGCGCGGCGGTGCTGTATGCAGCTGGGCCTGCAGACAGATCTGCCTCAAGATCCGCAAAGATATCTGCAAAGACAGCGATATCTATTTAAAAGTCATGGACTTATGTTGACCTGAACATCGGCAAATGCCTCCGCAATTCATTGGTGATCCTGTCCACCTCGAGTCCCTTCTGCCCTGCGACGGCGTGTCTGATCTGTGGACTGCAGGCACGGCGTCCGTGCTCCATCGGCGCGGACCAGAAAGGATGGGTAGGTGGCTGATCCTCCAGCACTCGGTATCACCAAACAATACCGACGGGCTCATGGCCGCAGACCGGCGAAAGCCAAAGCAGCCATCGGTCTCACCGGCCGCTGAAATCGGCCGGTCCCAACTCACTTTGCACCAAGGTATGAGAAAACGTTCAAGCTTTGCCGCCTGGCTCACGCCAGGAAGGGCCTTCACCTGCAGCCTGCTGTTGGCGATGGGATCTGTGCTTGTGCCAGCGGCCTGGTCTGGTGCCGTGCAGGCGAGAGCCATGGCACGGATCGCGCCCCACCGCTTGTCAGATCGTGTCGGGGTCACCAGCCAACTCCAGGTCGAAGACATGGTGGCGGTGGGGCGCCGCTACCGCATGGTGGTTGACCTTCGGCCCGATGGCGAAGCGCTCGATCAGCCCTCCTCGCAGGCGATGGAACATGCAGCCAGGATGGCAGGCCTTGGGTTTGCCTATGTGCCGGTGCCGCATGGAGACATCCCCGAAGATGCAGCCGCTCGCCTGCAGTCCGTGCTCTCGGAGCAGGGAGATGTGCTCCTGTATTGCCGCAGCGGCAAACGCGCAGCCCGCACCTGGGCGCTGGCCGAAGCAAGGCGACCCGGTGGGCTGTCGGCTGAACAGATCCAGGCCTCGGTTCAAGGCGCGGGTCAGGATGCGGCTGATTTGCGCGATCGCATTGACTTGGCGATCAACGCTCGCCCAAAGGTGAATCCATGAGTGCCACGTCAAATCTCACGGGGACTTCGAAGTGCGCAACACCCGCGCAGCCGCACACCAGGTCTGCCGCGTGCCACTGGACGCTGGTCGTTGTGAATGTGCTGCTAGGTGCTGGCGTGGGCCTGGTCCTCGGGCTGATCGTGGGTGTGATGACGGGCTTGATTCCGTTTGCATGCTGAGGCAGCTTGAAGGCCCGCGGGCAGCCAGCCGGATCCGCTCTACAGGGCCTGCTTTCCACCCGGCGCCGGTGGATAAAATCGGCGGTTTGCCCAGAGACTGACGCAAAGATGCCGCCCGCTCGCCCACCCACCCTCCGTGCTGCGTCGCTACCCCTGCTGGTGTGGCTGCTGGTGCTTCTGCTGCCGGCAGCCACCTCGCAGTCGGCATGGCACGACTGGGACATTGCGCCAGTTTCGCTCTGGCTGGCGTCGGCCTGGAGCGTTGTCGCTCTGAGGCTGCTGCTTCCCGGGCGCGCATTCTTCGCGCTCACCTACCCCATCGCCGTTGCCGCTGTGGCCTGCGTTGCGGCGGACTTGATGCGCAACGTGAATCTGGCCGAGCTGGCGCTGCACTGGCGCACATTCAGCAGTGAAGAGGTGCGCTCGGCGTTGGGCCCCTACCTGGGATGGCTCGTATTCGGTGCTGCATGCTTGGCGGCACTCGGTTGGCTGGGGATGCGGGCGGATGTTGGTCGGGCGCCGTGGCCGCTGCGTCGGCGGCTGGCGGTCGTGGTTGCCGGTAGCCTCGCGTTGGCACTTGGGACGCCGACTGCTGCCTGGGCTCGTGCTTGGCCTGTCAACGGCCTGCTGCTCGTGGTGGCAGCGGCGGTAGACACGCCATGGCTGGCTTTGCAGGCCGCACCGCCGGACGCCTCTCTCAGCCCACGCGATCCTCGCGCGAGCTGGCAGGCGACAAGGGCTGTGGCCCCCAGGTCGAACGAGGCCTACGTGCTGGTGATCGGTGAGTCGATGCGCAGCGATTTTCTCTCCGAATGCGGCGGCCCGCGGGGCGTGCGATCGCTGCCGGCAGGGGCTCTCGTCGCCTGCGACGTCAGCGCTGGGTCCAATGCCACGCACACCTCGATGCCGTTGTTGATCTCGCGCGAGATGCCGGGGCACTCTGTGCGCGTCTCGGCCGATGCGACATTTCAGCGTGCGTTCTCCGAAACAGGGTTCGAGACCTTTTGGTTTGACGTGCAGGACGAGGCGATTGCCTGGCCCGATGCATCGGTGAAGCGATTTCCAACTGGGCAGGATCGTGCCGCGTTGTTGCCGTTGCTCAACGAGGCGCTGTCGCACGGCAGCCGACGCGTGTCCGTGGTCCTGCACACTTACGGCTCGCACGAGCCATATTGCTCACGCTTCGACCGGCAGCGTGCCCCGTTCGGGGATCTTTGTGACGGCCTCGTGGGCCTTCCGAACCAAGACTCGATTGCCTCGTGGCGGGCGATGTACGCCAATGCCGTCGACAACTCGATCGGGCTGCTGCACGAGATCGCCGGGCGGCTGGAGCGGCAGCCCGGACCGGTGTTTCTTGTCTTTACGCCGGACCACGGCGAGAACCTGCTCGACGACCGGCGCCAGTTGTTCGGCCATGCTCTGCGCCACCCAACACGTTGGGACATTCAGGTGCCGGCGATTTTCTGGGCCAATGGGGCCTGGCGTGAGGCGCATCCGCGGCAGTGGGCCCAACTGGTGCGCAACGTCCACCAGCCGCTGATGCATGCCGACCTGGTGCCAACACTGCTCTCCGCCGCCGACATCCGGTACGCGGAGCGGCGCCCCGAGGTCGTCGACTTGCTGTCGCGTGAGGTACCCGACCGCCAACGCACGGTGCAGACCGGAATCGGCGACAAGCTGGTTTGGCAGGACCTGCGCGCTGAAGCACGCTGAACCCGGCGGCTATGCGGCGCACTGGCATCGCGCCGAGACGGCAGCCACCAACGGCTTACGCGATAGCTGGAACCCTCTTCCCCTACTGTCTTCAGCGCTCCGTATCCATACCTGACCACCCTATATCAGGATGCTGTGGCTTGCAGGCCCTGGGTAGTCGCGCGAAGTCACGCGAACCCGGACCCGTGTGTGCCTGGTCAACCGGAGCGCCCCCCAGCCATGCCTGCCGGGCGATGGCTGATTTCTCCGATTGACCGCTACCGGGATGCGTCTGCCGAACCTAGAGTCTGTCGGTCTGGCCCGCTTCATTGAAATGCGGTGCAGGCGGCGCAAGCCCTGCATCAGGCCGGAGAACCTCAAAAAAGACTGGAGACAAAATTGAAAAGATTCGCAATCCCGATGGCGCTGTGCGGGCTGGCGCTCAATGCGGCCGCGCAGAGCTCGGTCACACTGTATGGCGTTCTGGACACCACCGTGCAGCGGGCCTCGCAAGGCAGTGCCAGCATCACCAGGGTTTATGGAACGGGCGGAAACCAGTACAGCCGCCTTGGCGTTCGCGGTACGGAAGACCTCGGGGGCGGCCTGTCGGCTGGGTTTGTGCTGGATGCCGGGCTCAATATCGCCAGCGGCATTGGCGGTGCGGCCAGCACCGACAACACCACGGCGGGCACGGCCGGCGGGCTGGTGTTCAATCGCCGGGCCTCGCTCAGCCTGATCTCGCGCGACTGGGGTGAAGTGCGGTTGGGGCGCGGCTTTGTGCCCAGCTATTGGAACCTGATCGTGTTCGACCCCTTCGGCACCGCAGGGGCGGGCGGCATCATCAACACCGCCCAGAGCGCGCTGACCCAGGTGGCGACGGTGCAGACAGCGGTGCGGGCCTCCAACTCGGTGGGCTACTTTCTGCCAGAACTCCATGGCGTCTACGGCGAGTTGATGAAGGCGGTGAACAACACGCCCTCGACTTCGACCACACCCGACAACGGCAACTACCAAGGCATCCGCCTGGGCTATGCCCGCGATGGCCTCAATGTGGCCGTGGCCTCGGGGCGTACGGCGCTGGCCAATGGGGCGGTCAGTGCGAGCAATGTGGGGGCCAGCTATGTGATCGGGCCGGTCACGGCGTCGGCCCTCTATTTCGCAGACCGCAAGAATGCCGTGGCGGGGCCCAACCGGTCCAACGGCTGGATGCTGGGGGCCCAGGTCAAGGTGGCCACGGGCTACATCCCGCTATCGCTTTCGAAGATCTCCGACAACTCGGCCTCTGGGCGTTCGGCCCAGCAACTGGCGGTGGGCTATGTGCATGAGCTTTCCAAGCGCACGGCTGTGTATGGCACCTATTCGCAGATTCGCAACCGCAATGGGGCCGCGCTCAGCGGAGGGGGCGTGACAGGGGTGGCCAACGCGACCTGGACCGGCATGGACTTCGGTATTCGCCATTCTTTCTGAGGGGTGCAGCCACCCAGGTTTCAATGCGAGTGGCTATTGGCATGGCGTTCCGCCCGCTTGGCCCGTTTTGGCCCGACCTTCATGAGGTTGGGCCATTTTTTATGCCACGGCGCGGCCACACCACAGTCCTTGAAAGTTCGAGCAGCGTCATCCAACCGCGTTTGAAGCGTTCTGGTTGTAGCCCAGCACGGCGCCCTTTTCCTTGATGATCTTCGAGACCGCACGCAGGGCCTGCGTCAGCTGCCCCTGTTTGGGCAGGGCCAGGGTGACATAGCGCTTGAGTTCGGGGTCGATGATCTTGGCTGCCTGCAATTTGCCGCAGCGCAGTTCCTCCTGCACCGCAAACGGCCCGAGCAGTGCGTACAGGTCATTGTTCTCGGCCAGGATTTCCTTTTGCATGCGCAACGAGTCGGCCTCGATCTCGGCTTGTAAAGAGAAGCCCTGGCTGCGCGCCGATTCATCGAGGATGGACCGCCAGTGAGAGGGGCGCCTGGGAAGCACCAGCGGCAGGCCATTGAGTTGCTGGAACGAGACCGTGCCGGCCTGGGTGAGGGGCAGACCGGGGCGTGACACCAGGTAGGTGTCTGCCGTGGCCAGGTGAATCTCTTCCTGGCCGCGGGGCGGCTCGTAGCGGAACAGGATGGCCATGTCCACGGCGCCGGTGTCGAGCATGGCGTCCAGCTCGCCGCCCTGACCCTCGCGCACGTTCAGGCGGATCTGCGGGAAGGACCGGCGCAATTCGCTGAACACCTGGGTCATCAGCGGATGGGCCGCCGAAGGCAGGATGCCGATCTTGACGTCGCCCATCGGCACCCGGGACAGCTGCTGGAAGTCGGCAAACATCTCCTCACTGTCGCGGATCCAGATGCGCACCCGGCGCTCCACCGATTCGCCAAACTCGGTCAGCACCACCCCCCGCCCGGTGCGGCGGAACAAGGCGCCGCCGCATTGCTTTTCCAGCTCGCTGACCTGGCGGCTGATGTACGACTGGGCGGTGTGGCGCTGCGCCGCCACCTTGGTCAGGCTGCCGGCCTCGACCACTTCAAGGAAGAGGCGAAAGTCCTGGATGTTCATCGGTGGGTCCCTTGCCAGCCCCTTGGGGCCAGGCGCAATGCCATGGGTTGGACGGGTGAAGCTCGGGCGTGCGCCGCCCGGCAACCCTGCCTGCCTCGTGGGTGGCTTCAGTTCAGGGCGCCCGGCGTGCCTCTGCCGAACAGTTCAACGGCCCGATTCTGGCGGCATGGAGGCGCTTTTGGGTATGACTATATAGAGATATCTGAAAGACATAAATTGCATCTATCTGGATTTCACGGTGAAACCTACAGTCTGTCGTCATCGATGTACCGCAAGGAGACCCCGTGAAACTCGTGAGCTTTATTCAAGACGGCCAAGCCCGTTATGGCCTGATTCAAGGCGAGGCCTATGTGGCCCCTTCGGCCGGCTTTCTGGCCCGCTTCCCTGATCTGAAGGCCGTGCTGGCGGCGAACGCCTTGGCCGAACTGCAGGCGGATGTTCAGCAGGGTGGCCAGCGTGTCGCCCCGGCCCAGGTCCAGGCCCAAGCCGTGATCCCGGCGCCGGGCAAGGTCATCTGCGTTGGCCTCAACTACAAGACCCACGTGGCAGAAACCAAGCGCCCCGACAGCGAGCACCCCTCGCTGTTCCTGCGCTTTGCCGATTCCCTCGCGGCCCACGGCGACGAGGTGCTGCGCCCCGAGTTCTCGGAGCGCTTTGACTGGGAGGGTGAGCTGGCCTTCGTGATCGGCAAGGGCGGGCGCCACATCGCCGCAGCCGACGCGTTCGACCACATTGCCGGCTACACCTGCTTCAACGACGTGAGCGTGCGGGACTGGCAGCGCCACACCCACCAATTCACGCCGGGCAAGAACTTTCCGGGCACCGGCCCGTTGGGCCCCTTCCTGCTGACGCGCGATGAAGTGCCCGACGTAGCCCAGCTCAGCCTGCAGACCCGGCTCAATGGGCAGGTGGTGCAGCACGCCAGCCTGGCCGACCTGATTTTCGACATTCCCACCATCGTGGCCTACGTGTCGCGTTTCACCCCGCTGTCGCCCGGCGACGTGATCGCCACCGGCACGCCGGGGGGGGTGGGGGATCGGCGCGAACCCCCGCTGTACATGAAGGAGGGCGATATGGTCGAGGTGGAGATCACCGGCCTGGGCGTGCTGCGCAACCGAATCGGCACTGACCGCTCTGCCGGCTGAACTGGAGACCCCATGACATCCAAACCCCAATTGCGCATTGCTGTCGACATCGGCGGCACCTTCACCGACATGGCGGCCTTTGACGAAGCCAGTGGCCGCCTGCTGTTCGGCAAGGCCTTGTCCACCCACGGCGAGCTGGTCACCGGCATTCAGGCCACGATCGACAGCGCCAAGATCGATTGGCGTGACGGCCACCTGTTTCTGCATGGTTCCACCATTGCCATCAACACGCTGCTGGAGCGCAACGGTGCCAAGACGGCGCTGCTGATCACCGAGGGCTTCCGTGACATCTACGAGATCGGGCGCGTCAATCGCCCGGACGCCTACAACCTGTTCTTCAACAAGCATCAGCCCCTGGTCAAGCGCTCGCTGCGCTTTGAGGTGGCCGAGCGCCTGCGTGCCGACGGCAGCATCCACAAGCCGCTGGACGAGGCGGCCGTGCGTGAACTGGCGCGTGAGCTCAAGGGCGAAGGCATCGAGGCCGTGGCCGTGCTGTTGCTGCACAGCTACCGCAACCCGGCGCATGAGCAGCGCGTGAAGCAGATCCTTCAAGAGGAACTGCCAGGCTCCTTTGTCTGCGCCTCGCATGAGCTGAGCCAGGAATACCGCGAGTTCGAGCGGGTCTCGACCGCCGTGGCCAATGCCTATGTCGGCCCCCGGGTGTCAGAGTACCTGGGCCAGCTCGAAAGCCACCTGGGCGAGCAAGGCTTCGAGGGCGATTTCTACATCGTGCAATCCACCGGTGGGCTGTTCCCGGTGGAGCACGCCAAGGTGGGCTGTGTGCGCATGCTCGAATCGGGGCCGGCCGCCGGGGTGATCGGTGCCCAGGCCATCTGTGCCCAGTTGGGCATGGGCGATGCCATTGCCTTCGACATGGGCGGCACCACGGCCAAGGCCGGCGTCATCAGCGAAGGCCGTCCTTTGACCACGGGCTCGGCCCTGATCGGTGGCTACGAGCGTGCCCTGCCGATCCAGATCCCGATGATGGACATCCATGAGGTGGGCACGGGCGGCGGTTCGATCGCCCGGATTGAAACGGGTAACGCCCTGCGCGTGGGCCCGCAAAGCGCCGGCTCCATCCCCGGGCCGGTGGCCTATGGGCGTGGGGGCACCGAGCCCACGGTGACCGATGCCAATCTGGTGCTGGGCCGTCTCGACGCCGACAACTTCCTCGGCGGTGAACTCAAGCTCGATCTGGCCGGTTGCCAGCGCCAGATGCGCGAGCGCATCGCCACGCCGCTGGGGCTGGATGCCACCAAGGCGGCCGACGGCATTCTGCAGATCGCCGTGACCCAGATGTCGCATGCCGTGAAGGCCGTCACGACCGAGCGCGGCCTGGACGCGGGCAGCTTCACCATGGTGGTCTACGGTGGCGCGGGCCCCTTGCATGCCTCGGCGATCGCGCGCGAGATCGGCATTCGCAAGGTACTCATTCCGTATGCCCCGGGCTATTTCTCGGCCTACGGCATGTTGTTTTCTGACCTGCGCTACGACTACGTGCGCTCGGTGTTCCGCAAGCTCAACGACGTCTCGTTTGACGAGATCGAGGCGGCCTACCAGAAGATGGAAGACGAGGGGCGCGCCGCGCTGGCCCAGTCCGGGGTGCAGGCCGATGGCGTGGTGATCGAACGGGCCGCCGACATGCGCTACGTGGGGCAGGAGCATGCCGTGACGGTGGACTTGCCGCTGGCCTTTTTTGAGGGCAAGGACCGGGCCGCCATCAAACAGCAGTTCGATCAGCTCCACCAGGTGCGCTACGGTACCTCGGCCCCCCAGGAGCCTGCTGACCTGGTGAGTTTGCGCGTAACCGTGCTGGGCACGATGAAGAAGCCGCCCAAGCACAGCGTGGCGCAAGGCGCTGCGAGGCCCGAGCCCGCGGCCGTGCGGTCCATCAAGCCGGTTTACTTCCGATCCTCGGGTTGGGCCGACACACCGGTGTACCTGCGCGATCGCCTGCTGGCGGGCAACGAGATCGTGGGCCCGGCCCTGATCGAGGAGCACGCCTCCACCACCGTGGTGCAGCCGGGCGACTCGCTGCGCGTCGACGAACTTGGCAACCTGCAAATCGAGATTGGGAGTGACCGGACATGAACACCAGCGCTGAGCTCAAGACCGTGGACCCGGTCACCGTAGAGATCATCCGCAATGGCTTGTATGCCGTGACGGAAGAGATGAAGACCAACCTGACCCGAACCGCCTACAACCTCATCATCTATGAGGCCCTGGATTTCACGGTCGGGCTGTTCACCAAGGAGGGCGACACCGTCTCGATCGGGCTGGGGCTGCCGATGTTCATCCGCGGGATGTCCGAGACCGTGAAGGCGAAAATCAGGCACTTCGGGTACGAGAACATTCGCCCCGGCGACATCCTGGTGACCAATGATGCCTACACCACGGGCAGTCACCTGAACCACTTCACGTTCACGATGCCGGTGTTCCATGAAGGCCGTCTGGAAGGCTTCACCTGCTGCATGGCGCACTGGCTGGATGTGGGCGGCACGCTGGGCAATGTCACCACCGACATTTTCAGCGAGGGGATCCAGATCCCCATCATGAAGTACCAGCGAGAAGGTGTCGTCAACCAGGATCTGGTGGACATCATCGCCATGAACGTTCGGCTCGCCGAGCGGGCGCTGGGCGATCTGCGGGCCCAGATCACGGCCATCACCACGGGTGAGCGCCGCTATGTCGAACTGCTGCAGCGCTATGGACCCCAAGCCGTGAACGGGGCCATCGCACAGATCATGGACTCGAGCGAGGCCGTGGCCCGTCAGAACACCTTGTCGATTCCCGATGGCGTCTACGAGGCTGAATCGTTCATGGACGACGATGGCCTGGAGATCGGCAAGCGCATTCCGATCCGCGTCAAGGTGACGGTGTCCGGCGACGAGATGACGGTGGACCTGTCGGACGTCAGCAAGCAGGTGCGTGGCTTCTACAACTCAGGTTTTACCACCGGCATCGCCTGCGCCCAGGTGGCCTACAAGTGCCTGACCACGCCCACGGATTACCCGGTGAACGATGGCTCGTTCCGACCGCTCAAGGTCATCATGCCGATGGGCACGGTCATCAGCGCGGAGCGCCCGTACCCGATGCGGGTTTGGATGACCTTCCCGATGACGGTGATCGACACCATCTTCAAGGCGCTGGCACCGGCCATTCCTGATCGTTCGATTGCCGGCCACCATGCCGATCTGGTGTTCCCCAACATCCATGGCATCAGCCCGGAGGATGGGCGCCTGTTCATTGTCGGCATCGGCCCACTGGGCGGCGGCTGGGGCGCCAAGAGCAAGGAGGACGGCGTATCGGTCACCGTCTGCATCAACGATGGCGACACCCACAACAGCCCCACCGAGCAGCTGGAGGCCAAGTACCCGGTGCTGGTCGAAAAGTACGAGATCCGCCGTGACTCAGCCGGTGCTGGCCAGTACCGGGGGGGCCTGGGGGCCGAGATGGTGGTGCAGGCGCTGTCGCCCTTCACCGTCACCACCCGGATCGACCGCGTGCATTGCAAGCCCTGGGGCCTGGACGGGGGCGGCGACGCCATGGGCAACGGGCTGGCCGTGCGCCACAAGGGCGAGTGGAAGACCGACCACCCCAACGCCAAGATCTTCAACGTGCGCCTTGAACGTGGCGACGCCTACAAGATGCTGTCGGGTGGCGGGGGTGGCTTCGGCAACCCGCTGGCGCGCGATCTGGAGAGCGTGGCCGAGGATGTGCGCGAGGGCTATGTGAGTGCCGAGGTGGCGCGCCAGGTCTATCGTGTGGCATTGGATGCACGGGGCCAGGTCGATGCCGAGGCCACCCGGGCCTTGCGCGCGCAGCCTCCCGGCGAGGTGGCGACCACCGACCCCGTGGCCTGGGCCGGCCAGTGAGCCTCGCCATGGCCGAAGAGCAGCGGATGCAGGCGGCCAGGCTGGTGAGCCTGTGGAGCGAGCTGGCGATCCGTCACGTGGCCCTGGGCATGTCCTGTGGTTGCGGGGCGGGGGGCATCAGCCTGCGCCTGGAGGACTTCGAGCTCGACATCGTCGACTACCTCGAGGATGCCGCGTTGCGCAGTGATCTGCCCGCGGTGGCCGCGTACTTCCGCAGCCATCAGGCTGCGGGCTGGCCGCCTTCACCCCTGCTGGTGCTGTTGCAGCAAGCCAGCGAGGGCGAGCTGCCTGCGCCGGTGTGCGACTGGGTGCTGCCCCGCATCGACAAGACCCTGACCTCGTTCAAGGCGCTGCATGGCGGGGGGACCGGAACATGAACGGGCACTTCTCTGCCCTGCTGCAGGCCCAGGCACAGCCTTTGGGGCCTCGGGTGCCGGTCAGCGTGCTCACCGGCTTTCTGGGCAGCGGCAAGACCACGCTGCTGAACCGACTGCTGTCGTCTGCCGACCTGGTGGGAACCGCCGTCATCGTCAATGAGTTTGGTGAAACCGGCCTGGACCATGAACTGCTCACGGCTGCCTCAGCCGACGACGTGGTGCTGCTGCCCAACGGTTGCCTGTGTTGCGCTGTTCGGGGTGACTTGTTGAAGGCACTCGGAGCCCTGCTGGACCGCCCTGGCCACACGATCCAGCGGGTGGTGATCGAGACCAGTGGGCTGGCGGAGCCGGGCCCGATACTGCGCACCCTGATGATGGACCCTGTGCTGTCGCAGCGCTACCGATTGGGCACGGTGCTCTGCACCGTCGATGCCGTGCTGGGCATGCAAAGCCTCGAACAGCATCCCGAGGCCCTGGCCCAACTGGCGGCCGCCGATGAGGTGTGGCTCACCAAGCTGGACCTGCTGCCTGACCCGAGCGCTACAGCGCCCTTGCTGCAGTGCCTGGCACAACTCAACCCGGCAGCCCGCGTGCGGCAGGCTGACCGAAGTGATATGGAGTACCTGCTGGCGCTCTTGCGCAGGCAGCTGCTGGTGCCCGGGCCCGATTCCGCCGAACCCGGCAGTCCTCACTTCTACCACCCGGTAGCGGCAGAGAGCGACCCGCCTGCGCACCTGTCGGATGTGCAGAGCTTTGTGTTGGTGCGCCATGAGCCGCTCGACCTGGAGGGCTTTGCCCAATGGCTGGATCTGGTAGTGGCGTCGCAGGGCGAGAAGCTGTTGCGCTTCAAGGGCCTGGTGCAGACGGCGCAGTCGCCTGGTACGCCGATGGTGGTCCATGCCGTGCAGCACCTGTTCCACCCCCCCGAATACCTGCCGGCCTGGCCTTCTGAAGACCACAGCACCCGCCTGGTGTTCATCACACGAGGCATGGACCGCGAGGTGCTCGAAAGCACCCTCGACGTGATGGCCCGACGCCGCAGCCGGCGCAGACCGGTGTGAACAACCGGCTTGACCTGATAGCGTGACAACCCTGGAGACAAGAATGAAGACATCAAGAAGACAGATGCTGGGCGCCTTGGCGGGCCTGGCCGGCCCGATCCTGGCCCAGGCGGCCACCTTTCCCGAGCCCGACCGCCTGTTGCGCATCGTCGTGCCGTTTGCTGCCGGTGGCGGTGTGGATTCCGCAGCCCGCCTTCTGGCCCACCAACTGGGCAAGCAATTGGGCTTGCCGGTGATTGTTGAGAACCGCGCCGGCGCCAGCGGCACCCTGGGGGGCAAGTATGTCCAGACTGCCGCTGCCGACGGATACACCCTGTTGTTCTCAGCGGCCACCCACATCTACGCGCGCCAGGTGCTGAAAAACCCGCCTTACGATCCGCAGGCCGACTTCGTGCCGATTGGCCGCGTCGGCGAAGCGCCCCTGATGCTGGTGATCGCCCCCGACCTGGAGGCCAGAAAGCTGTCAGACGTGCTGGCGGCTGCTCGCGCCAAGCCGGAGGGGTGGACAGCCGGCATACCCGCAGCGGGCGCACCCAGCCATCTGGCCACCCTGCTCATGGCACGCATGGGGCAGCTCAAATTAACGTATGTGGCCTACAAGGGCACGCAACCGGCTCTGGTGGATGTGGCCGGGGGCCATGTGGACATGCTGTTGGATTCCATGATCTCTTTGCTGCCTTTGGCCAAGTCGGGAAAGGTCAGGCCCATTGCGGTCACGTCGAGCAAGCGCAGTGCACTGGCCCCTGAGGTTCCCACCCTGGCTGAGAGCGGGCTGGGCCAGTATGCCTATGCCTCCTGGTATGGCGTCTGGGCACCTCGCGGTACGCCGCCTGAGCGGGTGATGAGCTTGAACAAGGCCATCAATGCGGCGGTGGCCGAGATTGGCCGATCAGGCGGCTACAGCGCCTTGGGCATTGAGCCGGTCAGCGAGACGCCGGAGCAATTCAAGCGCTTCATCGCCTCAGAAGTGCTGCAAGGAAGCGAGCTGCTCAAGGCCGCGGGTTTCAAGCCTGAGTGAGCGCGCGGCCTGGCGCAGCTGAGTGGCTTGGCGCCCAGGGCGCAAGCCGAGTGTTGGCTGGTGTGGCCCCGGGGGCACAACGCGGGCCCTGGGGCGGCCTCACCTGACCTTCACCACCACCTTCCCTTTCGCCCGCCCCTGCGCAAGGTAGTCCAAAGCCTCCTTGGCCTGGTCAAAGGCAAACACCTTGTCGATCACGGGCTGGATGTGCCCGGCTTCGAGGAGCGCGCCGATGTCTGCAAGCTGGTGGCCGTCAGGGCGCACGAACAGAAAGCCGTAATCCACGCCCTGTTTTTTGGCCAGCTTCCGGATCTTGCGGCTCATCAGGCTGAACACGAAGCGCAGGATGAAGTTCAGCTTCTTGGCCTTGGCAAAGGCCACATCCAGGGGCCCGATGAGCGAGACGATCCGCCCCCCGGGCTTCAGGATGTTCAGTGATTTTTCGATGGCGTCGCCCCTGATAGTGCCCAGCACCGCGTTGTAGCCGCTCAGCACCTGGTCGAACGCCTGCTTCTTGTAGTCGATGATCTCGTCGGCCCCCAGGTTGCGAACGAGTTCGACGTTGCCCGTGCTGACGGTGGTACCCACCTTGGCGCCCCAATGGTGGGCCAACTGGATGGCCAGGGTGCCGATGCCGCCAGAGCCTGCGGGGATGAACACTTTCTGGCCGGCTTGCAGGTTCATGCGCTCTTTCATGGCTTGCCACGAGGTGAGCGCCACCATGGGGATGGAGGCCGCCTGAACGAAGTCGAGGTTGGCTGGCTTCAGCGCAGCGGCGCTCTCGGGCACGGCGGCCCACTCGGCGAGGCTGCCCTTGCCTGTGTCGAACAGGCTGGCATAGACCTCGTCACCCGGTTTGAAGCGGGTCACGCGGCCGCCGACCTCGACCACCACGCCTGCCAGATCGCTGCCCAGGGTGGCCGGCAGCTTGAAATGCAGCACGGGCTTGAAGGTGCCGGCAGGCACCATGTTGTCGATGGGGTTCAGGCCGGCGGCGTGAACCTGCACCAGGATCTCGTCGGGCTGCAGCGCAGGTTGCGCCACATGCGAGAACCCGATGTCGGGCGATTTGCCATAGCGTTTGAAGGTAAGTGCTTTCATGTTGGCTGGGGCCGCCGTGAGGGCGGGCCGTGTTCCGGTGATGCTTGTGGTGAGGGGCAGGTGACTGGGTGGTGGGGGGCAAAGCCTGCGGCCTCAGTTCGCCAGAAAGGCCAGTGCCTGGGTCACGAAGTCTTCGTGGTACTGAAAAATACCACCGTGCCCCGCATCCGGGCAGATGATCAACTGCGCATGGGGCAAGCGCTTGGCCAGGTCGTAGGTGTTGCGGGTGGGCACCATGCGGTCGTCGTCACCGTTGACCACCAGCACCGGTTGCTGGATGGCCGAGAGGTCGGCCGGCCGCTTCTGGCCCCAGGTGGCCAGGGCCTGCAACTGGGCCACATAGGCCCCAATGGCGATGTCGGCGTCACGCTGCTGGCTGCGCTCTTGCAGGCGGGCCAGAAAGGCCTGGCCTGCTTCGATGCCTTTGGCGCTGCGCGTGAAGAACAGGTATTGCTTCGGATCCTGGCCGGTGAGGGTGGCCCGGATCAGGTCGTAGTTGGCCACCCCGGCCACGGCACTGATGCCCTGGCCCCCGGCCGGGCCTGTGCCCGCCAGAATCATCTTGCGAACCCGCTGCGGCGCTTTCAGCACGATTTCTTGCGAGATCATGCCGCCCATCGAGAAGCCGAGCAGATCGACCTGCTGGAGGCCTTTGGCCTCGATGAAGCGGATGGCGTCGTCGGCCATCTGCTCGATGGTGTTGGCCGGGGCGCCGGTGGAGGCGCCCACGCCCCGGTTGTCGAAGGCAATGACGTGGTGCCTCGCGGCCAGCCCGTCGACGATGCGCGGGTCCCAGTTGTCGAGCACGGCCGCCAGGTGGGCGAGCAGCAGCACGGGCGTGCCGCCGTTTTGCTGGCCGAGTTCACGGTAGGCAAAGCGCACGTCGCCGGCCGTGAGGGTTTGCGTGGGCACGGTCTTCCAGGTGGGCTGCTGCAGCTGCCGGGCTGCGGCTGGCGTCGCGGGGCTGGGCTGCGCTGGCAATGATGCGGGTGCGGCCATCACGCTGGTGGCAGCCAGCACGGCCGACAGCGCCAGTGCCTGGAGGGGTGATTTCAATCGCTGGTTGGACATGACGCTGTTCCTGGTGGCCAAGGCTGGCGTGCTCAGGCCTGGGGCTGGTAGCGGTCGGCCGCGCGGGCCTGCCGGATGTCGGACAGCAGCCCTTGACGGGCGCCTTCCAGCGCGCTCCAGCGTTCGGCCACATGCAGCGGCGGGATGGTGATCAGCTCGCGGCGGTCGTAGCCGATCAGGGCGGCGGTCACCAGCTCGTCCACCTCCATGACCTCGGGCAGGGTGTTGACGTCGATGCCGGAGCGCTGCCAGATCTCAGTGCGCGTGGCGGCCGGCAGCACGGCTTGCACATACACCCCCTTGGGCGACAGCTCCAGGTGCAGGCCTTGCGACAGGAACTGCACAAAGGCCTTGGTGGCGCCATAGAGCGTCATGCCGAACTCGGGGGCCAGGCCCACCACCGAGCCGATGTTCACGATGGCGCCGGTGCCAGCCTGCACCAGGCGCGGGGCGATGGCGGCGGCCAGGCGGGTCAGGGCGGTGGTGTTGAGGGTGATCAGGCGCTCGATGTCTGGCGCGGTTTGCTGCAGAAAGTGGCCCGTCTGGGCCATGCCCGCGTTGTTGATCAGGATGCCGATGCGGCTGTCGTCGCGCAGGCGGGATTCGACCGCAGCGAGATCGCTCTGCTGGGTGAGGTCGGCCTGGATCACGTCCACCGCCACCTGGTGCGCCGCGCTGAGCTTGGCCGCCAGCGCATCGAGCCGGGCTTTGTCACGGGCGACCAGAATCAGCGGGTGCCCACGCTGGGCAAAGCGTTCGGCGTAAACCGCGCCGATGCCGCTGGAGGCACCGGTGACGAGGACGGTGGGCAGTGTGGTGGAGAGTGCGTTGCTCATGTTCGAAGGCTCCTGGCAAAGAAGGCCGGGGGTTCACGAATCCCGGCGGGGTTGGGTTGGCAGTCATGGTTCAGTGCCTGTTTTGGCGCTGCCATGCGTCAATGATGACGGTCGTAATCTAAAAAGTCAATATTTTGATGATGTTCGACATCAATATAGAATTGCCGCCATGCAGTACCTCAAGGCAGGCCCACGATGAAAGTCTCCAAAGCACAGGCGCAGGCGAATCGGGCGCGGGTGGTTGAAACCGCGTCTCAGCTGTTTCGTGAGCGCGGTTATGACGGTGTTGGGGTGGCCGATCTGATGGCCGCGGCGGGGTTGACCCACGGCGGCTTCTACAAGCAGTTCGCCTCGAAGGCCGAGCTGATTGCCGAATCGACGGCTTGTGGCATCGCGCGCACCGTGGCCTTGACCGAGGGCGGTGTGGATCCCGCGGACTTCGTCCGCTCCTACGTGTCACGTGAGCATCGCGACGGCCGAGGCGCCGGCTGCACCATGGCCGCCTTGGGGGGTGATGCGGCACGTCAGCCTGACGCCGTCCGGGCCGCCTTTGCAAGCGGGATAGAAAGCCTGGTGGCGGCGTTGAACGGCGGCCATGGCGCCACGGCAGAAGCCCACGACGACGCGGTCGCCCCCACACCAGCGTCACGGGCCAAGACCTTGAACCTGCTCTCGCAAGCGGTGGGCGCCCTCATCATGTCGCGCGCCTGTCCGGACGATTCAGCGCTGGCCGAAGAAATCCTGAGCGCCAGCCGAGACGCGCTGCTGGCATCGCTGGCCGCCACACCGCTGGCTAAGGCGCCGCACCCTTCAGCCTGACGGCCGGCCCGGCATCGGTGGCTGCGCCGGCAGGTTTGCGGTTCAGCTCACTTGCAGCAGCGGCGCCACCAAGCGCGGATCACGCAGCTTTTCAACCCACCATTGCAGAGCGGGCCCGGCCCGGTTCGAATGCCAGCCCACAAACAGCTGGTTGGGCTCGCGTGGGTCTTGCGTGCTCAGTGCGACCAGCGTGCCTTGTTCAAGGTGGGGCCGTACCTTTTCAAGGGGCAGCCAACCCACGCCCAAGCCCGCCACCTGGGCCGCGATCTTGGCGCGCATGCTGGGCAGGGCGAGCCGATCCTGGCTGGCTTGCACGCCGTAGCTGCGGGCGATGGCCAGGCGGGAGGTATCTGCCACCACCACGTGTCGATGGGCGCCAATGGCCTCTGTGGAGAGGGGCTGTTGTTCGTCAGCCAGGGGGTGCCGTGGCGAGACCGCGAACACCCACTTCAACTGAGCCAATTCAAACCACTGCAAATGCGCCATCGCCGGGGGCTCGTTGGTGGCGGCCACCACCAGATCGGCTCGGTGGTCCAGCAGTGCTTCCCAGGTGCCGCCCAACACCTCGTGGGTGATGCGCAGGGCCACGCCGCTGTTCAGTGCGTCGAAACCACTCACCAGCGGCAGCAGCGCCTCGATGTTGGCCAGCTCATCGGTCACGATGCGCAGCTCGGACTCCCAGCCCCGCGCCACCTGCTTGACGCGATCGGTGAGGCGACGCGCCTGCGCATGCAATTGCGCACCTTGCTCTACCAGCAGCAGGCCGGCGGGTGTCAGGGCAATGCGGTAGCCGGCCCGGTCAAACAGCAAGGCATCCAGCCGTTACTCGAGTTGGCGCGCGGCATAGGACACGGTGGACGCCGCCTTGCCGAGTCGGTCAGCAGCGCGCGACAGGCTGCCGGTGACTCGCACCGCCTCAAGCAACTGAAGATCTTCCAGGCTCAATATGTTCGAAATTTCCGCAAGAGCTCATCGAACTGGTACAGCCTGTCGTCATTCTCTTGGCGAGACACTGGCTCTGTCAGTCGCGAAGGGGTGCTAAAGCCCTCTGAAACATCAACGAACCATCTGAAGGAACCCCCCGGGGCGATTCAAGGACGCTTTGACCTCGGCGGCTATGTGGTGGACTACTCAGTTGTTCAACACGAGGGCAGCAGTTACGCGGATTTGTTGGTCATCGGCGCGGACGGACAAATTCGCTACTGACATACCCGGGCCGCATGTGCATCCTCGGAATGTTGCGTCAATTTGGCGTCGTGTTATTCATGGCAACGCTCGAGCTGCCACGGTACTGATCGCGGTGCACCATGAATCGGTGGTAGGACATGCGCAAGTGCAGTCGCATGACTTGTCGAGCCAACTCGCCATCGCCAGCTTCTGCGGCCACCGTCAGATCTTGGTGGTGGTGCAAGCTTTGCTCCAACTCGCTGCGCGTGGACAGATAGAACGATCTCACGATGATCGGCATGTCGATCATTGTCTCCAAAATGGTCTGCAGCCGTGGAGCCGCACAGGCATCCAGCAAAGCTCGGTGAAAGCTTCTGTTTGAATCCTGGATTTGAGCTATGGATTCGTCTCCGTTTGCTGCGATTGCGGCAGCCATCTGCTCATTGCTTGCTTTGAGCTTTGCCACCAACGCGGTACCTCCTCGCTCGGCTGCCAGGCAAGCGGCGTAGGGCTCCAGCAGCATGCGCAGTTGAAAGGTCTCTTCGATGTCCCAGTCGCTCCATTGAGCGACATGAATGCCTTGCCCGGCATCCGCTGTAGCCAGTCCGTCGACAACCAGGCGCTTCAGTGCGGCTCGGACAGGGGTCCTGCTCAACCCAAACTCTCGGGCCAGCGGCTCTTCCTTGAGTTGTGTTCCTGGCTTGTAGTGCCCACCAACCAGTCGTTGGCGTAGCACTTCATATGCCTTGTCTGAGCCTTGTTTCATCGTCGCCTTTTCTTTCGTGAGCGTGTTCGGAGTCCATTTTAGAAGGCCACAGATCAGCGTCGTTTGGCGTCAGAAATGTATAAATAATGTTCTTAAATCGGGATTTATAGGTGTAAACCCTGGTGCAAGTGGACTACTTTGTACTTTTTTTGTATTCTTGCGCCATGAATCAGAAACGTACTCGAATGGCCATCATTGGCTTGGGTGAAGTGGGCCGCTGCTATGCCAAGCCTCTGCACGAAGCGGGCTTTGAACTTCTGCTGTGCGAGGCAAGACCCTCAGCCGCAGCTCATGAGCTATCCACACAATTGGGTTTGTCCCTGCATCCTGGGGTTGGGGATTGGCTGAGTTCCGCCGACTGGGTCCTTTCATGTGTCACCGGAGCGCAAGCTTTGAATGTCACGTCACACGTTGTGAAGTTCGCTCGCCCAGCTGCAGGATTGGCAGACCTCACTACCGCAAGTCCAGAGGTCAAGCGCAATGCGGCAAATCTTGCCTCTCGGCATGGCTTGCGTTATGTCGACACAGCCATCATGGGGGCCATCAGTTTGAATTGGGTGCGCACGCCACTGTTGGCAGCAGGCCATGGCGCTGTAGAGCTCAAGGCCTTGCTAGAGGCAGCTGGGGCACGCGTGCAAGTCATCCAAGACGGCCGTGCAGGCGATGCGATCTCTCTCAAGATTTTGCGCAGTGTCTTCACCAAGGGGATGGAGGCTTTGAGTGTGGAGTTGCTAACCAGCGCCGAGAAGCAGGGGGTGCGCGAGCAACTGTATGCACAGCTCAGCGACATCGATCAAACCCCCTTGCGAAGTTTCATAGACATGCTGGTTCGTACACATGTCATTCATGCCAAGCGCCGCGCCCATGAGGTTCACGACGCCAACAACGAGTTGAACGCACAGGGCCTGACGTCCCTTGTTCTTCCTGGGGTGGAGCAGCGATTCCTGGATACCGCCCAAAAGCTCGAGGCCCATCCTTTGGAGATACCTGATCCCAATATCGACCAGGCACTTCAATGGCTCTTGACACACAACAAAGCTCAAGCCTGAACCCCATTCACCTACTTACCGACATCAAGGACAGACATGATTTCCAAAGACAAGCTCACCCAACTGCGTGACCTGGGCACCGCCACCATTTACGAAGCACAAGGAGCCAAAGGGGCTCTCGATCACGGTATGAAGCCCATCGATCCGACCGTGCGCATGGCAGGCCCCGCGCTGACCGTCGATGTGCGTCCCGCAGACAACCTGATGCTGCATTACGCGGTCCTTCAGGCCAAGCCCGGTGATGTGTTGGTGGTCGACGCCAAAGGCTTCATGGAGGCTGGTCCATGGGGCGACGTCCTGACTTTGCAGGCCATCAAGCTGGGTATTGCCGGATTGGTCATCAACGGTTGTGTACGTGATGCCAATCTCATCATCGACTTGGGCTTCCCCGTTTTCTGCCGCGGGCTCTCCATCAAGGGCACTGGCAAGAATCAGCCTGGCAAGGTGAATGTCCCGATCAGCATCGGTGATGTCGTGATCCGCCCGGGCGACATCATCGTCGGTGACCGTGACGGCTTGGTCGTGGTGGCCCAAGATGAAGTCGACTCTGCCATTGCCAGCAGCCTTGCCCGAGAAGAGAAGGAGGTCAAGCAACGAGAGGCCATCGAAGCTGGGGCATCCAACACTCTGGAGTTACTCAATTTGGGCGAAACCCTCAAGCGATTTGGCATCGTCTGATAGGCACACCAAATACAACACGGAGACAAATATGCGCAATCTCTCGAAAGTCGCAGTGGCGTTCGGCCTCTCGCTTCTCGCGGCACTACAGGTCACGCATGCGGCGGAGCCGAGCTATCCCAATAAGCCGATCAGGATGGTCGTGGCGTTCCCACCCGGTGGCTCCGCTGATATCAATGCACGCTCTGTCGCCCAGCAACTTGGGAAAGAGTTGGGCGGGACGGTCATCATTGAGAACAAGGGGGGGGCCGGCGGGAACATTGGTGCGATTGAGGTCAAGAAGTCTGCGCCAGATGGCTACACGGTGTTTTATGCGACGTCGGCAGTGGTGCTGGCCCCGTCGTTGTATGCCAATCCCGGATTCGACCCCTACACGGATTTCGTTCCAATTTCTCTGACCGCAACCATCCCCCTGGTCCTGGTCGTGAACAACGCTGTTCCAGCGAAGACGCTCGCGGAGTTCATCACTTGGGGCAAAGGCCGCGAGGGACGAGCTAATTTCGGGTCATCCGGAACTGGGGCTCTGCTTCACTTGGCAGGCGCCTTGTTTCTCAAAGAAGTGGGCGTCAGCGCAACACACATTTCATACAAGGGAAGCGCACCAGCGATCACGGATTTGATCGGTGGTGCAACTGATTTCATGTTCCTACCTGTCAATGAAGTGACGCCCCACATCAAGAGTGGCGCGCTTCGACCGCTGGCTGTGACCAGCGAGAAGCGTTCGTTGCTGCTACCCGAGGTGCCGACAATGCGCGAAGTCTCTGGCAAAAGCTCCATGGACATGGGTGCTTGGCAAGGGTTGATGGTGCCTAAGGGGACCCCGGCAGACGTGGTCGACAAGCTGCAAAACGCATTGCAAAAGTCGTTGGCTGACCCTGGTCTCCGTGCCCGCCTGACCGAGAAAGGGTCTGTGATCCTGGGCGGCACCCAGAAGCAATACATCGACTACATGAAATCCGAAGGTACCCGTTGGGCAACAGTGGTACGCGAGACCGGTGCCAAGGTTGAGTGAGCTCAGTCTAGAAAGCCCGACAAGGAGACAAGCATGAAAAAAATAATGATCGCACTATTCGCCGGACTGGCGATTGGAACCAATGCCTGGGCACAAGAGTTCAAGAGCCCCATCAAGATCGTGGTGCCGTTCGCCCCGGGCGGTGCAACTGACGTGGTGGCCCGTTTGTTGGTTCCCGGATTGTCAAAGCAATTGGGGCAACCGGTTCTGGTGGAGAACAAGCCGGGAGCAAGTGGTCAACTAGGCACGGCTTACGTCAAAACTGCACCCGCGGATGGAACTACGTTCTTGCTGGCACTGGATCATTCTGTGGTGGTGGTGCCACTCATGACGCCGTCTGCTAACTACGACGCCCTCAAGGACTTTGTTGCAGTAGGGCAGGTGGCCCGATTCCAGTGGACCTTTGCAGTGCCTCTCAGCAGCCAAGCCAAGACCTTGAATGAATTCGTTGAGCTGGTCAGAAGGGATTCAACTCAAGGCAACTATGGCGTTCCTCTGCAAGGTGGTGTGCCCGACATCATTGGCTCTGCCCTATCCAAAAAGGCCAACATCAAGATGGCCTCCGCCGCGTTCGGCGGCTCTGCAGCTCTGATGCCGCAACTGATCGGAGGACATCTCGCCGCCGGGGTCACGGGCGAACCCGAAGGCCTGCAAATGCTCAAGGGCGGAAAAGTTCGCATCCTTGCCATCTCTGGCGGCAAGCGCTCGGCATTCATGCCTCAGGTACCGACTTTCGAGGAGCAAGGCTTCCCTGGAGTGAGTGTCAACAGCTTCAACGCTTTCTTCGCTCCGAAAGGCTTGCCTAAGCCTTTGGCGGAAAAGTTCAACGCAGCGTTGCGTGCAACATTGGCGGACAAAGACGTCCAGATCAAGGTGGCGGATATGTCGCTCGAAATCGCTCCAGCTGATCTGGATGAGTCAGCCAAGGAAGTGGCTGCGTCCTATGAGTTTTGGCATCGCGCCGGAGTAGTTCCCAAGTAACTGAAACGAGCAGGCCATGTCTCATTCTGTTCCCTATTCAGCTGGCACCGACAGGCCTGCATTCACACCCCCAGAGAATGCATGTGACTGCCACATGCACTTGTTCGACAACCGGTTTCCGTTTATCTCGCCCAATGCACTAACCCATCCGGACGCCACCGTCGAGGACTATCGGAAGCTTCAGGCACGACTCGGATTGCAGCGATGCGTGGTGGTCCAGCCTTCTAGCTATGGTCTTGATCACCGTGTGCTTTTCAGTGGTTTGGACCAAATGGGGCAAGCTGCGCGCGGGGTTGCGGTTGTTGACGCGACTTTCAAAGCTGAGACCCTAGCTGAAATGAGTGCACGAGGTGTGGTTGGCACCAGGTTCAACCTTGTTCAAAAAGGCGCGACGCACGACGAAATGCTGGAGTCAGTAGCGCAGCAGATCAAGGATTTTGGTTGGCATATTCAGTTGCACATGAGCGCTGACGTCTTCTTGGGATTGGTGGATCGCCTTGCCGCGTTGCCTGTTCCTATCGTGATAGACCACTTGGCCAGGATCAACACGGCGCCGTTTATTTCCCAAGACGTAGAGAAACAGCTTTTGAGATTATTGGATCGAGGCCAAGCCTGGATCAAGCTTTCAGGCGCTTACGTCGCATCCAACGATCACCCTCTGTACTGTGATTTGGATGCGTTTGTGCAGCGCCTACTCAAGGCTCATCCAGAGCGTGCGGTGTGGGGATCAGACTGGCCTCATGTGACCGAGTCAGATAAGCCCAACGACGCAGCCCTGTTCGACCTGATGGCGCGTTGGGCACCGGAAGAAGGTCTCAGACGCCGGATATTGGTGGACAACCCGACATCCCTGTACAAATTTTGAGGCTCATGGCGTTGGAAGATGCCACTTTGTTCCCGATACAACCCGGGCATTTGCCTTAGGCGAATTCCAGTCAGAGCTTTTGGTGGCGCCGCAGAACGCTGGTGCCATTGCGACGGTTTTTAAACTCTGAGTGTCTTCTTTCATGAAACAACGAACCCTCCGGTCCATCCTGATTGCCAACCGAGGAGAGATCGCCATTCGCGTCATGCGCGCCGCCACAGAGATGGGTATGCGCACGGTCGCGATCTACTCCCATGAAGATCGATTTGCTTTGCATCGCTTCAAGGCCGACGAGGCTTATCTGGTTGGTGAGGGGCAAAAGCCGATTGCCGCGTATCTCGACATTGCTGAGGTGATCCGCGCAGCCACACTAGCGGGTGTGGACGCTGTCCATCCGGGCTATGGCTTTCTCTCCGAAAACCCCGACTTTGCTGACGCATGCGAGGCCGCTGGCATCGCCTTCATTGGCCCCAAGGGCGATGTGATGCGAACTCTGGGTAACAAGGTGGCAGCGCGCAACTTGGCACAGTCGGTAGGCGTACCGGTGATGCCAGCCACGCCGCCACTTCCCTTCGATGCCGTTGAGGCATGCGCAATGGCGGCCCAAATCGGCTACCCCGTCATGCTCAAAGCCAGTTGGGGTGGGGGCGGTCGCGGCATGCGCATCATCCAGTGCGAGGCTGAATTGCTCACCCAGATGCCGGTGGCTCGGAGCGAGGCAAAGACCGCGTTTGGCAATGACGAGATTTACCTGGAGAAACTGGTCCAGCGGGCTCGCCACGTTGAAGTGCAGATCCTTGGTGACCGCCATGGCAACCTGGTTCATCTGTATGAGCGCGATTGCTCGGTACAGCGCCGCAACCAGAAAGTTGTTGAGCGTGCGCCGGCACCTTACTTGAGCGAATCGACCCGCCACGCTCTGTGCCAGGCGGCTCTCAAGCTGGCCCATGCCGTCAACTACACCCATGCTGGCACGGTTGAGTTCCTGATGGATGCCGACACCGGGGCCTTCTACTTCATTGAGGTCAACCCTCGCATTCAGGTTGAACACACCGTGACCGAGCAGGTCACAGGGATCGACTTGGTCAAGGCTCAGATTGCGGTGACTCAAGGTGCAAAGGTTGGGGTCGACGGTGGGTTCGTGCCTATCCAGGACGACATTCGCTGCAATGGTCATGCTCTGCAATGTCGTGTGACGACTGAAGACCCAGAGAAGAACTTCACACCTGACTATGGTCGCCTCTCGACCTACCGATCCAGTGGCGGATTTGGCCTTCGCCTGGACAGTGGCACTGCGTATTCGGGAGCGGTGATCACTTCGTTCTACGATAGCTTATTGGTCAAGGTCACATCCTGGGGCAGCAACGCCGACGATGCCATCTCGCGCATGGATCGGGCACTGCGTGAGTTCCGCATTCGGGGTGTGGCTACCAATCTGGCCTTCCTGGAAAACGTCATCGCTCATCCATTGTTCAAGAGCGGCGAGTGCACCACACGCTTCATTGACCAGACACCTGAACTGCTCAAGTTCAAACCACGTCGAGACCGAGCCACCAAGCTGCTCAAATACCTGGGCGAGGTGAGTGTCAACGGCCATCCAGAAATGAAAGGCCGCACTCTACCGACATTGCCCGTATCGATGCCGGTGAAGCCGGTCTGCGATCTGACCGCTATGCCCGCTGAGGGCACTCGTCAGTTGCTGAAGAGCCTGGGGCCCGATACCTTCAGTCAATGGGTACTGGCCCAGCAGCGCGTGCTCTTGACCGACACAACGATGCGTGATGCCCACCAGTCTCTGTTGGCAACTCGGATGCGCAGCAAAGACATGGTGGACATTGCCCCGCATTACGCCCGGTTGATGCCCGACCTGTTCTCGTTGGAATGCTGGGGTGGCGCCACCTTTGACGTGGCACTGCGCTTCCTCAACGAAGACCCCTGGGATCGGCTGGCCCAATTGCGTCAAGCAGTGCCCAATGTATTGCTGCAGATGCTCCTGCGTGCCTCCAACGCGGTCGGTTACACCAACTACCCCGACAACGTGGTGCGCTTCTTTGTGCAGCAGGCGGCCAAGGGGGGGTCGACGTGTTCCGTGTCTTCGACTCACTCAACTCGGTGGACAACATGCGGGTGGCGATGGAGGCGGTGTGGGAGACAGGGGCCTTGTGTGAGGCGGCCATCTGCTACACAGGAGATCTCTTTGATGAGAAGCGCGCGAAGTACAACTTGGCGTACTACGTCCATTTGGCCAAGGAGCTCAAGGCAGCCGGTGCTCACATATTGGCCATCAAAGACATGGCCGGCGTCTGTCGCCCACATGCGGCAAGCGCGCTGGTACGTGCCCTGAAGGAGGAGGTGGGGCTGCCCATCCACTTCCATACCCATGACACCAGCGGGCTGTCAGGTGCCAGTGTTCTGGCTGCGATTGAGGCGGGGTGCGACATCGTCGATGGCGCCATGGACGCCATGAGCGGCCTGACGTCTCAGCCCAACCTGGGCAGTATCGTCGCGGCCCTGGAGGGGCATCCCCGCGACCCGGGCGTTAGCCAAAAGTCCCTGAGAGGACTGTCTCATTACTGGGAGGGGGTAAGGCGCTACTACCTGCCCTTCGAGAGCGACATCCGCAGCGGCACCTCCGACGTTTATCGCCATGAGATGCCTGGTGGTCAGTACACCAACCTGCGCGAGCAGGCGCGATCCATGGGCATCGAGCACCGCTGGCCAGAGATCGCCGAGGCCTATGCCCAAGTCAACCAGCTGTTTGGCGACATCGTGAAGGTCACCCCGACCTCCAAGGTGGTGGGCGACATGGCCTTGTTCATGGTGGCCAGCGAACTCTCGCCCAAGGACATCCTACATCCGGACAAAGAGATCGCATTCCCCGAATCAGTTGTGCAGCTCATGCGCGGTGAGCTGGGCTTCCCGGCTGATGGCTTCCCTGCTGCCTTGCAGCGCAAGGTGCTCAAGGGTGCCACCCCTCTGGAGGGGCGCCCAGGTGAACACCTGCCTGCGGTGGACCTCGAGGCTGAGCGCGAGAAAGCCCGCAAGCTGGTCGGCCATGCAGTCGATGATCAGCAACTGGCCTCCTATCTCATGTACCCCAAGGTTTATCAGGGCTACGCGAAACACCGAAGCCAGTATGGCGATGTGAGCCGCATTCCGACCCCGGCCTACTTCTACGGCTTGCGGGACCACGAGGAGATTGCCGTCACCATCGACCAGGGCAAGACTCTGCAAGTGCGCGTCGAGGGCCGGACGCCGGCAGATGACCAGGGACAGTGCCGTCTGTTCTTTGAACTCAATGGTCAGCCGCGTCTGGTGCGAATCGCCAAGGCCGGTGCATTGGCCAGTGCTAAGGCCTTGCCAGAAGCTGAGGAGGGCAATCCCCATCACGTAGCTGCGCCAATGCCCGGCTCGGTGGCACGCATCGCCGTCAAGGCAGGTCAAAAGGTGTTGAAGGGGGATGTGTTGGCCAACATCGAGGCCATGAAGATGGAGAGCCTGCTCATGGCCGAGCGCGATGGTACTGTGGCCTCGGTTCACGTGAAGGTCGGAGACACGGTGCCTGCCAAGGCGTTGCTGATGGAGCTCAGCAGCGTTTGAGCCTGTGCGCCATAGACATGAGGCTTGTCACATGAACCAGCAGAAAAATTAGACCCCTGTTTTTGCTTCTAGCGAACCTGATGTCTAGGGTTGTTGACTTTTTCGGAGTGCATTTCATTGGGTAGTCAGGCCCAGCGCACGCTTTGTCAGAAAGCTTCTCAAGCCATGGCGAAGAGTTTTCTTGCGCATCACCAGTGCTTCAATGGCGATAGGCGCTTGAGTCAGGCATCTGTAGCCGTGTTCGGTTACGAGAACGGTATCTGAGTGCCTGTAACCGCCGACGCCCGTTGTGTAAATCCCAGGCTCGACTGAGATCAACATGTTCTTTTTGAGCACGTGCGGGCTCCCCACTGCAATCCATGGCGGTTCATGATTTCCCAGCCCGAAGCCGTGCCCACAACGATGGAGTCGTGTGCGCCAGTCACCAAAGCCCTCGGCTTTCAAGAACACGTTGACCGAAGCGTCGATTTCCTGGCAAGGCACGCCGGGCTGGATCATCTGGAACGCAAGTTCCCGAGCACGTGTCATGATCGCAAACACCTCTCGCTCCTCGGCAGTTGGCCCGGTAGTGAAAAAGGTGCGTTCGCATTCCGCAGCGTACCCATTGACTCGAGTCAGCACCATCGCCACATGGGGCCCCGCACCCAGACAGTCATCCATGCGCGGAATGGAGTGAGGTTCAGCACTCAGCGGTGCTGGCCATGCGGCTGCAATCGCCTTGGTTGCAAGTGCATCCCAGTCTGGGACCTCTCTGATGATCTTTCGCATCAAGGCCTGGGTGGGCGCGTATGTTTCCGCCACGGAGCCGCCGTTCCAAGCGGCACGCATGACCTGCAGAACACCCCAATCGGCATAGCGTGCAGCCCGCTCAATCTGCTCAATCTCCCACTCCGACTTCACCATTCGAATGTCAGCCAGAAGGTCTGATGGGTGACCTCCTGCTTTGCGCAGTACCTCACCGATCATGAATGGCGTGCCGTCATCGAACGAGAACGAACCTGAGAACAGCTGGCCCTCCAACAGTCGCTCCGACCATCCCTCACCTGGCGGCGCCGGATACTCCCTGTAGAAATGGATGTCTTCGCGAGTCAGGCCCCAGGCTTTGTGCATGTGATCCACTTCGAGCATGGGCACCAGCATTGCGCGCGATCCATTCGCGCCAACGATGAGAAAAAACGGTCTCTCTAAAGGGTCGAAGGTTGCTCCTGTGAGGTAAAAAATGTTCTCCGAACCGGTGACGACGTGGTGCTCGAATCCGGCTGTGCGGATTGCGTCGACAAGGGCCCTGTGGCGGCGGCTGTATTCAGCCTGCTCGCGGGCATCAAATTGGCGCTCCATGGTTGGGTCCCTTACTGCGCAATGCCCAGGCGCTCAATGATCGGCCCCCAGGCGGCAGAGTCACGCTTGGTCATGAGTAGAACGTCTGCAGGCTTGGATTTGACGGCTGTCAGCATCTGACCACTCAAACGGTCCTTCATTTCGGCACTGTCGAGCGCTTTGTTGACCTCTGCGTTCAGCCGGTCGATGGCCTCTGATGGAGCCCCTGCCCTAGCTACCAAGGAATACCATCCTGGCACATCCATCTCGATGCCCAGTTCCTTGAATGTGGGGACGTCAGGCAACTGTGGAAGGCGCTTTTCGCCCGTCACAGCGAGGGCAACCAGCTTGCCGGCTTTGACCTGGGGGACCAGCCCCACCGGAACAGTGGTGATGACGGGCGTGTCACCGGCCATCACGCTGGTCAATGCATTGGGTCCGCCTGCGCCACTGATCGGAACATGCTGCAGTTGGATGCCCGTACGAGACTTCAGCAACTCTGTGGCAAGGTGGGTTGAGTTGCCGATACCCGCAGAGGCATAGCTCAATCGATTCGGCTCGGCCTTGGCCATTTTGATCAGGTCAGCCAGGGTCTTGACTCCGAGGCTTGAGTTGACCGCAGCGATGAACGGTGTGTTGGCGATGACGGCGACACCGGCGAAGTCGCGTGCCGGTTGATAGGGCAGCGCCTTGTAAAGATGCGGGTTCCAAGACAAATTGGACACGCCTGCTAGAAACAGGGTGTATCCATCAGCTGGTTGCGAGAGCACGTAGTTGGCCGCTAGCGACCCATTTGCACCTGGACGGTTCTCAATCATGACCGGTTGCCCCATGTTTTTTGAGAGCACGTCGCCAAGCGTTCTGGCCAGCGTATCGGGTCCCGATCCCGAGGGTTGAGGGACCACGATCCTGATGGGCTTGTTCGGAAAGCCCTGGGCATACCCGGTGACCGAAGACAAAAGTGTTGATGCGCAGAACCCGAACAGGGCGATTCGACGAGACAGCATGGTGATGCCTTTGTGTTGCATGATGAAGGGGCCCTCGCTTTAGCCAACGATGGCGTATTCGAGTGATTTAGGCGTGTTCGTGAGTACGCGAGGCGTGGCGCCGACGACGACCGTGTCATCCAAGCGGAAGCCCCCGACGCCGTACATGTACAGACCGGGTTCAGCCGAATAGACCTCGTTGTCCAACAAAGGACGTTGGCTGAACGCCATGTCTTCGGGGTATTCGTGGTGCACGATCCCGATCGCGTGACCGGTGCGATGGCGAATGCAGGCGGCGTATCCAGCCCGCTCGATGACCGCCTGGGCGGCTGCATCGATACAACACACGGGGTTGCCCGTGACGGCTGCGTCAATGGCGGCCGCAGTGGCGTCACTTGCAGCCTTCCAGAGTGCCTTCTTTTGTTCATCCGGAGCACCACAAAACCAAGTGCGCTCGTTTTCGATCGTCAGGCCGTTCAAGCGTGGGATCACGATGTTGACCAGGACGTCACCCTCCTTGATACGTGCACCGCATGACGCTCCATCGCCGTGCGGTGACGCAGATGCTGGTCCGCTCAGGGTCCAGCAGCGCACCACTTCAAACTGCTCGCCAGGAAAGCGTTCAGCGGCCTCCTGCACCAACAGACTTGCCATGGCACAGTCAAGCTCCTGCACCAGACGCCCCGGCCTGATGTTTTCGCGGTAGCGGTCCTGGATCCAGTCAGACAGGCCAGCGATGGCATGCATCACCGCCAGCTCTTCGGCATGCTTTTGCCAACGCAGGCTGCGGCACTCCAACGTTGCAACGCGGATGTGCAACTCGGGCAGCAAGCGCTGGGTCGCGGCCAACACTCCGCTTGCGCCATCCGTTGCAATGCGTGCGCGGTGAAGGCCGGCCTGCTTCAGCCGGTCCGCCAAAACTTCCGGGAGCTGGGAGATCAGCGGTAGCCGGTTTTGCACCATGGGGTGCTCGGCGTAGAACGTCACGTCGGTGACCCACACCTTTTCCGCCTCCTTAGAGAAGCGCATGTGGTGAGTCGACAGCTCGTTCATGATCAAGAAGCCATCGCCGTGCCGGGGAATGACGGCAAAGATCGGGCGCTCCCACGGCTGGACGTCTGTGTGGAAATTGGTCGCGTATTGAAAGAAGTCTGCTGTGGTGAACATCAGCGCATCCACAGCCAGTTCGTCCATGAGTCGAAGCATCTTCTCGCGTCGGTGGCGCCACACGGCTTGGGTCAATTGAGGCATTTGGATTCCATTGATCGAGGGGTTTCGGATGCCTGGTACGGCTTCCAGGTTGCCATTCTACAAACCGACCAGACGGTTTGTAAATGTGTGAGGAAAATTCCATGTCAGCGCTGGGAACGCCTGAGACAAAGATGACAATTCGACTGATGGACAGGAACCTCACGGAATCAGCGGAATTGAAGGCCAAGCAGAGCAAGCCCCCTCGACGCAGTCACGCGGAGCGCAGTGGAGAGACCCGCCAAAAGCTGTGCGAGTCGGCTTTGCAGCTCCTGTCGGAAGTGGGTTATGAGCGTGTCACGACAGCTTCAATCGCACAGCACGCCCAGGTCTCGAAGGGCGCGCAAACCCATCATTTCCCAACCAAGGTCGACATCTTGGCCGCTGCGTTCGAATACTTGCTCGACGGCTGGAGAGAGCGTCGGCTGCAGTTGATGAGCCAAAACGACGGTACTCCCACGCTGGAGGACACTGTGCGCTACCTGTGGCGGGAAGTCTTCAACCGACCCGATTACATTGCTGCCATCGAGCTCATGCTTGCTGCCCGGCACGATGGTCCTTTGCGCACCAAGCTTCAAGAATTGCTGGCCAACTGGACTGTGGCACGCGATGACATGTTTCGCCGCGTTGCAGGGCTGGACGGAGATCTGGACAAGGCTTCCACGTTTTTGAGACTCAACTTTTGTGTGCTGCGTGGAATGGCGCTTTACGAGGGATTGAACGAAACATCTGATCTCAATGAGCCTGTGCTCGAACTCTGGATCTCGATGGCAAGGCAACACTTGACAGCACAGGGGTGAGCAAGGAGCAAACCTATGCCTATCAGCAGGCCGTCCTGAAGTCCAGACGTGGATCGTGATGTCAAAACCCTGTGGTGCAGAGGGGAAATGTATGCATCGGAAGGCAAGCTGAGAGCTGTTTACGACTTTAGCGTCGTGAGCGGTTGGCGCTATGCTGCTGCAGCCCGCATGAACATTGACTCAGTGTTTACGACTTTAATTTGCAGGAATAGCCGCGGCGGCCATCGCCTTCGCCCGTGAGGGCGCTCGCGTGGCCATCACCGGCCGTGACGTCGAAAGCCTCGACCGTGTGAAAGCCGAGTTGGGGCCCGACGCGCTGGCCTGGGTCAGCGATGCCGGTGAGGTGTCGGCGCAGGCGGCGCTGGTGGCCCGCCTGCAATCGCAGATGGGTGTGATCGATGGCGTGTTCATCAACGCCGGCGTGGCCCAATTCGGGCCGTTCGCGCAAATCGACGAGTCTTTGTGGGACCGCAGTTTCGACACCAATGTCAAAGGCCCGTATTTCCTGATCCAGGGCCTGGCCCCCTTGATGACGCGAGGCGGGTCCATTGTTCTGAACGGCTCAATCAATGCCCACATCGGCATGCCGAATTCCAGTGTCTACGCGGCCAGCAAGGCTGCGCTGGTGTCATTGGCCAAAACCCTGTCAGCCGAGCTGCTGCCGCAAGGGGTGCGGGTCAACGTGGTGAGCCCGGGCCCGGTGACGACACCGCTGTATGGCAAGCTGGGCCTGGCGGCGAACCAGTTGCAGGCCATGGCCACCAGCATCCAGACGCAGATTCCGCTGGGTCGCTTCGGCCGCCCGGAAGAGATTGCGGCCACCGTGCTGCACCTGGTGTCGCAGGAGTCGACCTTCATCGTGGGCACCGAGATCATTGCAGATGGCGGCATGAGCCAGCTTTGAGATGGGTGTTTTGCAGGGATCAACATGGCAGCGGAGACACGGGGCAGGCGGGCCCCGGTCTTGAGCCAGGGCCTGGATCCCCTATGCGGCCGTGTTCAAGGCACCGTCGTGGCCGCCCTGGCCCTCACGATGCCGAGGCACCGTGATGACGAAACCTGCGTCAAGGATGTGCTGGCTGCCGCCAGGCCGCTCAGCCTGGTCATGGTTGGCCTGCCCGCAGGCGGTCATCAACCCAGTTGGGCGGGTCTGATCCTTTCAAGGAGGGCCAGCGGTCAGCGTCATGGGCTGCGCCAAGGCTTGGGTCAGCCTTGATCTTGAATGCCCCATCCCGTGGCAGTGCCCTTGAATCTCACAAGCCTTCGTCAATTTGCCAAAATGATATTTTTGGATTCGTCACGGGCCTGCTTTGCTCTCGTCTTTCTTCTATTTCGGCCCTGCCGACGCGGGTCTTCTGCAAGGGCAGCATGAGCCCTGGCTGGTGCTGTTGTCGGTGCTGGTGGCCATGCTGTCGTCGGCCATGGCCTTGCAACTGGCGGGTATTGCGCGGCGCAGCAGCCAGTTGGGGCTGGCGCGCATCGCCCTGGGCACGGGGGCGCTGTCCTTGGGCGCCGGGGTGTGGGCCATGCACTTCATCGGCATGCTGGCTTTTCAGCTGTGCACCACGGTGCGTTACTCGCCGGCCATCACCATTGGTTCGATGCTGCCCAGCCTGGGGGCCTCTTATGTGGCGCTTTGGGTGCTGTCGCGGCGGCAGGTGCGGCGTGGGCAACTGGTGTTGGGCGGGGCGCTGGTGGGGGCCGGCATCGGCCTCATGCACTACGGCGGCATGGCCGCACTCCAGATGGCCCCGGTGCTGCGCTACGACCCGCTCTGGTTTGCTGCCTCGCTGGGGGTGGCCGTGGGGCTGGCGGTACTGGCCTTGTGGATCCGTTTCGAGTTGGCACGGCGCCGCCGGCTGACGGCTGGGCAGGCCATCGCGCTGGGGGGCGGGGTCATGGGGCTGGCGATTTCGGGCATGCATTACACCGCCATGGCGGCCGCCCGCTTTGTGGGGCAGGACGAGCCCGGCTTTGTGGCGGATCTGGGCAGAAGCAGCAGCCTGGCGCTGACCATCGCCCTGATCACCCTGCTCATCTGCGCGATGACGGCGGCTGTCAATGCGGCGTTGCGTTATCGCCAGGTGTACCGGCACCTGGCCCGCAGCCAGGCCCGGCTGCTGGCCATTCTGAACACGGCCGCCGATGGGGTGATCAGCATGAACCCGCAAGGGGTGATCCTGACGCTCAACCCGGCGGCTGAGCAGCTCTTTGGCGCGCCGGCCGCCCAGTTGACGGGGCTTTCGATCAACGTGTTGCTGCCCGAACTGCGTGGCGCTGGCGATCACCCGGAGGGGCCGGCGCACCCAGGCCTGGTGCCAGGGGTGCGTGAGTTGACCGCGCAGCGCATGGACGGTCGTCTGCTGCCCATCCGGCTGGCCCTGGGCCAGGCCCCCGATGCCGATGAATCGCTGTGGGTGGCCTTTGTGACCGACCTCACCGAGCGCCAGCGCATCGAAAACGCCCTGGCCGAGAGCGAGCACCAGCACCGCAGCCTCATTGCCAACATTCCTGGGGTCACTTTCCGCTGTGCTTACCAGCGTGAGCGGGGCTGGGGTGAGTTGGTGTTCATCAGCGATGCCGCAGAGCCACTCACCGGGTGGCCGGTGGTGGCTTTCATGGCCGGCGAGGTGCAGCTGGAGGCACTGATCCACCCCGCCGATCGTGAGCGGGTGCAGCGCCTGCGCCAGCAAGCGCTGGCGGAGACGGGTGCTTGCGCCCTGGAGTACCGCCTGCTGAGCCGTGGCGGCGTTGAGCACTGGGTGTCTGAAACCTCGGCCGCGGTGCGCGACGCGCAGCGCCGGCAGCGTTGGGTGGACGGTATCCTGATGGACATCACCGATGCCAAGCTGCGCAACGCCGACTTCGAGAGTGTGGTGCAGGCCATCAACCGGGCGCTGGTGGTGATTGAGTTCGACCTGGAGGGCCGCATCCTCAATGCCAGCGACAAGTTTTTTCACCTTGTGGGCTATTCACCGCACGAACTGATCGGGCAACACCACCGTCTGCTGTGTCTGCCCGAAGAGGTGGCTGGGCCGGCCTACGCCGAACATTGGCAGGCGCTGCGGCGCGGCGAGTTCCGCGGCGGCGAATACCGCCGCCTGGGCAAGCACCGCAAGGACATCTGGATCCATGCCACCTACAGTCCCATTTTGGATGCCGACGGGGCGCCGCGGCGCATCATCAAGTTCGTCAACGACCTGAGCGAGCGCCACGCCATGGAGCTGGCCCTGCGCCTGGCCAAGGACAAGGCTGAGCAGGCGGCCGCCAGCAAGAGCACCTTCCTGGCCAACATGAGCCACGAGATCCGAACCCCCATGAACGCGATCATCGGCTTCACCGAGGTGGTGCTGGAAAGCCAGCTCAGCGAGGCCCAGCGCCAACACCTCAACATCATCAACCGGTCCGCCCGATCTCTGCTGAGCCTCCTCAACGATATCCTCGACACGGCCAAGATGGAGCATGGCTCGGTGGTGCTGGAGCCACGGGACTTTTCGCTGCGCGAACTCTGCCGCGATCTGCTGGCCACCCTGCGCCTGGGAGCGTCCGCCAAAGGCCTGGGTCTGACCCTGGACTACCCTGATGAACTGCCCGAGTTCTTTGTGGGCGATGCGCTGCGGCTGCAGCAGGTGCTGCTGAACCTGCTGGGCAATGCCATCAAGTTCACCGAGCAGGGGCAGGTGCGGCTGGTGGTGCACTACCTCGGCCAGACTCAGGCTCAGGCCTTGCAGGTGCAGGTCTGCGACACCGGCATCGGCATCCCGGCCGATCGGCTGGAACGCATCTTTGACCCCTTTGCGCAGGCCGATGCCTCCATGACCCGCCGCTTTGGCGGCACCGGCCTGGGCACCACCATCGCCCGCCAGCTGGTGCAGCTGATGGGCGGTGACATCAGCGTCAGCAGCACCCTGGGGCAGGGCAGCACCTTCACGGTGCAGGTGCCGCTCCCGTTGGGCAAGGCGCCTGCCCCAACGAATGACGCAGGCGGCGGGCTGAGCCTGCCGCCATTGCGCATCCTGGTGGCCGACGATGTGCCGCAGAACCTGGAGCTGCTCACACTGCGCTTGGGCCGATTGGGGCATCAGTTGGCCACCGCCTCGGACGGTGAGCAGGCGCTGGCCCTGGCGCAGAGCCAGTCTTTTGACGTGATCCTCATGGATGTGCAAATGCCCTTGCTGGACGGCCTGGCCGCCACCCGGCGCCTCCGGCAATGGGAGCGTCAGAGCGCGCGCCCCCCGGTGCCGGTGGTGGCCCTCACGGCCAGTGTGCTGGAGGAAGACCGCCGCGCCACCCTGGATGCTGGCATGAATGGTTTTGCCGTGAAGCCGGTCGAACTGCCGCGTCTGCTGGCTGAGATCGCGCGTGTCACGGGTCTGGCCATCAACCCCCAGGCCGCTGCGGCCGTGCCGGCCTCGGGTCCGCAGGCTGAAGACGGCCAGGCCGAGGGCGTGGACTGGGCCCGCGGCGCGGAACTCTGGGGCGATGTACAGACCCTGCAGACCCGCATCCGCCAGTTTCTGACCGAGGCCCTCAAAGGGCTGCCACCGGGGGTGCCACCGGGCGATGAACCGGTCCAGCGGGCCACAGCGCATCGCCTGCAGGGCGCCGCGGCCAATCTGGCCTTGCCCCGCGTGCAGGCCCTGGCCGCCGAATTGGAGCAAGGCGCCCTGGCCCGGCCCCAGGCGCAGTGGGCCGCCCTGCGCGCCGAGATGCAGGCTCTGCTGGACCGTTTGCCTGCAGCTCCGGTCACAGCCTTCGAGGCCCAGGGCAGTCCTTTGTTGCAGCCCGACGACCTGCGCACCTTACAGGCACATCTGCAGCGCGGTGAGTTGGCAGAAGACGCCTTGCAGCGTGTGTATGCTGCAGTGGATGCTGATCGACGCGAGGCCTTGCAGGCCGCCGTCGACAGCTTTGATTTCGACCAAGCCCTGCACCAGGTTGATGCCTTGTTGAAGCACTTGACCCCCTCCGAACCCGGAGCCCCGACATGAACTCAGGCCCTGCCCCTGTCAGCCCATTGCCAGACCGGCGGCCCCGCCTGTTGCTGGTGGACGACGAGCCGACCAACCTGCAGGTGCTCAAGCAGATTCTGCAGGCCGACTACCGCCTGCTGTTTGCGCGTGATGGCGAGAAGGCCCTGCAATTGGCCCAGCAGGAGCAGCCCCAGTTGATCCTGCTCGATGTGATGATGCCCGGCCTGAGCGGGCTGGAGGTCTGCCGCCAGCTCAAGGCCCAGCCCGGTACCGCCGCCATTCCGGTGATCTTTGTCACCGCGCTGGCCGACGAAAGCCACGAGGCCGAGGGCTTCGAGGCCGGGGCGGTCGACTACGTGACCAAACCGGTCAGCCCGCCCATCGTGCGGGCCCGGGTGCGCACCCACCTGTCGCTGGTGCGGGTGGAAGACCTCAAGCAGAGCCGGCTCGAAATCGTGCAGCGCCTGGGCCGTGCGGCCGAATACAAGGACAACGAGACGGGTCGCCACGTGATCCGCATGAGCCACTATGCCCGCCTCATGGCCCTGGCCCTGGGCTTCTCACCCGACCACGCGGATGAGTTGCTGCACGCAGCGGCCATGCACGATGTGGGCAAGATCGGCATCCCCGATGCGGTGCTGTTGAAGAACGGACCGTTGGACGCCGAGCAATGGCAAATCATGCGCCGCCACCCTGAGATGGGGGCCGCCATCATCGGCGAGCACACCTCCACGCTGCTGCAGATGGCCCGCCGTGTGGCCCTGACCCACCACGAGAAGTGGGACGGCAGCGGCTACCCGCAAGGCCTTCAGGGCGAGGCCATCGCCCTGGAGGGCCGCATTGTGGCGATTGCCGACGTGTTTGATGCCCTGACCAACGAGCGTCCTTACAAGGCGGCCTGGCCGGTCGAGCAGGCCATCGAGCTGCTGCAAAAAGAGTCGGGCCGGCATTTTGATCCTGCGCTGGTGCAGTTGTTCATCGACCTGCTGCCAGAGATCCTGAAGGTGAAGGATCAGTGGCCTGAGCAGGGCGCTGTACCGCTTGGGTAAAGTTGCTGGAAAGGACGGGGCGCACCGCCTAGGCTGAACAGGGTAGGGGCCTGCATCAGTGTGCGGGCCCACCCTTCCTTCTGCTGCCATGAGCCTGTCTTCTGCTTTCTCACCAGCCGCCTCGTCAACGGCCACCAGCCAGTTGCCCTACCTGCAGTCCCTGTACCAGTCAGGGCTGCTGACGCTGGGGGCGGCCGGCAAAGGCAGTTCGGCGGCCTCCGGCACCTCGTCCGGCACCTTGTCCAGCACAGTGGTGCAGATTTCCGATCAGGCCCTGGCCTTGCAGGACAACGCCACCCTGCTGGGCAGCGCCACCGGTACAGGGGCAGATCTGCAGCAGTCTCTGCAACAGCTTGATGCGCTGGCCCTGCAGGCCTCAGGCCAGGGCAGCAACAGCGGCAGCCAGGCGCTGGCGGATGCGGCCAGTGCCGCGCTGGGCCTGTCCAGCAGCAGCAACCTTGCCTTGCAAAACACCGATCTGGCCGGCACCTCCACCCTGCTTGGCTCGCTGGGGGGCGACCCCGGCAGCCTGCTGAGCAGCCTGGCCGATCTCTCCACCCAGTACCAGAACCAGCTGTCGCTGAGTGATCTGGGCCTGGCCGGAGGCACCGCATCATCGGGTGACACCGCCTCGTCTGCGGCGTCCTCATCCACGTCTACATCGACCCCCAGCGCCACCCAGCAGGCGCTCTCGCTCTATCAGACCCTGCAGCAACAGGGTTTGGGCCAGCTGTTGGCCAGTGCGTGAGGTCGGGGGCGGAGGGCGCAGTGTCTGAGCGTGGGTGACAGTCGGTGATGGCGGGCGACCCGTGCGCTTCAGAAGACGTGTTCGAATTCCGCCTGCAGTGTCCGGATCAGCTCGGCCACCGGGGGCAACGATTCCACGCCAGACACGGTGTGCCCGGCGCTCCAGAGATCTGCCCATCGTTGAATCACGGCACCGTCGGCGCCACCGCCAAATTGGCGCCGGGCTTCATGGACCGAAATGCCTTCATCCAGCTGCTCGGGGTCCAGGCCGACGCCCGTGATCGACGGCCGGAGAAAATTGGCAGGCAGGCCTGTGAACGCCCGTGTGGTCATGATGTCGTCGATCGAGCTTTGCAGCAGCATCTGCTTGTAGGTCGGCGAAGCCAGGCTTTCCTGGGTGGCCATGAAGCGGGTTCCGATGCAGCCCAGATCGCAGCCCAGCACGGTGGCGGCCCGCAGCGCGACACCGTCTGACAGACCGCCCGAGAGGACGATGGGCCCGTCAAACAGCTTGCGAACGGCCCTCACAAAGGCGAAGGGATTGGCCCATCCGGTATGGCCACCTGCCCCCGCAGACAGCAGGACCAGCCCATCGACGCCAGCCTCGATGGCCCGTTGCGCGTGGTGCAGCGAGGCGACATCTGCGAACACCAGGCAGCCGCCCTCATGCAGCATCGGGATGACGGCTTCGGGCGAGCCGACACTGGTGATCACCAGCTCGGTCCGGTGCTTCACGATCAGCTTGACCTCTGCCTTCAGTTTGGAGGGGTCGCGTCGCATGATCAGGTTGGGGCAGTGGGGCGCGCGTTGGGGCGATGCCCTGGTTTCGGCGCTGAGGCGCTGCAGCCAGCTTTCGAATTCGTCCAGCGACCGGCAGTTGGCGGTCGGAAATGCACCAATCACGCCTGATTCGCATGCAGCCGACACCAGTTCGATGCCCGAGACGCGCAGCATGGGCGCCGCGATGGCGGGCACGGTCAGGCGATCCATGAAGGGCAGTTTCTTTGTCATAGGGGTTCCATGGCGCAAAGCCGTTGAATTGATTCTCTGGCCGCCTGGCGATCCATTGAATCGCCGGGAGGCCGCGGCATAGCTCACCGGGTCAGACTGCCCAGCTTGGGTGCCCCGTCCATCTCGACGGAACTCAAGCCGGCCATGGGAACAGGAAATTTCACGAGAGGCATCACGTCTCCCGCCGCGAACTTCTCCCGCAAGGTGAAATGCGGCAGCGATGAGAGTTGTGACGGTGCGACGACCGGGGCGACTGGGATGTCATGTTGTTGCAACAAGCCGAACAGCGCCTGGGCGTCCCAGCGCTCGACCGCTTGCGCGATTCTGAGGTTGATGGCATCAGCCTGTGCTTTTCTGGCCTCGTGATGGCGATGCGCCTCCCCGTCGAAGGGGGCCAGGTCGAGCACCGTGCAAAGGCGCTTCCAGAAATGGTCCTCCAGTGCCGCGATGGACAGGTAGTGGCCATCTTGGCAGCGGAACGCGCCGTAGGCCGCCTTCACCAGGGTTGAATGCCGTTGTTCCGCCAACGTGTGGATTGAACCGGCCCGGTAAGCACCCAGGCGCGGGTTCATCCAGTGCATCACGCAGTCGGCCAGCGCCACGTCCAGGTGCTGCCCTTGGCCCGTGGTGGCGCGTTGCAGCAGGGCCGCGAGCGTGGCACTCAGGGCGTACATGGCACCACACAGGTCGGCCACCGGCAGGCCAAAGCTCTGCGCCGGCGAGCCGTCTGACGGGCCCGACACCGCCAGAACCCCGGCTGCCGCCAGGTAGTTGATGTCATGTCCCGGCAAATCGGCCCAGGGCCCTGACTGGCCGTAGCCACTGATGGACACGTAGATCAGTCGAGGGTGGGCCTGGCGCAGCGATTCGGCGTCCAGCCCCAGGCGGGCCATGACCCCGGGCCGGTACGACTCGACCACCACGTCGGCATCCGCGATCAGGGCCCGGACCTGCTCCCTCTGGGCCTCGTCCTTGAGGTCTGCCAGCAGGCTCTGCTTGCCCCGATTGACGGCCTCAAAGCCCCCTTTGCCCAGCAGGCGCGCGTTGTCGCCGTGTGGTGGGCGCTCGATCTTGATCACGCGCGCGCCGAGTTCGGCCAGGTTCTGGGTCAGGAAGGGGCCCGGCAGCAATTCGCTGAAGTCGATCACGGTGATGCCGTTCAGCGGCGAGGCCTCGGCCTGCGTCGTCATGCCGAGGCTCCCGGCTCTGCGCGTTCGATGATCACGGCGTCCAGCGGCAGCACACCCTCGCCGGCAGCGCCGATCCACACCGGGTTGAGATCCATCTCTTCGATCCGGCTTGCGTTCTGGACAACAAAGTCCGACATGCGTTCGAGCAAGTCTTCCAAGGCGGCCAGGTCGGCCATGGGCCGGCCCCGGGCACCGTCGAGCAGGGCAAAGCAGCGCATCTCGCGGACCATGGCCTTGGCCGCACCGGTGGGGAGGGGCAGGGTGCGCCGCGTCACGTCGCGCAGAATTTCCACGTAGATGCCCCCCATGCCAAAAGTCAGGACATGGCCGAACACCGGGTCGCGCGTGACCCCGATCATCAGTTCCAGCCCGCCCTGCGGTGCCATCTTCTCGATCAGAAGACCATCCACGCGGGCGTCGGGGCGATGCTGGCGGACCGATTCCATGACGTCCTGCCAGGCCTGTTTCAGTTGTTCCTCGTTTTGCAGGCCTACTTTCACGCCACCGATGTCGGATTTGTGGACGATGTCCTCGCTGGCAATCTTGGCCACCACGGGGTAGCCCATGGCGGCTGCCATCGAGAGCGCCTTGTCCGCCGTGCCCGCCACGCCACGGGGCAACATGCGGATGCCTGCTGCTTCCAGCTGTTGCTTGGCCTCGGCTTCAGACAAGGAGCGCGTGGATGCCGCCGGGGACAGTCCGGGCGTGATGCTCATCGGTGCGTCGGCCCCGTGTTCACGCCGCCAGCGGCCATATTCCACCCAACGCTGAATGGCCTTGATGCCCTTGCCCACCGAGCGCGGTGGCGCAAAGCCCGCTTCGACCAGCATGCGATAGCCTTCGCCGAGGCGATCACTCATCCAGATGGGGACAATCGGGGTTGGACACCCCTTTTGTGCCGCGATGATGGTTTGAGCCAGTTGGATCGTGGTGTTGCCGTAGTCCAGTGCGATGGGCACGATGACGCAACCCAGATTGGGATCGATCGCCACGGCACTCAAGGTTTTTTCAATCAGCGCCGCGTCACTCAACACCGCCGCGGTCGTGTCCACCGGGTTGTCGATGGCCGCGTAGTCCGGGAGTTCGGTGCCCAGCACTTCAAGTGTCGAAGGGCTGAACTGGGCCAGCGTCAAACCTGAAGTCCCCACGGCGTCCGCCGTCAGTGCGGCCGTGCCACCCGAGGAGGTGTAAATGGCCACCCCTTCACTGGGGCCAGGCGTGGCGCGGGCAAACAGCCAGGCGGTATCGACCAGTTCGTCGATGTCGTCGACCTCGATCACCCCGCATTGCCGGAACACCGCGCTGTTCACTTCGGCCGAGCCGGTCAGTGAGGCTGTGTGAGATTGGGCCGCTTTCTGGCCGTAGGCTGATTTGCCCACCTTCAGGGCGATGACGGGTTTGCCGTTGGCGGCGGCCCTTTGCACGGCCGCGACAAACTTGGCGCCGTCCTTGATGCCTTCGAGCAGCGTGACAATCACCTTGATGTCGGGCGCATCGGCCATGTAGTGGATGAAGTCGGCCACCTGCAGATCGACCTCATTGCCGGTCGACGCCCACAGCCCGATGCCGATGCCCCGGTCCATGGCCTGCATCACGTTGCGGCCCAGGCCGCCGCCCTGGGTGGCCAGCCCGATGGGCCCCTTGACCAGGTCGTGCGGGAACGAGGGCGAGAAGGTCAAGCCCAGCCGGTGGTTGACGTTGGTGAGGCCAGGGCAGTTGGGGCCATAGAGCCGCATCCCACCCGCGTCTGCGATTTCCTTGAGACGAATCTGGGCTCGCTCACCGTCCTCTCCAGCCTCTCCGAACCCCGACGTCAGCACGATGGCAAATGCAACGCCACGGGCAGCACACTCCTCGGCGACTGTCAGCACACCCGAGGCGGGTACGACGATCACCGCCAGATCGGGGGTGGCGGGAAGGGCTGCGACGCTGGGCCAGCAACGGTGGCCTCGAATCTCCGCCTTGCCTGGATTGACCAGGTAGATCGGGCCGTCGAACTCGGAATGGTCGAGCAAGTTGCTCAAGGTGCGTTCGCCGATGCTGTGCTCGCGGTCAGAGGCGCCGATCAGGGCGATCGAACGGGGGCGGATGAGTCTTGAAAGATCAGTCAATGGTGTCTCCGGGTCTTGTGTTTCGATGCGGCTGCTGCCAGGTGTGCCCGTGCTTCAAGCGATGGCGGAGATGCCGAGGATCTCGCGGCCTGCAATCAAGGTCTGGACCTCGGTCGTGCCCTCTGGAATGGTGCCGCCCCGGGTATCGCGGAAGATGCGTTCGATCGGGTAGTCGGTGGCATACCCCAAGCCTCCGTGCACTTGCATGGCCATGCTGGCCACCTCGTGGGCGGCTTCGGTGGCGTACAGCTTGGCGATCGAGCAGGCCATGCGGGCGTCGGCATTGGCATCCAGGGCCGCCGCGGCGCGCAAGCTCAATGCACGTGCTGCTTCGACGCGGATGGTCATGTCAACGATGAGCTTCTGCACCAGTTGGAAGCTGCCGATGGGCTTGCCGAACTGGGTGCGTGTGCGGGCATAGTCGATCGACAGGTCCAGGGCAGCCTGGGCCGCCCCGACCGCCCCCATGGCGATGTTGACGCGGGCACCGTCCAAGCCCATCAGCATCTTCTTCAGTGCGTTGCCTTCTTCTCCCAACAGGTTCTCGCGCGGGACCTTGACGTTGTCGAAACCCAGTTCTGCCGTGCCGGTGCTGCGCAGGACCATGGTGTCGACCTGACGCACCTCATAGGGGGACACATCACGCTCCACCAGAAAGGTGGACAGCTGCCCCTGGCAGTTGGGGCTGAAGGTGCGGGCCACCACAATCCCGAAATCGGCACTGACCCCATTGGTGATCCACAGTTTGCGGCCGTTGAGCACATAGTGGTCGCCCACCAGATCCGCGCGGGTCTGCACTTGGGCGATGTTGGACCCCGTGCCCGGCTCGCTGATGGCATTGAAGACGCGGCGTTGCGAGCTCAGCAGCGGATGCAAGAAGCGCTGCTTTTGTTCTTCATTGGCCTCCGCTGCCAGCTTGTTGATCGCCGCGTTGGTGATGTTCACCATGGTCCGCAGCGACAGCCAGGTGTAGCCGGCCTCTTCCATGAGCATGGCCCAGGTCATCTGATCCAGGCCCATGCCGCCTTCTTCTTCAGGCAAACGACCCCCGATGTATCCGAATTGGGAGAGCTGTTCGAGCAATTCAAACGGGAACGACTTGTCCCTGTCGTGCTGCGCGACATAAGGTGCGACCTCGGATTTCATGAAGCGGCGCACGCTGTCGCGCAACATTTCCTGCTCGGATGTCAGAACTGAATACATGGGATGTGTCTCCTGTAGGTGAAATGAAAATGACTGGGTTCTAGGTTGGACTCGTGTCCTTGGTGCCTGCGCCTCGGCGCCCTGGGGCCGATCGCAGTGCCGGTGCTGGACTCACAGGGTGCAAGACAAGGGCTTGCACCTCTTTCAATGCCTGCAGGCAGGCCTCCTGGTTTTGACGCAGTCGCTCCGTGGGCCCGGCAATGGACAAGGCCAGTGGCTCATCCCCGACGTAGCCCGCCACGGCCAAGGCGGCAAGACCGTCAAAGCCCTCGTTCTCGACCCAGCTCCAACCGAGGGTCCGCGCCTGTGCCACTTGGTCTTCGAGCGTTTTCAGGTCGGTGATCGTGCCTTTGGCGATCTGCTTGAGCGGCTTCAGTCGAAGCTGGCGTGCCGCTTCTTCAGGCGTTCCCAGGGCCAGCTCGGCCTTGCCGAGTGCCGAGACATGAAGGGCGATCTTGTTGCCGACGTTGTCCACGTAGCGCAGTGGATGGGTGCCTTCGGCAAAGGCCAGCACTTTCACGACACCGCCTTCGATCCGACCACACAGGCCCGTCTCGCCGGTCTTGTCGCGCAGCAGCTCGCAGGCTTCGGTGGCGACCGCAAACAGTGAATCCCCGGCGGCGATGCCTTTGGCCACGGTGAGCAGGCGAGCGGTCGGATAGAAGCGCCGGGTTCGGGCGGTGCGCATCAGGTAGCCCAGCTCATGCAGGGTGTGAAGCAGGTCTGAGCAACTGCTTTCGGGCAGGTCCATCAAGCGCGCGAGGTCCGAGTTGGACAGCTCCCGACGCTCACGGGCAAAGACTTCTAGCAAGGACATGGTTCTGGCTGCGGCTGGAACGATCGTAGGCATGAATTTCTCCGAAATTTCGTAGTAACCAACGAATGATATCTGCGGGTATGGCGATCAGATTCCCTTTGTTAAGTCATTTGTTGTGATTTGTGCCTGCTGATCTCTGTAAATTTGCTGTTGCTGTTCTACGATATGTCGGTGTATTCTACGATCCATCGAATAAATTTAGCAAGAAACAGGAGACATCGATGGCCCTTTCAAAACGAAATCTGTTTGCCATGGCGCTCGCTGCGCTGGCCAGTGGAGGCCTGCACGCAGCCAGTGATGCCTGGCCCAGCCGGCCCATCACCTTGGTGGTGCCCTTTCCCGCGGGGGGCATCACGGACAGCACCTCGCGGCTGATCGCCAAGCTGCTGTCGGCCCAGTTGGGGCAGGCGGTTGTCGTGGACAACCGACCCGGAGCGGGGGGCTCCATCGGGGTGGAGTCGGCGGTGCGGCAGCCAGCGGACGGCTATACCTTGATCTACGGAACCCAAGGCACCCACGCGGCCAACCTGGCGCTGTACAAGAACGTGCGCTATGACCCGCTGAACGACTTCGTGCCGGTGCACGCCTTGTCGGAGGCGCCGTTGATGCTGGTGATCAACCCGGCGCGCCCGTTCAAAACGGTGCCCGAGCTGATCGCCTACGCCAAGGCCAATCCGGGCAAGCTCAATTTCGGCTCTGCCGGGCCGGGGACCGGGACGCACCTGACCGCCGAGCTCTTTCAATCCGCGGCGGGGATCAAGATGACCCACGTGCCCTACAAAGGGAGTGCGCCGGCCTTGAGCGACCTGATGGCCGGCAATCTCGACCTGATGTTTGACTACCCGGCGGTGGTGCTGCCCTTTGTGCAGGCGCAGAAGTTGAAGCCGCTGGCCGTGACCTCAAAGGCCCGGTTGTCGGGTTCGCCTGACATCCCCACCGTGGCCGAACTGGGCCTGGCCGATGCGGAGGCCAGTGTCTGGTCTGCTGTGTTTGTGGCGGCCAAGACGCCCCCCGCCATCGTCAAAAGACTGGCCGATGAAATTGCCAAGGTCATCGTCCACCCCGAGATGCTGCAGAGCGGCGAGAAGTTCGGCACCGTTCCGCTCTCCGGCCTGCGAGAGGCCAAGTTGGCCGCCTTTGTGAAGTCAGAACTGACGCGCTGGCGGGCCGTCGTTCAGCAATCCGGCGCCAAGCTCGATTGACAGGTCCGACCTCTCATCCATTCCCCAAGCATCCTGAACACATGACAGAACCCCAAATCCTCTACAAGTCATTGCATCCGTCGCTGTACACCCTGGCCGACGATGGAAGTTCGTTGAACTTCTATTTCGCGCGTTGCAGCCATTGCGGCGGCTTCAGCTTTCCGGCCAATGCGCCGGGCTGCATGCACTGCGGTGCCGTGATCGACGAAGCCGACAAGCTGCTGCTGCCCGGGCAGGGCACCTTGCTTGAATGCGTCACCCTGCATGTCCCCCTGGTGCCAGGCATGCCGACCCCCAGCATTGCTGGCGACATCCTGCTTGCCGAAGGGGTGGTCGAAGAGGGCGTCATCGCAGTCTCGGATGAGCGCGTCCTGAAGCCCGGCATGCGCTTGAAGGCCGTGGCCGAAATGGAGCCTGGCGAGGGCGTCTATGCCTGCCGCTTCGTGCCCATGCAAGAGGAGGTGTCGCAATGAGCACGACTTCGAACCAGGCGGGCAATTGGCTTGATGCCAACGGTGGCGTCTTCATCGCCGGCATCGGGCTGCATCCCTATCAGTTTCCTTCAGAGACACCCTATACCGCGCTGGGTCTCACGGCGGTCAGGGCGGCCCTGGCAGATGCAGGTCTGAGCTGGCCTGCCGTGCAGAGTGCTTATGTGGGAACCACCTCCATCGGCATGGCTGCAGGCCGGGTGATGTTGCGGCACCTCGGCTCCACGGGGCTCAGTGTGACCCAGGTCGAGAACGCGTCGGCCTCCGGTTCATTCGCGTTTCGTCAGGCCTGCATGGAAATCGCCACGGGTGTCAGCGATGTGGTGTTGGCGGTTGGGGTCGACAAGCATGGTGACGGCCGCCGCGCCGCCAACAAGGACGGCCTGGAACGGTTGAGCGAAACCGCCACGATCCCGGCGGTCAAGTTCGGCATGATGGCTCGCCAATACCTGCGCGAACGGGGGGCCAGCGTGGCCGAGATGGCGAACGTCGCAGTCAAGAACCACGCCAACGCCGCGCGCAATCCATTTGCTCAATTTCGCAAGCCCCGCACGCTGGAGCAGGTCCTGGCCTCACCCCGGGTGGTGGGCGACCTCACCGTGCAGCAGTGCTGCCCTCGTGGCGAGGGCGGGGCGGCGCTGATCTTGGTGTCCGGGCAGGCCATCCGCCGACTGGGGCTGGATGCGCGTCGCTGCATCCGGGTGCGGGCTTCGACCGCGGCCAGCGAGCGACCGGAGACCCGCTATGGCGAGTCGGCCGTCGATCTGGTGCAACTGTCGGCCCGTGCAGCCTGCGAGCAGGCCGGTATCTCGGCCAAGGAGCTGGACCTGCTGGAACTGCACGACGCCTTCTCGGTCGAGGAGCTGCTCTACAGCGAAGCCATCGGTGTCTGCGATCCCGGCGAAGGGGCCCGCTTCCTGGCCCAGGGGCATTCACAGATCGGTGGCCGATGCGCCATCAATGCCTCAGGGGGGCTGATCGGCATGGGCCACCCCCTGGGGCCGACCGGCATTGGCCAACTGGCGGAAATCACCCGGCAGTTGCGGGGCGAGGCCGAAGGCCGACAGCAACCCCAGGCCCGCTGGGGCATGGCCCACATGATCGGGCTGGGCTCGGTGTCGATTGCCCACGTGTTGTCTGCAGGTTGAAGTGTTCCCACCCCCTTTTTCGAGAACTCAGCATGAAAAACGACGACATTCAAGATCTGGGCACCCTGCTGTACGAGGTGCGCGAGCGGGTCGCCATCATCACGCTCAATCGGCCCGAGCGCATGAACACGCTGGGCGGCACCATGAAGCAGGACCTCGCCCACGCGTTCTTCGGGCTGGCCCGCAACTATGAGCAGGTCCGCGCCGTGCTCATCACCGGCCAGGGCGACAAGGCCTTCTGCGCCGGGGCCGACATCAAGGAGCGTGCCAACGAGGTGGTGAGCGGGCCGGAGCACTTCGTGCGTCAAAAGGCCACGCACGACCTGTTGCGCAACATCGAGGAATTCGAGAAGCCCGTCATCGCGGCCATCAACGGTGTGGCCCTGGGCGGCGGGCTTGAGGTCGCCATGTGCTGCGACCTCCGGATCGCGGCGTCCCATGCCCGCTTCGCACTCCCTGAGATCAAATTGGGCGTCATCCCGGCCGCCGGTGGGACCCAGCGTCTGCCCCGCCTGATCGGCGAGGCCCGTGCCAAAGAGATGATGTTCATGGCCGATCTGATCGATGCCGCCACCGCCGAACGCTATGGGTTGGTCAGCCGTGTGGTCGAGCCCGCCGATCTGATGCCGACCGCCCTGGCCTGGGCGCAGCGCATCGCCCGCCATCCGCCGCTGGCGGTCCTGTTTGCCAAGCGAGCCATCAATCGAGGCATGCAGACCGATCTCGACTCGGGCCTGGAGTACGAGCGCTATGCCTCCGCCATGGTCGTCGACAGCGAGGACCGCATCGAAGGCATGCGTGCCTTTGTTGAAAAGCGCGAGCCTCAATTCAAAGGGCGTTGAGCCCACCCACCAACCTCATGACAGGAAATCAAAAATGAAACTCGGACTGAACGGACAAATCGCGCTGGTCACTGGAGGCGGCCAGGGGGTCGGACGACAGATCTGCCTGGAACTGGCCTCGGAGGGCGCGCGGGTCGTCGTGAATGATCTGTTCGCTGAGCGAGCCAACGCCGTGGCTGCAGAGATCCACGCTGCTGGTGGTCAAGCCTTGGCTGCCCCGGCTGACATCACCCAGCAGGAAGAGGTCGCGGCCATGGTGGCCCAGGCTGCCCAGCATTTCGGGGGGGCGGTCACCGTGCTGGTGAACAACGCCGGCATCATTCCCGAGCGACGCGAGAAGGGCGGACGCACCCCCCCATTTGTCGACATGCCCGTGGCCGACTGGGCCAAGATCGTCAATCTCAACGTCTACGGCACCCTGCATTGCTGCCATGCCGTGTTGCCAGGCATGGTCCAGTCCAGGCACGGCCGCATCGTCAACATCATCTCTGAGGCCGGCCGCATCGGTGAGGCCAACATGGCGGTCTACTCCGGGGCCAAGGCGGCCATTGCAGGCTTTGCCAAAGCCCTGGCGCGTGAGCACGGTCGCCACGCCATCACGGTCAATTCGGTGGCTTTGGGCGCGGTCTCGCACGAGGGCATCAAGGACGGTCCGCTGAGCATCCACGCCACCGTCGAGAACAACGAACTGCTGGGCAAGATGCTCAACGCCTACCCCATCTCCAAGGGCGTGGGCCGGCTCTCGCGACCCGACGATGTGTCGGGTGTGGTCGCCTTCCTGGCCTCGGAGCGGGCGCTTTTCATCACCGGTCAGACCCTGGGCGCCTCTGGCGGCTTCGCCATGGTCTGAGCCCCCACTGTGGGGCTCGGTGGCGAGCCCTTGTGTCAGGCGCACGCCCCGCAGAGGGCGTGCTCGAAAAAAGGAGACAAACCCATGATCAATCGCCGTGCCACGCTGCTTTCGTTGAGCGCGATGGCCCTCTCGCCCAGGTCGCAGGCTCAGGCCGACTACCCCCAGCGGCCCATCACCCTGGTCGTGCCGTTTTCGGCCGGCAGCGTGGTCGATGTGCAATCACGCCTGGTCGCGCGTGAGCTGAGCGCCCGATTGGGTCAGCCCATCATCGTCGACAACCGCGTGGGTGTCAGCGGCTCGATCGGTGCCGAGTATGTGGCCCGGGCGGCGCCTGATGGCTACACCCTGCTGATCGGTACCCAGGGCACCCAGGGAACCAACAGTGCCCTTTACAAGACCATCCGCTACGACCCGGTCAAAGACTTTGTGGCCGTCCATGGCCTGGCCGGCAATCCCAATGTGCTGGTGGTCAACCCGGCGCGCAAGTTACGCAGCGTGTCCGACCTGATCGAGTACGGCAAAAGGAACCCGGGCAAACTGAATTTCGGCTCGGGAGGCAACGGGACCTCGGGCCATCTGTGTCTGGAGCTGCTCCAGACCATGACCGGCGCACGTTTCACGCACGTGCCCTACAAGTCCACCTCGGCGGCCATCATCGACCTCATCGCGGGCAACGTCGATGCCATGTTCGACTTTGTCCAGACCTCGCGTGCCCACATCCGTGATCAGAAGATCAATGCGATCGCCGTGACCAGCCCCAGCCGGGTGCGGGCGCTGCCGGAGGTTCCCACCATGATCGAATCGGGTTATGCGGCGGTGGAGGCCCTCAGTTGGGGGGGCGTATTTGCCCCGGCCAACACGCCAGCCGCTGTCGTCCGGCGCCTCTCCGACGAGGTTGGCAAGGTCATGGCCATGCCCGAGGTCCAGGCCGCCTTTGACGCCGTCTCCAGCGTGCGCCTTGGCATGCCCCACGAGGCGTTTCAGGCCTTTGTGATCAGTGAAGCCAGCAAATGGACCGAGATCATCCGCCGGTCCGGGGCGAGCCTCGAATGAGCCACTTATCCGTCGCCGTGGTCACTGGCGCAGGAAGTGGCATCGGGCGCGAGCTGGCGTTGGCCTGCGCGCGCAAGGGCATGGCCGTCGTCATCGCCGATGTCGAGCCCGCCCCGCTGGCCCAGACCCAGGCCCTGCTGGACGCGCTGGGCACGCCTTGCCTGGCCCGCCTTTGCGATGTGGCTCAGGCCCACGAGGTTGAAGCCCTGGCCAACGCCACCTGGGATCGGTGGGGTGGTGTGGACTGGCTCTTCAACAATGCCGGGGTGGCCGTGCTGGGACGTGCGTGGGAGGCCACTGAGGCTGACTGGCATTGGCTCTTGAGCGTCAACCTGCTGGGTGTGGTCCATGGCGTGCGCAGCTTCGTTCCACGCATGCTGAGCGCTGGTCGGGCTGCCCATGTGGTCAACACCGCCTCGGCCGCAGGCCTCGCGTCGGTGGCGGGCTCGGCCGTGTATGCCGCCAGCAAGCATGCGGTGGTCGGCTTTTCGGAATGCCTGGCCAAGGATCTCGAATTGGTCGGCGCGGCCATCGGGGTCTCGGTGCTGTGCCCTTCGCTGCTGCCGACCGGCATCCATGCGTCGGGCCGCAATCGACCGACTGACCTGGGGCCGGCCGGCCCCACCCGTGCCCTGCACGAGGAGCGTGTGCGAGCCGGCATGGCGGCCTCGCCCATCGGCGCGGCCGATGTGGCCCGCCTCACGCTCGAAGCCATTCGGAGCCGGCGCTTTTATGTGCTGCCCCATGCACACACCGCCGCGTCTGTGGCGCAGCGTGCCGAAAAAATTCTTGCCGACCATCGACACATCCACCAGGAGAACCTGCCTTGACCCACCCGACCAACGCCACCCCGTCAGAACCTGCCGATCGCTATGCCATGCTGCTGGCCCGACTGGAGCGCCTTGAAAGCATCCAGGCCATCCAGGCCCTGCGCGCCCGCTACCACGAACTGGTCAACGAAGACCAGGGACCCAGGCTCCATGAGCTGTTCGCCCCCGACGCCACCGTCGCCTATGGCGGTCGGCCTGCCGTCCAGGGACGGGACAACATCCAGGCCTTTTTTGCATCCTTTCCAGTTCAGACCGCCCGCCAGTTCATTCACAACCACATGGTCGAGGTCGATGGCGACCGCGGAACCGGCTACAGCTACCTCGATGGTCGCCCCGTGCGCGATGGCAAGAGCTTTTATGTCGTGGGTCGTTTCGACGACGAGTACGTACGCTTGCAGGGCCAGTGGTTCTTCCAGAGCGTCACCTTGCACGTGCACTACATGATCGAGGCCGCCGAGCACTGGGAAAGCCTCATTCCTCTCAAGAAAAACTGAACCGGAGCCTGCCATCATGCGTTTCCCTTCTCTTTTTGATCTCAGCGGCAAGCATGTCCTGGTCACCGGCGCCGCCAGTGGCCTTGGCCTGGCCATTTCGGAGGCGATGCTCGAAGCCGGGGCCCAGGTGCTCATGTCGGACATGAATCTGGATTTGCTGCAGGCCCAGGCGCAGCGTTTGAAGACCCGTCATCCAGACCTGAGCTGTGTCGGCCTGGATGTCGGCGATGCTGCCGCCGTGGATCGGGTCGTCGACAACATGGCGGCCGAGGGGCCCATCGACTGCGTCTTTGCCAATGCCGGCATCAGTGCGGGCCGGGGTTTCATCGTGAGCGCCGGCCAGTTGGAGAACATCGATCTGGCTGCGTGGGACCGTGTGCTTCAAGTCAATCTGCAAGGCGTCATGAGCACCCTGCGCGCCGCCGTCCGGCACATGAAGCCTCGCAAAAGCGGGCGCATCATCGTCACCTCGTCGATCGCAGGCCTGCGTTCGGAGTCGCTCTCGGGTTACGCGTACATCGCGTCCAAGGCCGCCGTCAACAACCTGGTGCGCCAGGCCGCGGTCGAGCTGGCACCGCACAACGTGCTGGTCAACGCGATTGCCCCGGGCCCGTTTGCCACCGAGCTCAATGGTGGCCGCCTGCGGCTGCCGGAAAGCGTCGAGCGCATGCGCACGCACATTCCCATGGGCCGGATGGCCGACCCGCAGGAGATCAAAGGGCTGGCCCTGCTGCTGGCGTCGCCAGCGTCGAGCTACATGACCGGTGCGGTCATCCCGATTGATGGGGGTGCCAGCGCGCGTTGAGGGCGTTCGCCATGTGATTGGCTCGGTCGACGAAGCGACCGATGTTGACATCAGCCGCTGGGCCGGGGGACTGGGTGAGGCTCGTGGAGGTCATGAACCCCGCCATGCCCTGATGGCTGGGCAGCCCTTGGCCAGCGCCGAGCAACTGGCGTTGGCGGTCCTAACGCCGTTTCCTCATAAGCGGTCGTTGTCCGTTTGAGGCTGCGTGGGTGTCTCAGAATGTGTGTTTGATACCCGCGGACAAGCCGGTGCTGCTGCTCTTGAGGCCAGCGCCCTGATAGGCATTCTTCCACTGCGTGCTGTCGGCTTCAAGGTAGACCAGGGACCGATTCGACAACTTGTATTCGAGGAACGCGATGGTGCGGTTGTAGCCGTCGTCGGCATTCGCTGTACGCGAGCGGTTCACCCGGTAATGGCTGACCAGCAGGTCCAACTGCGGCGTGAGTGGCCAGGAGCCGCCCAGGCCCAGAATCTTGTTGGTCGTCTTCGCGGTGGTCGATGTGTCAGCTGTGTGGCCGCTGTAGGTGATGTTCAGCTTGCCGGCTGCCACAGGCACGGCAATCCCGCTGACAAAGCCATTGAGCGTCAGGTTGGTGGCTGTCTTGAACTGGTGGTAAGCCACGGTGGCCTGAAGCACGTTGCTCCTGTAGTCCAGGCTGGCCCCATTGGAAGACAGCTTGCTGTTGCTGTCGGCCTGGTTGCCGAACGCGTGCATCACGCGGGCCGTGGTATTGCCAAAGCTGTAGGCGTATTTCGCCGAGTTGTCGAGGCGATAAGTGCCCGTGCTGGAACCCGAGGCGCCGTACTCGGCACCCAGTTGGTGGGCGCTCAAGGCCGACAGCGCCACGTTGGGGTTCAAGCCTGCAAAGCGGGTGGCCAATGGGTCGACCGGGAAGATGGCATCGGACAGCAAGGTATTTTGTCGACCGACAGTCAGTGTTCCCAGGTCACCCTTCAGGCCCGCAAACGAGCCTCGGTCAAAGAACTTGCTGGTGTTGGAGGTGGTGCCGTTGTTGATGTTCAGGCCCGACTCCAGAAAGAACAGGGCGGAAAGCCCGCCGCCCAGATCTTCGGTGCCGCGAAAGCCCAGACGGCTGGTGGTGTTGATACCGCTGTTCACCATGTTGGCGTTGCCGGCGGAGCGAACGTTGGATGGATCCAGGCCGGAAGCCGTCCGAACACCTGCATCCATGATCCCGTAAAGGGTCACCGAGCTCTGTGCATGACTATGCGGGGCGGCCAACAGGCATGCCAGCAGCGAAGCTGTTTTGAGGCTGTTTGGGCTTTTCATCTGTTTATCTCCTTGGATCCATCGATCTCGGTTTTGGGTTGGTTCGGTCACGGCGGGTTGGTGCTGTGCACTGCACTGAACCCGGCACAGGCACAGGGTGCAGAGCCGGGGGCGCAAGCCCTTTGCAGTGGCTGCTCAGGGCTTGAGTAGCTTAGGTGCTGGTCTGTTTCTGCACCATGCCGTATTTCCATTTGATGGAAATTGTGGGGGTGAATGAAAAACGGATTCTGGGCCTCCGCTGCCAGGGGCTGAGCGGCCTTTGCATGGGCGCAATTCAATCCAATGTGACCTTGCCTTCGACAACCACTTTCCGCCATCGGGCGATGTCCGCTTCCAGAAAGCGCTGGGTTTGCGCCGGTGGGGCCATCGCAAGCCGAAGCCCTTCCTTGGCCAGTTTGGCCACGTAGGCTGGAGTTTGAGCGGCCTTCTGCAATGCTTCGTACACGCGGTTGAGGGTGGCCTCCGGGGTGGCGGCCGGCGCCAGCAGGGCGTACCACACCTCGGCTTCGAAACCTGGCAGGGTCTCCGCGACCGTGGGGACTGATTGGTAGAGGGGTGTGGTGCTGCGTTGCACCGAGGTCACCGCCAAGGCCCGCATCTTGCCCGCCTCGACAAACTTGGCGACCCCTCCGGCAGTGCCGAACAACAGGTCGACCTGGCCGCCCATGAGATCGGTGTACGCCGGGCCTGCGCCTCGGTAGGGCACGTGGGTGATGTCCACGCCTGCCATGCTCTTGAACAACTCTGCAGCCAGGTGGACGGCCGAGCCGTTGCCGGAAGACGCGTAGCTCAACTTTCCAGGGGAAGATCGAGCGGCCGATATGACATCAGTCAAGGTCTTGAAGGAGCTCTTTGCGTGTGTGACCACGACATTGGGGCCGCGGCAGATAAGGCTGATGCCTTTCAAATCGTGCTCGGTGCTGTACGGCAACCTGGGCACCAGGGAGGCATTGATCGCCACGGCCGAGGTGGTCATCAACAAGGTGTGGCCATCCGCGGCCGCCTTGGCGACCAGGTCTGAGCCAATGACCGTGCCGCCGCCCGGCTTGTTCTCCATGAAGACGGGCTGTCCCAAGGCTTGCTGCATGCCCTCCAGCAAGGCACGCCCAATGACGTCGGTGCCACCGCCCGGCGCAAACGGCACCACGATGCGCACAGCCCTTGTCGGATAGGGCTCTACGGCCCGGGCGGGTGGGCTGTGCAACGCAGCCCAAGCCAGGGTGCTTGCGCCGCTCAGGCCCGAGCCCAGGCGGATCAGCACTCGGCGACGGGCATTGTCGGCCGACATTCTCTGCGCAGGCCGCGATGCATCGGTTGCCGCCATCTCTGGATTTGAAGCTATGTTCATGAGGTGCTTTGAGGGGGCTGCAAGCAAGCGATCCGGCGTGGCTAGGCAGATCGCGTCGCGGGCTGTTGCAAGGCGATGGGGAGGCGGCCGCTCAGATCGCCTGAAAGCCAGGCTTCGGGCGCATGAGCTGGCCCGGTGGCATGGGGTTCAGCGTGGCAGCACGGCCAACTCGTCCAGGCGCCAAAGTTGCGTCAGCAGGGCCTGTGCGCTGGCCTGCCCGATGACGGGGCTGGCCAACTCCAGGTACTTGTCGTTGAGTTCCTGGTCGCTCAAAGGCAGCTCAGGGTCGCCCTTGCGGTTGGCTTGCAGGTGTTCAAGGCGTGTGCCGTCCCGCATGACCAGCGTGACACGGGCTGCGCGCTGGGCCGGAAAAGCTGCGTCCAGGGCCGGGTCCACGCTGACCGTGGTGCGTTGCATCAGCGCCCGGGTCTCGGGGTGGTCGACCCGATCGGCCTCGTAGGCCGCCAGACGCACACTGCCATGGGTGAAGGCCGTGGCGACGACATAGCTCAGGCTGAACCGGGCCTCGTTGAGCGTGGTAGGCTGCAGGTAGCACGCAATGTCCAAGGCCGGCTTGTAGGTGGCCACATGAACCTCGGCGATCTCGTCGGGCCGGCAGGCGTGCTGTTGCCTGAGTTCCAGCGCCGCATCAATGGCCGCGAAGGTGTGCCCACAGCCGATGTGGTTCTTGAAGGTCAGCCGGGTGATGTGGAAGTCCTGGCCCAGCGTGCTGGCCACCAGCGACCAATCCACCCCTTCGCTCATGGCGGCCCCCAGGCCTGCCTCGCCATCGAGCACGTCCAGCGATCCGGTGACGCCCCGGGCCGCCAGCTGTGCTGCCAGCAAGCCGGCCTCGGCGGCGCGTCCGGCGTGCAGGGGTTTGGACATCGAGTCCATCCTGAACGCCTGCTGCAGCCCGGCTGCAAAGGTGGCCGCGGTCGCCAGCGCATGGGCCATGCCGGCTTCGTCGAGTTGCAGCAGGGTTCCCACTGAAGCAGCGGCACCGAAGGTGCCGATGGTCCCGGTGTTGTGCCAGTGGGTGTAGTGGGGACGGCCCATGGCAACGCCGATCCGTGTCGAGACCTCGTAGCCCGTGACCACCGCGCGCAGAAACTGCAGGCCCGTGGCATGGCGCTCATGCGCTGCCGCCAAAGCGCCTGCAATGGTGGCCGCGCCGGGGTGGTACATCGCTTCGCGGAAGCTGTCGTCGACCTCGGCGGCATGGGCGGCTGTGCCATTCAAAAGGCTTGCCGCTTTGGCGGTGGCGCTGCGGCCGACCCCCACCCAGGATGAGCCTCGGTCCAGGTCTTCGCTGAGCACATCGACCAACTGGGGAACAGGCGCCACGCTCAGGCCTGGGTACAGGGAGGCATACCAGTCAATCACAGCCCGCTTGGCGTGGTGCAGCACGTGGGCGGGTAGTGGGTGCAGGTGCAGCGACACGGCTGCTTGTGCAAGCCGTTGGGTTGCGTACATCTTATTTCTCCTGAAGGGTGGGGGCCTGCAGCCAGTCGTTGAGCAAGCCGTTGCATCGTTCTGCAGCCTCGAACTGAACCCAGTGGCCCACCCCTTCCAGGGTGTGTGCAGTGCAGGCTGAGCGGCGGGTGTTGAGCCGTTCCATGACGGTCAGTGGATCGGCGGTCACATCGTGTTCGCCCCAGACCAGCAGCAACCTGCCGCTGTAGCTGGCGAGCAGATCCGACAAGCCAGCGGCTCGGGACAAGGGCTTGCTGCGCAAGCGTGTGTGGGTACAGGCGTTGGTGTGAATCGTCAATGCCAGATCGTCGACCTGCGAGGCTTGATGAACCATGTGCATCAGCAGGTTGTGGCGCATCACGGCGCTAAGGGCCTCGTGGTCCTGGGTCTTGAGCGCTGGCCGCCAGGGCAACAGGTCGCCCTTGGGGCGCCTGGGGCCGCCGTGGCCGGCAGGGCCCAGCAGGGCCAGCCGAGGGACGGCAGGCCTCAGGGCCGCCACCTGGGCCGCGACCAGGCCACCGAACGAGAACCCGACCAAGGTGATCGGCGTGGACTCGGGGAGCAGAGCGCCCAAAGTCTGCCGGGTCATCTGTGCTACCGCCTCCAGCGAGGGTTGCGCGGGCAGATCGGATTCCCCAAAGCCCGGCAGGTCGGGAACCCACACCGTGTGCCGGGTGCCCAGCGCGATCACATTGCGTGCCCAATGCATCCAGCATCCGTGGCCACCGTGCAGCAACACCGCAGGGGGGCCGCTGCCCCAGCGGCGCCAGATCATGGCGCGGCCATCCAGCTCGACGCGATGGCGTTGCCCGATGGCGGCCAGAGCATCAAGCCATGCCCGGCTGGTGAGTGCGTCGCCTGTCATGGCTTGAAGGGCACGACAGGCGCCAGGTTGCTGGCGCAACACAGGCTCCATGGGCTCCAGAGAGGCCAGAGTGGCCCCGCTTGGGCTGCGGCCTCGGGGGTCATGCTGCCAGCACGACCACGCCATCGGCCGCCCTCACCCCCTGGCCTTGGGGCAGGACGAAGAGGGGATTGATCTCGGCCTCCAGCAGGCGATCGCCGAGTTGGGCCGCCATGTTCGAGAACGCCACAATCGCCTCCACCAGGGCTTCGACGTCTGCCTTGGGGCGTCCGCGGTAGCCATCGAGCAGCGGCCAGGTCTTCAGTTCACGGGCCATGCTCAGGGCTTCTGTGCGGCTCAAGCCGCCTTGCGGGGGCAGCAGACGCAGGCAGGTGTCCTTGAAAAGCTCCGCCGTCACCCCCCCCATGCCCAGCAGGATGGCGGTGCCCAGGGCGTCGCGGCTGGTCCCCAGAATCAGCTCGGTTCCCCCGCTGACCATTTGCTGGACGAGAAAGCGCTCGGGCTTCTTGTGGGTGTGGGCCAGTACCTGCTGGGTCATGGACGCCAGGCGCTCGCCAATCGTGTCGGGGCTCAGGTTGGTGGCCACGCCGCCCACGTCGCTCTTGTGAGTGATTTCGGCGGAGAGGATTTTCAGCACCACCCGGCCGCCCAGCTCCAGGGCCGCGCTTTGCGCCTGTGCCGGTGTGCTGACCACTCTTTCTGGTGCGCAGGGGACCCGGAACCGGGCGAACAAGACCTTGGCTTGCGCTTCATCCAGTGAGCCGCCGGGCAGGTCGTCCACGGGCACCGGCGCTGCGGCCACCGTGTTCGCATCCGACGCCTGCCACATGGTTCGGTGGAGCAGGGCGGTCAGTGCCGAGGTGCAGCTCTCTGCCGCGGCAAAGGCCGGCACACCGCGCTGGGTGAGCAGGGCCGCCACGTCCGGCGCATGGGGGCTGACGTAGGCCATGATGGGCTTGTCAGACAGGGGCAGGCAGTCTTGGATCGCGCCGGCCATCAGTTCGGGCATGGCCAGGCTGGACGAGCCAACGATGATCACGAGGGCGTCATAGCTCGGGCTGGTCAGCAGTGTCTTGATGGCGCCCCGCAGCAGATCGGGGCGCAGTCCGGCCAGGGTCACATCGATCGGGTTGCGGTCCAGCACCGCATGGTCGCCTGTTTGCAGGTCACGCAGGGCTTGTGCGGTGGCTGCATCGGGGGCCGGTGTCTCGAAACCCGCCATGCCCAGATCGTCGGATACCAGGGTCCCGGCGCCACCGGTGGAGGTCAGGATGGCTACCCGCCGGCCAGCCAGCCGGCGCCCGGTCTGCAAGGCTGCTGGGATGTCGAGCAGGTCAGCAAAGGTGTCGGCACGGATCACCCCCACTTGTTTGAACAGTGCGTCGTACATGCGATCGGCTCCTGCCATGGCGCCGGTGTGCGACACCGCGGCCTGGGCACCGGCTTCGGAGCGTCCGATCTTGAAGGCCACGATGGGCTTGCCTGCCGCCGCGGCGCGCAAGGCAGCCGCCCGAAACTTGGCCGGGTTGCGCACCGTCTCGATGTACAGGGCGATCACCTTGGTGGCCTCGTCGTCCACCAGGTGGTCGATGAAGTCGGCCAATTCGAGGTCCACCTCGTTGCTGGTCGAGATCAATTTTGACAAGCCGATGCCCCGTGCCGCGGCCCGTGACAGCAGCGACCCCAGGATACCCCCGCTTTGTGAAACCACACCGATCGAGCCCACGGGAAACGTGTCCATCTCCAGCGCACCGGTGGCCGACAGCACGATCTTGTCCGTCAGATTCACCAGCCCGATGGTGTTTGGTCCGAGCAGGCGCATGGGGCCTGCGGCCTCCAACAGTTCTTGTTGACGACGTGAGCCCACAGCCCCTGTTTCGGTGTAGCCGCTGGCCAGCACAATGGCTGCCGCGGTGCCGCGTGCCGACAACTCGCGCACGGCCAGATGGGCACGCTCCGCGCCCAGCAGCACGATGGCCACATCGGGTACTTCGGGCAGCGAGGCCACATCGGGGTAGCACTTGAGTTCACCGATGTGGCTGACCTTCGGGTTCACGGGGAAGATGCGGCCGGCATACCCGTGCTTGAGCAGGTAGGACACCGGCCTGCCTGCGGTCTTGCTGGCATCGGCCGAGGCACCGATGATAGCCACGCTGCGCGGTCGAATGAGTCGTGCGATAGCGCTCATGGGTCATTCCTTCACGGCGGATTTGGTCAGGAAGGCCTCCACCGAGGCCCGGTGCTCGGTGCTGGTGTAGCAGATGCCCTGGGCCTGGCTGCCCTGGGCGAAGACCTGCTGCGCAGTCATCTCGAAACTCTGGTTCAAGATGGTCTTGCCCAGGGCCAGCGCGGTGGCCGACCCCTGGCTCAGTTCGGTCGCCCAGGCCTGGGCTTCTTCCAGCAGTCGCTCAGCGCTTGTCTTGCGATCGACGATGCCCAGGGCCAGTGCCTCGTCCACATTCACCTTGCGGCCGGTGAAGATCAATTCCTTGGCCTTGGGCAGTCCGATGCGGCGCGGCAGGAAGTACATGCCACCGCCATCCGGGATGATGCCCCGGTGGATGTAGGACCAGCTGAAGTCGGCCCACTCGTTGGCGATGATGAAGTCACAGGCCAGCGCCGTATCGGCCCCCAGGCCCGATGCTGCGCCATTGACGGCTGCAATCGTCGGCTTGGGCATGGTGTGCAGCAGCGCTTGGGTATGGTGCACACGCTGCTGGCGCTTCCAGCCATTGAAGCCCACTTCGCCAGCGGGCGCGTTCATGCGCCGCTGCATGCCTGCGATGTCGCCGCCGGCGCAAAAGCCTTTGCCATTTCCGGTCAGCACCAAGGCGCGGATGGACGGCGTGCTGCTGACGTATTCCAGGGCCTCGATGAATTCGGAGCGCATGTCGTCGCTCATGGCGTTGCGCTTGTCGGGGCGGTTCAGTGCCAGGGTCGCAATGCCGTTGGCTTGCTGCATTTCAAGGTATTGGAAGTTCATGGGTGGGGTCCTCGAAGCTGGTTCTCAATCTGCGGTGATGTTGTTGTCTTTCACAACCTTGCGCCAACGGATCTCTTCGCGTTTGGCGTAGGCATCGAAGTCCTGGGGCAGGCCGCCTTTGATGACCAGGCCCTCGTTCTCGAGTTGCTTCTTGAAGGATTCAGTCTGTACAGCCTTGTTGGCGGCGGCATTGAGGCGGGTGATGACGTCCTTGGGCGTGCCTGCCGGGGCAAACAGGCCGTACCAACTGTCTGCCACGTAGCCCGGCACGCCACTCTCGGCAATGGTGGGCACATTGGCCAGGTTGCGGGCCTTGGACCGTGTTTCGGTGGTCACTGCAATGGCGCGCAACTTGCCGCTTTCGACCAGGTTGCCGACGGCGGAGGCCGTGGCAAACATCATGTCCACCTGCCCGCCCATCAAATCTGTGAGCGCGGGCCCGGCGCCGCGGTAGGGGATGTGCAGGATGTGGGTGTTGCTGAGGTTCTTGAACAACTCGCCCGCAAGATGCGCCGACGTTCCCGCCCCCTGTGAGGCGAACGACAGCTTGCCAGGGCTGGCTTTGGCCGCGTTGATGATGTCCTGTACGGTCTTGAAGGGGCTCTTGGCGTTGACCACCAGCACGTTGGGTGACACCCCCACCAGCATCACCGGCGTGAACGCCTTCTCGTACACATACGGCAGCTTCGACTGGATGCTGGGGTTGACCACGTGGGCCAGAGTGGCCATGACCAGGGTGTAGCCGTCGGGGGCGCTCTTGGCCACGGCATCGGTTCCGATGATGGTGGCGCCGCCAGGCCTGTTGTCGATGATCACTGATTGACCGAGGTCCTGCCCCATGGGCACGGACATCGAGCGAGCCACCAGATCCGTGCCGCCGCCGGGCGCGAAGGGCACCACGATGCGTATCGGGCGCTCAGGGTAGCCGGCCCAGGCCAGGGCGGGCACCAGGCAGGCAATGGATGCCGTGAGGGCCAGCGTCATGCTGCGTCGTTTGGCGACGCAGAACAGGGGTTTGTTCATGTCTCTTGTCTCCTTTATAGGCCCTGTGCCTGGCGTTCCGGGAGAGGGCGCACAAGCGGGCTGATGGCTTTGAAGCGTAGCTGCATGGGCTTAGAATTGCACCCACCAATTTCCAATGGTTGGAAATAATGGAGGTTCTGAGATGACGACTGACCTGCCCATGGAGGGTCGCAAGGGCCACCATGAAGACCCAGTTCTCAACCGGTCGTTGGAGCGGGGCATCGAGATCCTGCGTGCCTTTCGGCCCGGTGCGGACCTTCTTGGCAACGGCGAAATCGCTGAACGCACCGGTCTCTCGCGTGCGACCGTGAGCCGGCTGACCCAGACCCTGGTCTCAGGGGGGCTGCTTCAGCATGATCGTTCGCAGCGCGCCTACCGCCTGGCCCCTCTGGTCTTGAGCTTGGCCCATGCCATGCGTTCGGGCTCCCTCGCCATGCAGGTGGCCGCCCCGTTGATGCGCAAGACGGCAGAGCACCTTCGGATCAATGTGGGCCTGGCCGTGCCTGATCGCGATGAGATGGTCTACCTTGAGTCTGTCCGGTACAACAAGAAAGTCGCCTTGCGCAGCGTGGTCGCAGGGCAGCGGGTGCCTATCGAATTGACCTCGCTGGGGTTTGCCTACCTGTGCTCGCTGGAAAATGGCGCCCGTGAGGGCGTCTTGCAGCGCATTTCCATGCTCCGACCTTCGTCCTGGCAAGAGGCCAGCCAGCAGGTCGATCGGGCATTGAAGCATCATGAAAAACATGGCTTTTGTGTCGCCTCGTGGCAACCCGAGGTGGTGGCGGTGGCGACACCTCTTGCGGTAGAGGGGTACCAGGTGCTGGTGTTGAACATGAGCCTCTCCACCTCCAGTTCCATGCGGGAAGTTGCCAAGGAGTTTGGCCCTTGCCTGATGCGTTTGAAGGAAGAGATCGTGGCGGCCTTGGACATGACGGGGCCTGACGGCCAGTGAGAGGCGCTCTGGCTTGTGCCACCCGGTGGTGAACCATCCACACAAGCCCACGCCCCCTGGCAAGCGGCCCAACGCCGGCCAGGGTTACTGCCTCTCCAGTACCACGGCGATGCCTTGCCCAACCCCGACGCGCATCGTGCAAAGCGCATACCGCCCGCCCGTGAAATGCAGACGGTTGATGGCCGTCGCCACCAGGCGCGCACCGGAGGCCCCCAAAGGGTGACCCAAGGCAATCGCACCACCCCAGGCATTGACGCGGGCATCCTCATCGCTGATGCCAAGCCCGCGCAACACGGCAAGGCCCTGTGCCGCAAAGGCTTCATTGAGCTCGACGACGTCCATCTGTTCCAACGTCAACCCGGTCTGAACGAGCACCCTCTGCACCGCGGGGGTGGGGCCGTAGCCCATGATGCGCGGGGCGACGCCCGCCGTGGCCATGCCGATCACCCTGGCCCGAGGGGTCAAGCCGTGCAGCTTGGCGCCCATTTCGCTGGCCAGTAGCAAGGCGCAGGCCCCGTCATTGACCCCGGAGGCATTGCCGGCCGTCACGGTGCCGTCGGGCCTAACCACCCCCTTGAGCCGGGCCAGCGCTTCCAGGCTGGTCGAGCGAGGGTGTTCATCGTGCTCGACCATGATGGGGTCGCCCTTCTTCTGAGGGACCTGCACCGGACAGATCTCCCGTGCCAGGTGCCCGGCTTGCTGGGCCGCCACGGCGCGCAATTGGCTGTTCAGGGCCATTTGGTCCTGGGCTTCGCGGCCGATCTTGAAATCGGTGGCTACGTTTTCGGCGGTTTCCGGCATGGAGTCCACGCCGTACAGCTGCTTCATGAGCTTGTTCACGAAGCGCCAGCCGATCGTGGTGTCATAGACCGCGTTGGCCCGCGAGAAGGCCGACTCGGCTTTGGGCATCACAAAAGGCGCGCGGCTCATGCTCTCCACGCCGCCCGCGATCATGAGCTGGGCTTCGCCCGACTTGATGGCGCGTGCCGCAGTGCCGATGGCATCCAGGCCCGAGCCGCACAAGCGGTTGATGGTGCTCCCTGGCACCGCCATCGGCAGGCCGGCCAGCAGGCTGGACATGCGCGCCACGTTGCGGTTGTCTTCGCCGGCTTGGTTGGCACATCCAAAGATCACATCGTCGATACGCGACCAATCCACCGTCAGGTTTCGGCTCATCAGCGCGCGCAGCGGGATCGCTCCCAGATCATCAGCACGAACGCTGCTGAGGGCGCCGCCATAGCGACCGAAAGGGGTGCGAATCGCATCGCAAATATAAGCTTGGGTCATGGGGTACCTTGTTCAGTGGCTTGACGATCAGGCCTGGATGGGCAGGCCGATCAGGCGCTCGAGCTCGGCGTGCGCCAGGCCCGGCACCATGTCGATCAGCTTCAGCCCCTGGGGCGTGCAGGCCAGCGTGGCCAGGTCGGTGTAGATGCGCTTCACGCAGGCCACGCCGGTGAGCGGGTAGGTGCAGGCCGGCACGATCTTGCTGGCCCCCTGCTTGGTCAGCAGGTCCATCATCACCCAGGTCTGCTTGGCGCCCACGGCCAGGTCCATGGCCCCGCCCACGGCCGGAATGGTGCCGGCCTCGCCCGTGCTCCAGTTGGCCAGGTCGCCGTTGGCCGACACCTGGAAGGCGCCCAGCACACAGATGTCGAGGTGGCCGCCACGCATCATGGCAAAGCTGTCGGCATGGTGAAAGAAGGCGCCGCCCGGCAGCAGGGTGACCGGCTGCTTGCCGGCGTTGATGAGGTCGTAGTCCTCCTGACCAGGGGCCGGTGCCGGGCCCATGCCCAGGATGCCGTTCTCGCTGTGCAGCACCACCTCGATGCCGGCGGGCAGGTGGTTGGCCACCAGGGTGGGCTGGCCGATGCCCAGGTTGACATAGGCACCGTCGAAGATGTCTTGCGCCACGCGGCGGGCGAGCTCGTCTTTGCTGCGTCGTGTGTAGGGGCTCATGGGGGATGTCCTCGGGTTCAAAGGGCGGCTTTGAAGCCACCGGCCTGAGTGGCGGTGCGCTCGATCTTCACGATGTGCGAGACGAAGATGCCGGGTGTGGCGATGGCCTCGGGGTCCAGCTGGCCCAGCTCGACGATCTCGTGCACGGTGGCCACGGTGCGTTGGGCGGCGGTGGCCATCACGGGGCCGAAGTTGCGCGCGGCCTTTCTGAAGCAGAGGTTGCCCCAGCGGTCCCCACGCTCGGCCTTGATGAGGGCCACATCGCCATGGATGGGGTACTCCAGCACATAGGGCTTGCCGTTGATCACGCGGGTCTCCTTGGGGCTGCCGTCGGGGTTCCGGGCCAGTTCGGTGCCGAAGCCGGTGGGGGTGAAAAAAGCGCCCACGCCAGCGCCTGCGGCGCGCAGGCGCTCGGCCAGGTTGCCCTGGGGAACCAGTTCGAGCTCGATGCGGCCGCTGCGGTAGAGCTCATCAAACACAAACGAGTCGGCCTGGCGCGGAAAGCTGCAGATGATTTTGCGCACGCGACCGGCCTTGAGCAGGGCGGCCAGGCCCGCATCGCCGTTGCCGGCGTTGTTGTTGACCACGGTGAGCTCACGAGCGCCATGCTCGATCAGGCCGTCGATGAGTTCGTTGGGGATGCCGGCGGTGCCAAAGCCGCCGATCAGAACGGTGGCGCCGTCCTGGACCGTGCTCAGTGCCTCGGCAACGGAGGCCGCAATCTTGTTGATCATGGATGTCTCTTCTTTGGGATGTGCCCAGGCACGAGGCTGAAGCTGGGTGGCAAGTGGGGACGGGCATGCCACGAAGGCCGCGCCACACCATGGCGGCCCCTTCGCTGAGCCCTCAGGGCGCGCGCCTGAACAGGGTTCTTTGGGTGTTGCGAAACGCAGGCCGGACCCGGTCGCTCCATGGGGTGGCCCGCACCTTCAACCAGGCCGGGCTGCCCAGCACTTCGGCGTGAATCAGGTCGTAGCAGGCAAAGTAGCGTGGCCGTCCGGACTCCTGTCGATAGCGCACGGCCCTGACGGTGCCGGGTACCGAGGCCAGGCCGGGCAGGTGCTCCTGCTCATACCAGGCATTGAATTCGGCCTCCATGTCGGGCAGCACATCGGTCTCCACCACGTAGTGAAAGCCTGCCACCTGCTGGCCAGCGCTGCCCAGCAGTGTTTGCAGGGTGTGCAGCGAGAACACGCTGTTGTTCGTGTCCTCCTGTACCCATTGCGGCAGTTCATTCAGGTAGCGGTAGCTCAGATCCTGCTCCAAGGCGTTCCAGGCGCGCACGATGGGCGTTGCAAGCCCTTGGGACGGCCATTCACTGGAGTGGGGGCGTTTGACAAGCCAGAGCTGTGACATGGGAGGGCCTTTGCCGGGTTCAGTGTTCGACGTTCAGGGCCACCAACAAGCGCGAGACCATGTTGTAGGCCGCCACAGTGGCCACCAGCTCCACCGTGCCCTGGGCGTCAAAGTGGGTCTGAATGCGCGCCATCAGAGCGGCCGGCACAGTGATGTCGCGGGTCATGGCGTCGGCCAGTTCCAGCACCAGGTGCTCCAGGGGGGTGAACACCCCCGACAGAACAGGGCTGCGGTTGGCCGCGATTTTCTCGCTGCTCACGCCGGCCTTCTCTGCGTGGGGAATGTGGGCATCGAATTCAAACGTGGCCTGGTTCAAGACTGCCACGCGCAGGATGATCAGCTCGCGCAGGTCGGCGGGGATGCTGGTTTGATTGCGCACGGCGGTCAACATGCGCTCCCACCCCGAGGCGATGGGGCCGCTGTTGAGCAAGACCTGGTACAGCAAGGAGATGCGCCCGCGCTCGGCCAGGATGCGGCCTTCGACTTCGGCCAGCTCAGGGCGGGTGCCGGGGGTGACCAGGGGAACTCGAATGTGGGTCATGGGACAGTTTCTTTCAGTCTGGCGGCGGTCAGTCGGGTTTGATGTTCTTGGCCTTGATCAGCGCGGCCCATTTGTCCGCGTCTTTCTTCTGCAGGACGGCCAGCTCCTGAGGCGTGGAGGGGGCCGGTTCGGTGCCGGCCTTCAGCAACTTGTCTCGGATGGCCGGGTCTGCCAACGTCGTGCGCAAGGCCTTGTTGATCGCATCAACCACCTCGGGAGGGGTCTTGGCTGGCGCAAACAGGGCGTACCAATTGTTGGTGTCGATGCCTTTGATGCCTTGCTCTTCCAATGTCTTGACATCGGGAAGGGCCGGGTGCCGCTTGCTGGACGCCAGCCCCAGGGGCTTGAGGCGGCCGCCCTTGATGGCCGGCAGCAGTCCAGCCACGTCGCCAAACAGGCCGCTGACCTGGGCACCCATCAGGTCGGTGATGGCGGGCGCGGCCCCTTTATAGGGCACGTGAAGCAGCTTGGCGCCGGTGGCATCCACCAACTGTTCGATGGCCAGGTGCGGGATGCTGCCGGTCCCGGTCGAGGCGAATGGGGTGGGGCTGGATTGACGCTTGCTGTTGGCGATGAATTCGGCGGCGTCCTTCGCCGGGTTGTTCGCGTAGGTCACCATCAGCTCGACGTTGTTGGCCACCAGAGACACGGGGGTGAAGTCACGTGCCAAGTTGTAGGGCAGCTTTTCATACAAGCCGCCATTGATGGCGGCGGCCCCCACGCTGGTGAACCAGAGCGTGCTGCCATCGGCCGGTGATTTCATCACGTCGGTGGCGCCGATGGCGCCATTGGCACCGGGCTTGTTGTCCACCAGCACGGTTCGGCCCAGCTCTTTGCCCAGGCGCTCGGAGATTGTGCGTGCCACGGCATCGACCGGCCCGCCGGCCGTGAACGACACCACGATCCGGGTGGTCTTGTTCTGGGCGTGGGCTGGCCACAGGGGTGTCAGTGCCAGCAGCACCGCCGTGACGGTCATCATCTTCTTGAACATATCGATTTGTCTCTTTTTATGCGGTCATGCAGGGGTCAGTCGCAACGAGCCGTCATGCCGCCGTCGACCACCAGTTCGGTCCCGGTCACAAAGCGGGCGTCGTCACTGGCCAGGAACAGCACAGCGCTGGCCGTGTCGCGACCATCGCCCATGAAGCCCAGTGGAATGCGCTTCAGGCGCTGGGCCAGCAAAGCGTCCACGTCGCCACCGGTGCGCTGTTTGGCCAGCCGGGTTTCGACCATGGGCGTGTGCAGCTGACCGGGTACAACCGAGTTGACGCGCACACCGTCGGGGGCATGTTGAACCGCCACCACTCGCGACAGGTGGATCACCCCGGCCTTGGTGGCTGCATAGGCGACCTGGGCACTGCCCGTGAAGCGAAGGCCGGAGGTCGAAGCGATGTTGACGATCGAGCCACTCTTCTTGGCAATCAGGGTCGGCAGCACATGCTTGCAGGTCAGGAACACGCTTTTGAGGTTGATGTCGATTTGCAGGTTCCAGGTTTCCTCTGCCAGTTCAACCGGTCCGCCGGCAGCCGATCCGCCCACGTTGTTGACCAGAATGTCGATGCTGCCGTAGGTGTCGATGCAGGCCTTGGCCATGGCGGCCACGCTGTCGCTGCTGGTCACGTCGCACACCCAGGGGGTGATGGAGGCGCGGGCATCGCCCGCCAGCTCCAGGGTTTCGTCCAGGCGGGCGCGGTCACGGTCCACCGCCAGCACTTTCGCGCCTTCTTCGGCCAGGCGGACCGCGATGGCACGGCCATTGCCCCAGCCTGCGCCCACGCAGCCGGCGCCGGTCACGATGGCTACTTTGTTTTCAAATCGACGGCTCATGTCAGGTCTCCAAATTGA